>JBAZJR010000004.1:0-93629 GCA_041651195.1 Patescibacteria group bacterium
CTGGCAAGGCCAGAAGGATCTACCGCAAGAAACCACGCTCGGGTTCTAATGAAAACCCGGAAGGAAACCCCGTATGAAAAAAGCTATCCGACTAGGATAGCTTTTTGAGTGCGGGGAGGAGGTCATTGTTCGTAGAATTAGCTAATATACTAACTAAGCATAAAATTAATCATTATTGCATTTTTTTGCTAATTATGGTAAATATAAATGTTAAGATAATTAACAATAATTATTTAAAAAATAAATAATTTAACAATTAAACTATAGGAGGATACCTCATGACACAAAAAACATCTTTTCCAGTTGAAATTGTCTGTGCCTCGCTTAATTTTACAAAATTAGACAAGGAGGTATTAGACATGCTAAAAACCGCCAGCTTCCCTGATTCAACCAATTTGGTTGAAAAATTCAAGCGCAAGCTTGGAATCACCGTAAAACAACTAACAATTGTCCAGAAATGCAATGCCGTAATGATAATTTTCAGCCACACAGAGAACATTTCCGAAGAATATCTGCATTACTGTGTCCTGGATACTTGGAACAAGTTGTCAAATCATGGAATTATTGAATTCATAAACAAAATTAAATTTTTCCATAATGAGATGGCTGTCCGCTTCATTGGTGAAGCTGCCTTAGGACTCCACAGCGTGACTCTCGGTGATTTGCAAGTTTTTTCTCAAATTAACGATGCGATTAAAGCCGCGGCACGGTTAAACAAAAATGAACCCACCTTTTCCATTCTTTCTGGCTGGCTTCAAGAGTTGGCCGAGGAAGTAAGGGAAAAGACTGGCCTCTTCTCAGGCAATACTTCCATTGAAAGGATTGCTGTTAACCAATTAGTCGGCAGAGTTACCGCGGGTTCTAATATACTTGTTGTTGGGGCCGGACAATCAGGATCCCTGATTGCTAAAATATTGGCAGAAGAATACAAGTACAAAGTTTGGATAACCAATCGCAATCAGGAAAGACTGGAAGAAATTGCTAGTAAAAAACCGAAAGTTAACGCAGTTAAAATTGACGACTGGAATATCTTGAAAAATATTCAAGCTATTTTCTGGGCACTTGATAATAACAGCGAAACTGAAGATCTCTTTGTTAATTTGGAAAATCATTTTAGCCAAACAACATCTTTAATCTTTGACTTAGCAACGCCTTCAATGAAGAAAAAAGCTACTTGGACTGTTTTGGACATACAAGATTTTTCCAAAGAAGCTCATAAGACAAGGGATGGAAGAGAAAGCGCCGTTAATCAGACCCGTCAGATATTGGATAAGAACATTGTTTTTTTCTTAACCAAAATGAAGACGGCTCTGGGGAAAATCAGCGTTGACATCCAGAAAACTTGCGCCGCATCAAGATTACCGGTAGATATGCTGGACATCATCAAGATACGGAGTGCCGTTTTTAACTCAATAAGGAGTAATCTTCTCGGAAAAGAGTTCCACGAAATCAACACCCCCTACATAGTCGGCGTATCTACTGATCCGCCTCGAGTAGATAAAGGCGGCGCGATTGAAGTAATCTGGCCTGGAGGGGAAAGAGCTTTTTTAAGGCAATCTAATCAGCTGTACAAGCAAATGGTAGTTGCGTCTGGAATGGATAAGATATTTGAAATCGGACCTTTCTGGCGAGCAGAAACTGAAAACAGCTTCCGTCATCTGCAAGAAACTATCGGTCTCGATGTTGAGATGTCAAATCCTAAAGATTTGAATGCGGTTATCGATTTAGCCTATTCGGTTATTTGTGATAGCTACTACCAAATGAAGGAAATGTCCTTGCCTGCAGCCGAACTGAATTTACCAAAAAACGAGCCGCCAATTATTTCTTACAAGGAAGCAATCGACTTGTTGAATTCTAACGGATTTTCCTACCAATATGGAGTTGATTTAGGAGTCGTTGGCGAAGCTAAACTCGGTGAAATTATCAAAAAGAAAAAAGGCAGTGACATCTTCGTTATCAACCACTATCCCTCTAATATCAAAAAGTTCTACACCAAGCAAAGGAATTATTTCTTGACGGAGACTTTTGATATCATACTATGCGGCTGGGAGTTAGTAAGCGGTGCGGTAAGAGAAAATAGCCGCAAAAAGATAGAGTATTCAATGAAACTCGCAAACATCAACGTTTCAGATTACGCCTTCTATCTCTCTATTATTGACGACTCCGTGGAACATGGTGGGTTTGGTCTCGGTTTAGACCGTTTAATTGCTAAATTCCTGGATATTGCGGTAATTGATAACTGCGTACCTTTCCCCAGAACCTTTGAAAAATTAATTCCTTAATAACTTTAAAATCGCTTTACTTAAATTTCTTAAGAAAGGAGGATCTTTACGACCCTCCTTTTCCATTTCTCTATTTTTACATTTAGATTTTTATTTTCATACCATCAAAAGCAAAATCAAATTTTACATCAGAATAATCTTTTTTTGCTTTTTCAAAATTTTCACCATAAAGCCTTAATTCTATTTCTTCAATATGAGTAAAAACTGTCTTTGTTGGTTTATTAGTGCGTAATCTGGTTATTAAATCGGGAAATTTAATTTCAGTTTTATGGTCAAAAAACATACCACACTCATGAATTAATAAATCTAAATCCAGTACTTTTCCATAAGTATTGAAATCAATCGTATCGCAAGGCGCATATAAAACACGCTTATCATTTTCTTTAATAAGATAAGCGTAGTGATCTGAACCTACGCCATTATAACCAACCGCTTCAATAACTAAATTACCAAATTTAATTTCATCGCCATCTTCTATTAAATGTAGTTTACCTGTTTTTTGAAAATTAAGTAGGTAGTCTATCACTGGAAATTTAGCTTTTAAATCTTCAAAAACTTTCTTAGGAATATAGACTTCAATTATTTTATCCGCTCCGTGAGTGCGAAAATTATAACCCGATTCAAGCAAAACGCGTAGACCAAAGGTATGATCAGGATGCCAATGGGTAATAAATAAATTATCAACTTTACTGATATTATGTTTATTTAAAGAATCGGCGATATCTTCTCCGCAATCAATTAAAATATTTTTATCCTCAATAAAAAATGAAGAATTATTGCGTTTATATTTCCCACCTTTTCTTCTAGCTTTTGAACAGACGGCACACCCGCATAAAGGACGAGGCACGGTCATCGTTCCACCCGAACCCAAGATTTTTAAATTCATATATTTAAAGCTTAATCACTTTTTCTAATCAATTTTTTTAAATTTTTCCCGAGATATTACTTCTGTTTATCGTGGTTTCATAAGTGTTATTATAAAAATAATTATACCCCCATAAGTAGCTTTGTCAATCAAAAATGGTCTATTATCCCTTATCTTAAAATTTCCGCCCATTTTCCAATTTCCCCAATAATCTCATTAAAATTTTGAGAAATTTCAGATCTCAGGACTACACAAATAAAAGAACGCATTAAGTGCGTTCTTTTATTTGTGTGGTTGCTAAGTCGAGGGAATCGAACATGTTAGAAGCGAGTCTTGAGCCGTTTCGGAAGAAATTCTGAAACTCCCTTTGCGCTGGGGCTTATTGAAAGACTTGATTTTAAAAAATTGATTTTAAATTTTTAAAATCACGGGCCTTAAGGCCCAAATAAAAAATAGACTCAATATATTTTGAGCCTATTTTATTAATAGAAAAGAGTTAATTCTGGCGGCTAGCTAGCGGCATGATTATTCCGTAGTCTGGCCATCGAATTCTTCGTCATTAGCTTCCGCTTCTTCTTTTGTTGCCCTTACGATCTGATCTTTATGATGAGCGGGAGAATAAATCGTATATAGCTTTAATTCTTCTGTTTCGGAGATATTTATAATATTGTGCTTGGTTCCGGCTGGCACGATCACGGCCGAACCGTCTTCGACTAAGTATTCATTTTCATCCACTATGCATTTTCCTTGCCCTTGTTCAAAACGAAAGAATTGGTCGTTCTCCGTGTGCGTCTCTAAGCCGATTTCTTCCCCGGGTTTTAGCGACATTAAGACTAGTTGGCTGTGTTTTCCCGAATAAAGAACTTTACGGAAATAATTGTTCTCTAAAGTCGCTTTTTCCATGTTTGTGTTAAATCCTTTCATAAATTTATTATTTATTAATTTTACAGAATTAAGAATAAGCCCATTATCACCATGATAACCCCGGCTATCAAATGTAAGATTCTTAAATTTTTATTTCTGGTCTCTTCCGCTTTTTCAACGTTCATGCCGAAATACATCCCGATGCTGATGATTATCATCGGCAAAATAAATATGAGGTTATATAAAAGTAATAGCCAGACCGCCTTCATGAATGTTTCACTATGCCCCAACATGCCCAAAATTACGATATATGGTCCGCTAGTGCAAGGTAGCAGGAATAAACTCACTAAGAATCCGATTAAAAATGCGCTGAGTGGGCCGGTGATGGACTTCACTAGAGATTTTAATCTCGGCCGCCAGCTTAAAGGGACTTCCATCAAGAATACTTTTCCATACCAAAAATAATCTTTGACATTGAATAGTCCGATGAGAATCGCGATGCCGCCGATTATTTTCATAAAGATGGTTGGAGTTCCTAAACTGGAGACGACTGAATACAGGCCTAGCCCCATTAAAAAATAAGAAATGAAAATTGAAGCCGAATAAGCAAGCCCGGACAGCAAGGCTCTTTTTTTATTCCCCGACGCCAAGATCGTGGCGATCAATATCAGGAGAACGGCGAATTCGCAGGGGTTGATAGAGTCGACTAAGGCTGCGCCGATTAAAATCGGCATAGTTAAAGATTCGGAGAAGCTATCTTTATGTTATCAGGGTTGTTTGCGGGGGTATCCGTTTCGATTGATTTCTGTTTTGCGGATAAATAAGAAATGATTTGTTTATCGCCGATAAAACATTCGTTTTCCGCGTAAAGAAAGGGCACCCCTCTGTTCATTAGGCTTATGCCTTCGGTCGCGCAAATTTGATTAAATTCTTCAGCGTTGGTTTTATTCTGATATATTTCTTTCCGTTCGATAGAGAAATCAAAAGAATTATTTTTTATAAAATCTTCAACTTCGGCGCAATGAGGACACCCGTCGCCATAATATAAGATCGCTTGATTTTCTTGAGCCCAAACGCTCCTTGCCGGAATAATGGAAATCAATAATGTTCCGATGATAAAAAATATTATTTTTTTCATAAACTTATTTTATGATCTTTATAGCCTTGCCCCCGATAAGGGCGTCGGCGATTTTTTTATAAGCAGAATAAAGGATTCTTTGGTAGGTGCTAGGCGAAGTGCGCATTTTCTCAGCCGCCCCTTTCTGGTCTAAATTACTCAAATGTCGCAGGCGGTATGACTCCATCTCTTCTATCGTCAGCTCGATAACTTCAAGATCTCGCATGGGGATGCCTTGCGGCTTAAAATAAGTCACTTCAGGGTTGAACTCCGTTTTTCGGCATAGTTTCGGCCTGGGCATAATCTTGAAAAATTATCTGTTATTTGTTAGTTTATAATTAATAAGAGAAGGCTTTCCGGCCCCTTGATCAAGAGGCCGGTTCCCATGCCTTCTTTTATTTTTGGCTTTTTAAAGCCGTTTTTTCTTTTTTTACTGCTTCTAGGTCTGATAGCAGAGCTTTTTCTTCCTCGTCCAAAGCCTTTAACTGGTCTTCGGGAGACAAAGAGACTCTAAAACCACCTCGGCCCATCATCCGTCGTCCGCACCAAAACATTCTTTCTCCGCTAGCGCAGCGTCCCATTCCACGACCAGTTTGCGGGCCTTGGCCAGTCGGCCCAGTTCCATTCATTCTTGGCATAAATTTATCATTATTATTTTTATGGCGGCAGATCGACCTTTATCTCTGCCTATTATGAGTATATACCCATAATAGTTTAATGTCAACAAGTTTTGAATTAAAAAATCCCTTGTGAAAATAAAGGGATTTTGTTTACCTGGTTTAACAAAATAAAATTTTTATAATTGCCTTGCCTTTTTAATTTTCTCTATAAAATGTTATACTTTTCTGGTAAAAATAAAAATTTATGTCTTCTCGTAAAACGATCGGCTTAGCTCTCGGCTCTGGCGCCTACCGCGGTTTCGCCCATATTGGGGTTATCCGAGCCTTAGAAAGGGGCGGCATCCCGATTGATTTTTTAAGCGGCGCGAGTATCGGCGCTTGGGCGGCTGCTTATTACGCCATTTTTAGGGATATTGGCGCTTTGGAGAAAGATTTGATCGATAATCAGAAGGAAAATATGTCACTCTTGTTAGATTTTGGTTGGACCCGAGGGATTATCAGCGGCGATAAGTTCTTGGCTTATTTGGATAAAAAATTGAATCATGCTGACTTCTCTGATCTGCAGATTCCGCTCAATATTGCGGCCACCGACTTAGCGACGGGGCGCCCCTATGTTTTTTCCGCCGGTTCGGTCGCCCGAGCGGTCCGCGCTAGCTGTGCTGTCCCGCTAGTTTTTAAAGTTTTTGAGCATGGCGACCGGCTTTTGGCGGACGGCGGGATGAGCGATCCCGTGCCGGTCGACTTGGCGGTCAAGATGGGCGCGGATATTACTATTGCGGTCAACTTGTATCATCAGAATGAATTTCAGGAGCAGAAATATACGGAATCTAATCTTTTGGTGCGCAGCACGATGACAATGCTATCTAACCTGTCTCAGGCAGTGATGCACCAGGCTGACGTGGTTATCGAACCAGACCTTTCATCATTCGTAAAGAAGAGTAGTTTGGCTAAATATTTCGATAAGCAGACTGCCGACGCGATCATCAAAATCGGCGAGGAGGCGGCTGAACAAGCGATTCCGGCTATTCGCCGTCTTTTAAGTTAATATTATTTTTAATGAAATACCGACTTTATACAACATCGCAAAAGGCTTGGGACGGCATGTTTGCCGCTATGGCGGCCGCCCAGAAGTCTATTTATCTGGAAATGTATACTTTTTTGGACGATACGCAGGCGACCCATGATTTTTTGAAGCTTCTGCGCGTTAAGGCTGCCGCCGGGCTGGAAGTCGTCGTTATCGCCGATTCTTTCGGTAGTTCGTCGCTCCGCATCGGAGCGGCCGAAGCTTTGCGCGCCGCGGGCGTAGAATTTATTTTCTTTAACCATTGGTTCCATCATACCCATCGTAAGATCCTGATTATTGATCAGCAGGTCGCCTTTATTGGCGGAGTCAATATTACAGAATCAACCAGGCATTGGATCGACCTGCAGATCAGATTGCAGGGGCGAATCGTGCGGCCGCTCTTGAAGTCCTTCGCGTATACCTATCAGCAGGTTGGCGGGGAGAAAGAAAGTATTTTGCAGTATAGCCGTCTGCCGTTGGCGCAAAAGATAAAATCCTGGATAGTCGATAATCTGGCCGGCACAACCCCGCGTTATTTCATTAATAATTATTATCGGCAGAAGATCAGCGAAGCAAAAAATTCGATCGTCATCGTCACCCCCTATCTATTGCCGCCCAGCTGGCTGGTTAAGGCCCTGGATGACGCTTGCCGGCGCGGCCTCCGGGTCGAGATATTGATTCCCAATGATACGGATATCAAGCCTGTCAATAAAGTTAATTATCTCAATGCTTGCCGCCTCTCAGCCTTGGGCGTCAGATTTTATCTATTGCCGACGATGAATCACGCCAAGATTATGCTGATTGATGGCGAAGAAGGCGTCATCGGCTCACAAAACATGGATGTCCTGTCTTTTAATTGGAACATCGAAGCTGGCGTCTTTTTCCGGCAGAAAAATCTAGTCAGCGACCTAGGGAAGATTATCGGCCAGTGGCGGAAAACAGCGGTCGTCTTCGAGACGGACGGACGGCGGATCAACTGGTCTGACCGGATCTTGATTGCGATCTTAAAACTCTTTTATCCTCTATTTTGATAGGGGCTTGTTTTTCCTGCTATTTTCCTCTATAATAGACCTAATTATTTTTAATCAGGGCTTTGGGCCCGCAGCTTTATCTCCATGGCCGGAAAATTCATCAAGCTCAGGGGAGCAAGGACTAATAATCTGAAAGATATCGATTTAGATATTCCGCGAGATCGCCTGATCGTTATTACCGGCTTATCCGGTTCCGGCAAATCTTCTTTAGCTTTCGATACCATTTATGCGGAAGGGCAGCGTCGTTATGTCGAGTCCCTATCTTCTTACGCGCGGCAATTCGTCGGGCTGATGGATAAGCCTGACATCGATTTGATTGAAGGCTTGTCACCGGCTATTTCCATCGATCAGCGCACGACCCAGCATAATCCGCGCTCGACGGTCGGTACGATTACGGAAATTTACGATTATCTGCGCTTGTTATATGCGCGCGTCGGGACGCCGTATTGTCCGCGATGCCAAACTAAATTAAAAAAGGCGGCGGAAGAAAAGAAGGTTTCTAAGACGGTCCGCGGCCGGGAAATAAAATCGACGAAAGTCGACCGTTTTTATGCTTGTCCTGCCTGCGGTTATCGTTGTTCCGACCTAGAGCCGCGAGACTTCTCTTTTAACTCCGGTCATGGCGCCTGTACGGCTTGCGGCGGTCTAGGCACTAAATCGGAAATTGATGCCGACCTGGTCTTTAATCCCAATCTCAGCATCTTAGAAGGGGCAATCAAGCCGCTTTCTCACGCCAATCTCAGTGGCAACGGATTATTGGCTGAATTGGATGGTTTAGCTAATCGCCAGAATTTTAGTTTGCGGCCGGCGATCAAAGAGCTTAGCTTGAAAGAGAGAGAATTTATCTTGCGCGGTGACGGATCATTCAACGGCGTCTTGGCTTATTTGGCAGGAAAATATCAAGAGACAAAATCTAGTTTCGTCAAGCAAGAAATCGAGAAGGTTATGCGAGTTTCCCGCTGTCCGGCCTGTCAAGGCGCTCGCCTGAAACCGGAATCCCTGGCAGTTAAGATTAACGACCTGTCGATTATCGCGGTTACGGATAAGAGTATCAGGGAATTAAACATCTTATTGTCTGCGTGGTTGAAGAATAATACTATCTTGAACGGGAATGCTAAGATCATGGAACCGATTTTGAAGGAAATCTTGGATAATTTAGGCTTCTTAGCGAATGTCGGACTCGATTATCTGACTCTGAGCCGTTCAGCCGCGACTTTATCAGGCGGCGAAGCGCAGCGCATCCGCCTAGCTTCGCAGGTCGGCTCGACTTTGAGCGGCGTCCTCTATGTCTTGGATGAACCGTCTATCGGCTTGCATCAGCGCGATAATGATAAATTGATCGAGACTTTAAAGAGATTGCGTGATAACGGCAATACGGTGATTGTCGTAGAACATGATGCCGCCACGATGTTGGCCGCGGACTGGTTGATCGACATCGGTCCGGGAGCCGGCGATGCCGGCGGCCAAGTTTTGTTTACCGGTACGCCGCTGGAGATCAAAAAATGCGCCGGATCCCTGACGGGCGCTTATTTGGCTGGACGGAAAGAAATTAAGGTGCCGGCCAAATTCCGGGAAGGGAGCGGCAAGGATATCAAGATCATCGGCGCTACGGAACATAATTTAAAAAATATCGACGTCGCTATCCCGCTCGGTAAATTAGTAGCGATCACTGGCGTTTCTGGTTCCGGCAAGTCTACCTTGATGAGCGATATTTTAGCTAAAGCCTTGAGCCGTAAATTTTATCGGGCTAAGGTCGAGCCCGGCGCGCATCAAGGAATCACCGGCTTGGAATTTATCGATAAAGTGATAGATATCGACCAGTCGCCGATCGGCCGGACGCCGCGTTCTAATCCGGCGACCTATACCGGCCTATTTACTTATATCCGCGATCTGTTTGCGGATTTGCCTGAAGCGCGCGTCAAGGGTTTGAGCGCCGGTCATTTTTCTTTTAATGTGCCCGGCGGGCGCTGCGAGAATTGTGCCGGCGATGGCGCAATCAAGGTCGAGATGCAATTTCTGTCCGACGTATATTTGACTTGCGATGTCTGCGGCGGGAAAAAATTCAAAGCTAAGGTCTTAGATGTCTTATATCAAGGAAAAAATATTTTTGAAGTCTTAGAAATGACCGTCGAAGAGGCCCAGGCCTTTTTTAAAGACCATTCAGCCATCAGCCAGAAGTTGAAGACTTTGGTCGAGGTCGGCCTGGGTTATATCAAGCTCGGCCAGAGCGCGACGACTTTTTCCGGCGGCGAAGCGCAGCGCATCAAGCTAGCCACGGAGCTATCGCGGCGCGCTACCGGCAAGACTCTCTATATCCTGGACGAGCCGACGACCGGCTTACATTTCGCCGATATTGATCGTCTCTTGAAAGTTTTGAATATGCTGGTTGACCAGGGCAACACGGTCCTGATCATCGAACATAATTTCGACGTTATCAAATCTGTTGACTGGATCATTGATCTCGGCCCGGACGGCGGCGAAACCGGCGGTTATCTGGTTGCGGCCGGCACGCCGCCCGAAGTAGCTAAGGTCGCTAAGAGCTATACGGGGCAGTATCTAAGAAAGATGGCCTAGATCTGCTAAAATTTTCAATTCTAATTTTTTTGTCCGCGTATTCAGAGTGGCAAAAGTTGCTTGGTACCAGGTGCCGGCGATATTGCCCGGGTTGACGACAGTGGTCGCGCCTCGTTTTTCCAGCCAAGGCTTATGGGTATGGCCGTAGAAGATATAATCTGGTGGCGTTTTGGCTCGTTTTAATAGAGTTTCAATTTTTCTTGGTTGATGGACTAGGCCGATTTCCCGGCCGTCAATTTTTATAATTCCAGATTCACCAAGATAGCGGATATTTGCAAATTGGCTTAGATTATTTTCTTCATAGAGCTCTTCATTCCCTTTGACCATAAAAATCCCGCCGGCGAAGCCGGCGAGATTTTGGATTGTTTCGAGATTGGTCGTATCGCCGCAAAAAATAATCTTTCGAACTCTGTTTTGCCGGCACCAGTCCAGGCATTTTTTCAGGTTAGCGAGGTTATCGTGGATATCGGAGATAATAGCGATGAGCATAGTGTTCTTATCGGTCGTGACTTCTATTTTTTTCCGTGTAATTTTATTTCATAAGCCATTTGTTCCAATTTGCGCAGGTGGCCGCGCGCCTGATCGTATTTGGTGCGCAGATAGCCGGTCAAGTCGAAATCGACTAATTGAGCCATGATTTCCGCGGCGGTCTTTTTAATCTTGGCGACTTCATTGAATTTTCCGGCCGCTGCCTGGTTAGTCGCGTAGCGGACCAGCTCGCCGATCAGGTCGCAGATGCCGCCCAGATAGGCTTCGTAGTCTAAGTTTAAATCTGGCGTCGCCGTAATTTCCTTATTTTTAATAGTCAGATAGAAAGTTTTGCCTTCCAGATACTCTTCAGCCGCCGCCTTATAGGCCCCTTCGCGGTGCAGGCGTTCCGCGCCGAAGCGGTTTTCCAAGTTTTTCAAAGCGTTTTCTGTTTCAGCGATCTTAGTTGCCGCGAGTTTCAGGTCTTGGCGTTGCAGGGCGAAAATCGTCTTCTTAGCTTCAAACAGGATGGCATTAGCGGCGCTGATAATCTGGCGGCGCTCGCCTTCATTAGCTCGGTAGTCTTTCTGCAACTGATCTAAAAATTTTTTTTCAATCATAAGTTTATTCGATTACCTTAAATACTTCTTCGACGCTGGTTTCTCCGCGCAAGGCCTTAAGTATCCCGTCTTGGAGCATGGTGATCATGCCTTCGCCCATCGCCGCTTTCTCAATGTCAAAGTCGGTGACATTCTCGACTTGGATCAGCTTCTGGATGGTCGGCGTCATCGTGATAGTTTCGTATAAGCCTAGTCGTCCTTTATAGCCGATATTTTTACACTTGTCGCAGCCCGTGCCTTCGTAAAAAATTAATTTTTCCGGCACTTTCACCAAGGGGTTATTGATCTGGCTCAGGGCTGTCTTGATCTGGTTCAATTTGTCTGGATCCAAGGAGATTTCTTGGCGGCAATGGGGGCATAAGCGGCGGACCAGGCGCTGGCCGATCGTGAAATCGATCGCGTTGACCAGGGTCTGGCGGTCTAAGCCGAGGCCGACGAAACGGGAAATCGCGCTCGCCGCGCTGTTAGCATGGATCGTCGATAGGACCAGGTGACCGGTGAGCGAGGCCTCGACCGCGATCTTGGCCGTTTCTGTATCACGGATTTCGCCGATCATCATGATGTTCGGATTCTGGCGTAAGAGCGAGCGCATCGCCGAAGCGAAAGTATAGCCGCGCTCTTCGTCGATCTGGGTCTGCATGACGCCCGGCAACTGATATTCGATCGGATCTTCGACAGTAATGATCTTGACGTCCGGTTTGTTTAGTTTATTCAGTATGCTATATAAGGTCGTGGTTTTGCCGGATCCGGTCGGGCCAGTCGTCAGGATGATGCCGCGAGTTTTTTTCATAGCGAGCTGCAATGAATCGAAGGCGACGGAAGTGATCCCTAATTTATTCATATCCAAGTTCGCGGCCGCGGTAGAGAGAAGGCGGACGACGATCGTTTCGCCGTAGCCGCCGGCGATGATCGATAGGCGGCAGTCGATTTTCTGGCTGGGCAGGTAAATCGTAAACCGTCCGTCGAAAGTCGCGCGCTTGATATTCGTCGGCGCGCCAGATAGGATTTTAATTTCCGATAGGAGAGGCAAGTAGCTGGTTTTCGGCAGATTCAGGATATCGTGCATGACGCCGTCGATCCGGAAACGGACTTTAACGTCTTTTTCCGTCGGTTCGATATGGATGTCGCCAGCCTCGCTGACCGCAGCGAGCGCCATGATCAGATTGATCAGGTCGCCAGTCGGGATCTCTTTTACGGCGCTTGGGATTTTAGTGATATCTCGGCTGAGCTTTTCCGCTCGCTCCATATCTGGCGCGCTGATCTTGGCGCCGCGGCCGATAGTTTGGGAAATGACGATGTCGTACAGCTCGTTGACGTAATCAAAGTTGCCGATGACGCGATAAACTTCTTCCAATGAAGTCAGCCCTTCCAGGACCTTAAGGATCCCGTCCTGGAGCATGGTGATCATGCCGTCTTCGACCGCTTGCTGGAGGATCTTGAAGGATGGCGCGTTATCAACGGTCAATTGCTTGATCTTGTCATTCATCGTGAAGATCTCATAGATGCCGCTCCGTCCCTTGTAGCCGATGAAATTACAAGCTGCGCAACCTGGCCCTGCCTGATAGACTTTAGGCAACTCCGCCGGCACGTTTAAGCCGGCTTTAGGCGAGATGACGGCCAGGATCCGATTAACTTGTTCTTTGTCCTCCTCGTTCAGTATTTGTTCTTGCCGGCATTCCGGGCATAAGCAGCGGACTAATCTTTGGCCGATGACCGCGTTGATCGAAGGAACCAGGAAATATGGCTTGACGCCGATATCGATCAGGCGGGGGATCACGCCGGCGGCGTCGTTAGTATGTAAAGTAGATAGGACTAAGTGCCCGGTTAGAGACGCTTGGACCGCGATTTCAGCGGTTTCGAGATCGCGGATTTCTCCGACCATCACGATGTTCGGGTCTTGGCGCAAGATCGAGCGGAGGCCGTCGGAAAAAGTATAGCCGCGTTTATTGTCCACTTGGCTCTGGTTGATGCCTTTCAGCTGGTATTCAATCGGATCTTCCAAAGTGATGATTTTCCGTCCAGGCCGGTTCAGTTGGTTTAAGACGGCGTAGAGGGTCGTGGTTTTGCCGGAGCCGGTCGGGCCGGTCGTCAGGATCAAGCCGTTCGGTTTAGCGATTTCGCGAGCTAAAATCGGCATGATTTCCGGTCGGATGCCTAATTTTTCAAACTCTAAGGCGGCCGCGGAAGAATCCAAGAGGCGCATGACCACGCTTTCGCCGTAAGCGGTCGGTAGGAAGGAGCAGCGGACATCGATTTTCTTATCTTTTAAGAAGATGGTATAGCGTCCGTCTTGCGGCTTATCATTGATGTTGATTTTGACGCGTGCCAGGATTTTCAGGCGGGAAACGATCTTACTCCATTTTTCCCGGCTGATGACCGCGGCTTCTTGCAGGACGCCATCGATCCGAATCCGGATCGTGACGCCGGCTTCCCCGGCCTCGATATGGATATCGCTGCCGTTGACCTTGATCGCCGTCGCGAGCATCAGGGTAACGATATCGGTGATGTTCACCTCATTGATCTTTTCGTTCAAGCTCTTATAATTACTGATCGCTTCTTTGAATTTTTCTAAACTTTCTTCATTGATTTCGACGCCGCTTTCATATTTTTTGACCTTAGGCAGGGATTTGTAGGCTTCCAGAGCGACTGAGAGGCTGTTTTCAGAAATTAAATATAGTTTCGCCTCGGCAAAATATTGTTCGCCGAGATGCGTTACTTCATCCAATATTTCTCGGGTAGGCTCTAGGCAGCCTAAGCGGATATTTTTACCGTCATAATAAAAACAGACCGCCCTCATTTCCCGGGCGCGGCCTTCTTGGATCAAGGTCAAGGCCTCCGGACTGATGGAAAAGCCGTAAAGGTTAACGTAATCCAAGCCCACTTGTTGTGCGTTCTGCTGGACCTGTTTTTCGATCCGCCGCAATTTTATTTCATCTTGCTTTTTAGCAAAACGACCGGCGACGCTTTCTTCGTCATCGGTCGGATTGATCAGATTTTCAATAGACGCGAAATCACTCATAATTGTTGGAGCGGGTGCTTAGGCTCGGCGCTGGAAAGCCCGTTCTAGCTTGGCTAGCCCGCCCTTTTCTTTCAAGCGTAAGAATAGATTGGTCCAGGTAGCGATTTGGAAAGTTGTCAAAAGCGAGCCGCTGACGACGATTACGGTGATGGCTAGGAGCATCACCAGCATAATTACCCACATCATATTAAAGATCAGCCCCAAGAGCAGCAAGGGAAGCAGGAAGAGGACGATGACGATCAAGATTAGTCCGCTCGCTAAGAAATTGATGATAAATAAGATAATGGCCATCTCTAGGCTGACTAGCCAGTTTTGCTTGAATAATTTTCCGGCTTTTTCGAGGGAAGCGACCAGAGATTTATTGTCTAAGACGCGGTAGGCGATCGCGTATTTCAGGATCAAGGACAAGCCGAGGGCTACTGGCACGAAGATTATGAATAGGATCATATAAACCGCGGCCAACCCGGCGGAATCGCGCAGAGCCATAAATAGGAGCGGTAAGCTGATGATGAATAAGGTGAGGCTGACAGCGACTTTAATCAGGATGTTCAAGCCCAAGATCGACCAGAAATGTTTATGTCCAGCTGTCAGGCTATCGCGCAAGCTAAGCGACGGTTCTTTCTTTTTATTATCATTGATTTTTTTGACATCATTGACCAGGGCCGCTTGGCAGGTTATAGCCAGCCAGATGAAGACCCCGAGTAATAATACTACCGCCAGGAGCAGGGTTAAGGCATTTAGGATGGTCCAGAAATCATAGCGGAAGAGTTCGCCTAGCCCGGAATAGAAATTTTTTATCAGCTCTGCCACCGCCAAAATGCCACTCAGGCGGTAATAAGTGCCATCGATCAATCCCTGGTTGGAGCCCTGGGTTATGAGTTGATATTCCCAGGAGCCACCGGCCGCGGTCAATGAAGCGAATAAGCCCAGAAACCATAAATATTTATGCTTCCAGGCCAAGCCCCAAGACTGTTTTAATAAGACGCGATGAGAGAACATAGGTTTTAAAATTAATTGAAAAATTAAGCTAAGTCTGATAATATTATAACATAATTCGCTAATTAGTACCAAGCCGGAGGCCCGGCTTTCCTATCACTACATATGTCTAAGGTCATCACCGACAAGAAATCAATCCAAGATCTTTTGACGCGCGGAGTAGAGAAGATTTATCCGAGTCCGCAAGCGTTGGAAAAGAAGTTATTATCCGGCGACCGGTTGCGCTTATATTGCGGCTATGACCCGACCGCGCCAGCTTTACATATCGGTAACGCCATTTCTATCAATAAATTGGCGCAATTCCAGGCGCTAGGTCACGAGGTTATTTTTTTGATCGGGGATTTTACCGGTCCGATCGGCGATCCGACCGACAAGAAAGCGGCGCGCCGGAAAATGACGCGAGAAGAGGTTTTGAATAATGCCCGTGATTATCAGAAGCAGGCAGCGGCCTATTTACATTTCGATGGCGATAACCCGGCCCGGTTGATGTATAATAGCGCCTGGAATGATAAATTGAATTTTAAAGACTTGATTGAGCTCGCTTCTAACTTTACCGTCCAGCAGATGATCCAGCGGGATATGTTCCAAGAGCGGTTGAAGGAAGAGAAGCCGATTTATTTACACGAATTTCTGTATCCTTTGACCCAGGCTTATGATAGCCTGGTGATGGATGTTGATTTAGAGCTCGGCGGCAACGACCAGATGTTCAATATGATGTGCGGCCGCGGCTTGCTCCGCTCTCTGAAAAATAAAGAGAAGTTTGTCATGACCTTAAAATTATTGGCCGATGAAAGCGGCAAGAAGATGGGCAAGACCGAGGGGAATGCCGTATTTTTATCAGAAACTCCTAATAATATGTATGGCCAGATAATGGCTTGGCCGGACGGAGTCCTCGCTTCCGCTTTTGAGCTCTGTACTCAAGTGCCGGCTGGAGAGGTAGCCGAGATCGTCGCCGAATTGAAAGCAGGCAAAGTGAATCCGCGCGACCTGAAGATGAGGCTCGCTTGGGAAATCACCAAGATAAATCATGGCCTGTCGGCAGCAGATGAGGCCCAGGAAAATTTTATTAGGACGATCCAGAAGAAAGAAACTCCGGATGATGTCGCGATTTGGCCGGCGCAGAAAGATGAGTATGACCTAGTCGAACTATTGGCCGCCACGGGTTTGGCGGAGAGCAAGAGCGAAGCGCGACGGCTGATTGAGCAGGGGGCAATCAAGGTCCAGCTGAATGGTGGTAAATTTGAGGCGCTCAAGGATCCGAAGCGCATCCTGTCCGTCCAGGGCGGCTTAACAATACAGCGCGGTAAATTGCATTTTATTAAAATAACTAGATAGGCATGGTTTTAGCCGATTTAAAAAAGCAGATCAAGGCGCTCTTGCAGTTAGAGCAAGCGGTCTTTTCTTATCCGCCCAGTCCGGCTTTAGGAGATTTAAGCTTAGCTTGTTTTGATCTCGCCCAAGCCAGGGAAAAAAGTCCGGCCGCCCTCGCCCAAGAATTAGCGGAGCAAGTAAGCGCGAACCAGGAATTAAAAAAATATTTTAGCTCAGTCAAGGCAACTGGCCCCTATCTCAATTTTTTTATCGCCGCGCCGTATCTAGCGGATCAGGTCATCCGAGAAATCAAGTCAGCCGGCGATCGTTATGGCTTTAATCTGTCCGGCCAAGGACGGAAGGTCATGGTCGAATATTCCAACGGTAATACCCATAAAGAATACCACGTCGGCCATCTGCGCAATATTTCTTATGGCGATGCGGTCGTCAATCTCCTGGCCGCGAACGGTTATCAGGCGATTCCGGTTTCTTATGTCAATGATTTCGGCATCCACGTGGCAAAAACTATCTGGCATTGGCGCCGGGACAAGACTTACGCCGAGAGACCGGAGCCGAAAGGCTATCTGCTCGGCCGCTGCTATGCTAAGGCTACCCAGGCCCTGGAAGATGATCCGGCCGGGAAAGCGGAAGTCGCGTCTATCATGAAGGAGATTGAAAGCCGGTGCGGTGAAAATTATCAGCTTTGGCAGACGACGCGGAGATGGAGCATTGATTATTTTGCTGATATTTATCGCGAATTAGGGATCAAGTTCGTCCACATTTTTTATGAGAATGAAGTCATCGCGGCCGGCCTTAGGCTGGTCGATGAGCTGATCGCAAAAAAGATCTTAGTCAAGAGCGAGGGCGCGATCATCGCCAATCTGGAAAAATATGGCCTCGGCGTCTTGCCGGTGATCCGTTCGGACGGCACGGCGCTTTATCCGGTCGCTGATTTGGCGCTCGCTTCGGAAAAATTTCGCGCCTATGGGCTCGATCAATCCATCTATGTCATTGATGTCCGGCAAAGTTTATATTTCAAACAATTATTCAAGGTATTGGAATTGACGGGCTATCAGCCGGCTGTCTTCCATCTATCTTACGACTTCGTCACTTTGCCTGAAGGGATGATGTCTTCGCGGACCGGCAATGTGATTACCTATCAAGAGTTACGCGATAAGATTTTTAATAAGCTCGTGGTAGAAACGACTACGCGCCATCCCGGCTGGTCGGCTCGCCATATCGAGCGGGTGGCCTTGTCCCTGACGGTCTCGACTATCAAGTTCGAAATGCTAAAAGTCAGCGCGGACAAGACTATCACTTTTAATATTAATGAGGCCTTGCGATTTGACGGATATACCGCTTGTTATTTACAATACGGGTATGCTCGCCTGAGGAGTATTATCCGGAAAGGCGGCCTGAGCGCTTGGTTCGGCCGCTTAGACCTATCGGCTTTATCTGAAGCGAAAGAAAAACAGCTCTTATTGATCCTAGCACGTTATCCGGAAGTGCTGGCTGGCGCCGGCCTGAAGTATAATCCCAGCGAAGTAGCCAAGTATCTATTTGAGCTAGTCCAATCTAGCAATGATTATTATCATGAGATTAATATCTTGAAAGCGGATCCTCGCACGAAACGGGCGCGCCTGGCGCTCATTGCGGCGATCGGACGAGTTCTCAAGAATGGTTTTAGCCTCTTAGGGATGAAAGTCCTGGAAGAGATGTAATTTCGGCGGAGATGTAATAATATTAATGTATGAAAAAAGCGGCTGACAATCCTTTAGATAAGATCGTTTCGCTCTGTAAGCGCCGGGGCTTCGTTTTCCCGTCTTCGGAGATTTATGACGGTTTTACCGCGGTCTATGATTTTGGTCCTTATGGCGTTGAGCTGGCCAATAATATCAAGAAAGAATGGTGGAGGGCGATGACCCAATTGCGCGACGACGTGGTCGGACTGGATTCAGCTATTTTTATGAACCCCAAGATCTGGGAGGCCTCGGGTCACGTCAAAGGTTTTTCTGATCCTCTGACGGAATGCAGGAAATGTCATGCCCGCCTGAGATTGGACGCTCTCTTGGAAGAGGCAGGCGTTTTTGCTGACGAGAAGATGACCGAGGAGGAGATAAATAAGATTTTTGCTGATCATCAGGGGGAAATAAAATGTCCGACTTGCGGCGCTACTGATTTTACGCCCGGCCGTAAATTTAATCTCTTGGTGCAGTCGAACCTTGGCAATTTTACCGGTGACTGGACTAAAGAGCCGAGTTATCTGCGGGGCGAGACTTGCCAGGGCATCTATGTCAATTTTAAGAATGTCTTAGACTCGGCGCGCGTCAAAATCCCTTTCGGTATCGCCCAGATCGGCAAGGCTTTCCGTAATGAGATCACCGCTCGGCAATTTATTTTTCGGACCCGCGAATTCGAGCAGATGGAAATGCAATATTTCGTGAAGCCGGGAGATGATCAGAAATATTACGAAGAGTGGCGGGCGGCGCGCTGGAAATTTTATTTGGATCTGGGGATCAAGGCGGAAAATCTGCAATGGCATAAGCACGAGAACCTGGTTTTTTATGCCAAAGAAGCCTATGACATCGAATACCGTTTCCCCTTCGGTTTCAAGGAGCTAGAGGGCATCCATGCTCGGGGCGATTACGACCTGACCCAGCATAGTAAGTTTTCTGGCACAGATCTTAATTATCCAGATCCGGCCACTAATGAGAAATATATCCCGCATATTGTCGAGACTTCCGCCGGTGTCGGCCGGACTTTTCTGGCGGTCTTGACTGAGGCCTATCAAGAAGAAGAGCTGGACGGAGAAACCCGAGTTGTTTTAAGATTAGCCCCGAAATTAGCGCCAATCAAGATTGCGGTTTTTCCGCTTTTGAAGAATAAGCCGGAATTGGTTAAGAAGGCGCGGGAAGTCTTTGATGGATTAAAAGTAGACTGGCGCTGCGAATTCGATGATAATGGCAATATCGGCAAGCGCTATCGTCGCCAGGATGAGATCGGCACGCCTTTTTGCCTGACGGTTGATTTTGAAAGTCTGGACAGCGACGCGGTAACGGTGCGTGATCGAGATACGATGCAACAAGAGAGAATTAAAATATCGGAATTAGAAAAATTTTTTCGCGCGCGGATTTGAAGCGCGCGAAAGAGACTCTTGTGACAGAAAAAAATAAAAATTCCTCCGTCCTCGGAATCGGACGGGGGGATTTTTTTATAAATTTGGGAAAAACTCTTGCTAGTTCTCGGGAATAGTTATATAATATAAGTAAGAGATAAATTTTTGATGAGAACCAAAATTTTTAATCAGAATTTTTAATTCATTTAAGAAAGGGGGTGAGATTATGAAAAAGAAAGCTGCAAAAAAGAAGGTGGTGAAGAAAGCCGCTAAGAAGAAAGTCGTGAAGAAAGCGGTTAAGAAGGTAGCGAAGAAGAAGGCTGCCAAAAAGAAGAGATAATTTTTAAAACATTATTTATTTTTTGATTTAAAAGTTATACAAAGGCCGTTTCGCCTGTGGCGAGGCGGTTTTTGTAATTAGGGGCCGGATTAGTGATAGATCGAAGTCCCCTCATTTAAGCGGTTTATTAAAGAAAAAAGCCGGCGCGGGAGCGGCGGCTTTTAGTGAAAAATTTGTATATAGAGGCGATTCGGTGGGGTGGGGAGGCGGGCTTATACTTTAGTATTTTCTGTAGATTTAATTTGATTCAAAATTAATAAATTTTTTCGTTCCTGGAATTCCGTATCCATCCGACTCCTGTATCTTGTCGGTTCCGATCTTAATTTTCCACTCCGGACGGTTTGCTCTCGCCACCTTTGGCTTCATTGTAATGTTGAGTATGATCGCTTGGGCATCGTTGCGAGCATGATCGGTCTTTTTTACGATTTCGATATCAGCAATAACATTTTGTCCCTGGTTGTTTTGATTAAGGAAAAAATGTTTTGTTACAAATTTTCCGTCGATAATATCTCCGCGACGGTAATGCTCCGGAATTTTTACTACTTTCTCCGACTCAGCAGTTTTTATTTCATGGGCCGGGATAAGTTTCAAGAACTTATCGTTTTTTGAACTTGGAAAATAGACTAAGACGTTTTCATACCGTCCAAGTGTTTCGAAATCCGCGTTAACTACAGTCACTTCGGTTGTTTGATTATTCATCTGAATTAGGCCTCCTGTGCCTATTTTTTTTGTGAAATGAACTTTTTTGATTAACTTATGACAATATCATATTTAATTATGTTTGTCAATAGCATTTTATATGATTTTTAGCTTTCCTTAATAGTCAAAAGAGTATACTAATTTTATGAATAATTTTTTGCTAAAAATAAAGAAAAATATTAAAAAATATTTAGTCATCTTCGGCTCAGCGGCAGTTATTTTGGTCGGGGCTCTACATATATATAATGAACCCCAGTATTTGGAGATCGATTTTTTAGATGTCGGCCAGGGCGATGCCTCTTTGATAAAAACTCCGGGCGGCCAAGTCATCTTGATTGATGGTGGTCCAGATAATAGGATTTTACGTCGGCTCGGGGAGAGTCTGCCGTTCTATGAACGGCGGATAGATTATGTGGTCTTAAGTCATTATCATGAGGATCACCTGACCGGCCTGATCGAGATACTTAAAAGATATAAAGTCAAAAATCTAATTTATTCCATCGACTCCCCGGCATCTCCGGCTCTGACCGAACTTCTGGGCGTCGCTCAGACGCGAGCGGTGTCCATATCGCCCTTACGCGAGCGATTAAAGATAGTCTATGCTGATGATTGTTTTATGGATATCTTGAACCCATCCATTTTAGGGATCAAGAAAGACGATAATAATTCTTTGGCTGCTAGGCTGGATTGCGCTGGCCGCCGCTTCCTATTTACCGGCGACAATAGCGCGGCCGCGGAAAAAGCATTAGTTGCCTCCGGTTGGGGTATCGCGGCCACGGTCTTCAAGGCCGCGCATCACGGCTCTAATAGTGCTAATAGCGAATTATTCTTAATTGCGGTCAATCCGCGCTTGATGGTTTTTTCCGTTGGCGCGGATAATCGATTCGGCCACCCTAGCCAAAAAGTTCTAGATCGGGCAGCGGAGCTCGGAATTGAGATAAAAAGGACAGATCAGCTTGGAACTATCAAGGTTTTAAGTCGATAATAGTCAGGAATCTCTGCGATAATCAGATAAAAAATCGCTAAATTCAAGTTGACCGGAGACCCAATCTTTGCTATACTGACTATAGGTTTTCTAGGCCTATTTTTATTAGTAACGCTGGCGAGAGAGGAAAACTTATTTGTTTTTCCGAGCCGCGGGACTAATGCGTAATATTGTTTAAGCTATATGATTATAACTTGGCAGGGGCAATCTTGTTTTAAGCTGCAGGATCGGATCGGTCCGGATGGCGTTACGGTCGTGACCGACCCTTTTGATAAGGAGGTGGGTTTGAAAGTCCCTAATTTCGAAGCGGATATCGTGACGATTTCGCACGATCACCACGATCATAATAATGCCGGCGCTTTGCGCGGTACGCCGATGATCATTAATTGCGCGGGCGAATATGATTTCAAAGGAATCCTGATTGAAGGGATAGATTCTTTCCATGACGACCAGGAGGGAGTGGTCCGCGGCGGGAACATAATCTACCGGATCGAGATTGATGATATTTCCGTGACTCACCTCGGTGATTTGGGCCACAGCCTGACCGACGCCCAATTAGAGAAAGTCGTGGGCACAGATATTTTGTTGATTCCGGTCGGCGGGAAATATACTATTGACGCCAAGCGGGCGGTAGAAGTGATCTCGCAGGTTGAGCCGCGTATCGTCATTCCGATGCATTATAAGACTAAAGATCTTCAAGTAGATATCGATAGCGTTGATAAGTTTATCAAAGAGATCGGCTTGACGCCTACTTATGAAGAGAAATTAAAGATTTCTAAGAAAGATCTGCCCCAAGAGGATATGGAGCTGATTATTTTAAGCATTTAAAAATATATGACCCATCCCAAAAAAGAAAGGACTCTAGTCATCCTCAAGCCCGATGCTGTCCAGCGCGGCTTGATCGGCGAAACTATCCGTCGGATTGAAAATACCGGCCTGAAACTTACCGCCCTAAAAATAACTATGGCCGACGAAGATCAGCTATGGAAGCATTATAATAAAGATGACGCATGGTATGCCGCCAAGGGGCAGCGTACCGTAGAAGATCGGAAGGCGGCCGGTTTACCGATTGAAAAAGAGGCGATTGAATATGGCAAGGATATCATCCGGGCGCTCGTCAAATTTATGAGCTGCGGCCCGGTCGTGCCAATGATCTGGGAGGGCAACCAGGCAGTCGGCATCGTCAAGAAGATCGTCGGGGCGACCGAACCGCTCAGTTCCGACGGCGGGACGATCCGGGGTGATTATACTTTAGATTCTTATGGTATAGCGAGTATCGACGGGCGGGCCGTCCGTAATTTAGTCCATTGCTCCGATCCGGCGACGGAGGCAGAGCGGGAGATCGCTCTCTGGTTCAGCCCAGAAGAGATATTGAAATATCGCCTGTTTGCCGAACAGATATTATACGATATCAATTTGGACGGTATCAAGGAATAATATATGGATAGTGAGCGGAAAAAGGTAATTTTAATACGTACCGCCACAGTCGTCCTGGCTCTTTTTATCTTGTTGGTTTGGAGCTTTAATTTGCAGAATATCTGGCGTATTGAGCATGCCGCTAACGTGGCTTCTGATGGCCAGGCTTGGCAGGACCTTAAGGATAATCTCAGCCAGACTTTGGCGGAAGCAAGAACAGAACTAGATAAATTAGATCAGGATAAGAAAGAAAAGGATGGGGTTAAGAATGCCGCTTTTTTAAATGACTTGCTGGACGAAACTAAGCGGCTGGCCTCGTCTGCTCCGTTGATCGCTACTTCGGCTCCGGCGACCACTACGCCGCCAAATGCGATTACCGCCTTGCCGACCGAGGCGGCGCCGCGAGAGACTTCTCCGGATTGTCCAGCCTATATCGATTGCATGCCGACTATCGGCTCGGCGCAACCTTGCCAGATTCCCGTCGGCTGTGAAGGGATAACAGAAATTGCTTATTAATCAGATTAACATGCTGTTTTAATCTTTATGTCCAAGCCAGAAAAAAAGAATCTCCCCAAGCCGGAAAAAGCGTTGCTCCCGCCGGCCGAATCTCTCGCCAATCTACGCCGCAAGACCGATTATGGGATGGTGGAAGAGCAGCCGATCAACGATGAGATGAGCCGCTCTTATCTGGAATACGCCATGAGCGTCATCGTTTCGCGCGCCTTGCCGGATGTGCGGGACGGCTTGAAGCCGGTCCATCGCCGGATCCTTTACGCGATGTGGGATATCGGCCTGAAAGCGAATGCGAAATTCCGCAAATCAGCGACCGTCGTCGGCGAAGTCTTGGGTAAATATCATCCGCATGGCGACAGCGCAGTTTATGAGACCATGGTTCGGATGGCCCAGGATTTCTCTATGCGCTATCCGCTCGTTCGCGGCCAGGGTAATTTTGGCTCCATGGATGGCGATAACGCGGCGGCGATGCGGTATACGGAGGCGAAGCTGTCGGCTGTCGCGGAAGAAATGTTGTTCGATATTGATAAAGATACGGTCGATTTTATCCCCAATTATGATGGCAGCCATAAAGAGCCGCGGCTTCTGCCCTCCAAATTACCGAATTTATTATTGAACGGCACGATGGGCATCGCCGTCGGCATGTCGACTAATATCCCGCCGCATAACCTGAAGGAACTGGCGGACGCTATCGACCATCTGATCGCCAATCCGGAAGCGAGCGTCGAAGATTTGACGCAATTCGTCAAAGGTCCGGATTTTCCGACCGGAGGGATTATTTATGATAAGAAGGAAATTAATGAAGCTTACGCGACCGGCAAGGGCGGCATCGTCGTCCGCGGCCAGGCGGAGATAGAAGAAGAGAAGAATGGCGGCTTCAAGATCATTGTTTCCGAAATACCATATCAGGTCAATAAGGCCGACTTGGTCGAGAAGATTGCCGATTTGGTCAAAGATAAGAAGATTGAAGGGATCAAGGCGCTGCGCGATGAATCCGATAAGGACGGGGTGCGCATCGTCATCGAGTTGAAGAAAGATTCTTACCCGAAGAAGATCCTAAACAGTTTATATAAACATACTTCTCTGCAGACCACCTTCCATTTGAATATGCTGGCGCTTGTCGATGGCATCCAGCCGAAAGTTTTGACCCTGAAGATGATCTTGGAGGAATATATCAAGCATCGCGAGGAGGTCGTCCGGCGCCGGACGCAATTCGAGCTGAATAAGGCTAAGGATCGGGCCCATATCTTAGAAGGCTTGATGATCGCCTTAGAACATATCGACGAAGTGATCAAGACCATCAAGGCTTCTAAGGATAAGGAGGTCGCCAAGCTTAATCTGATCAAGAAATTTAAGCTTTCCGAACGGCAGGCGGTCGCTATCTTAGAAATGCGTTTGCAGAACCTGGCTAATCTAGAGCAATTGCGCGTGGAAGAGGAATTGAAGGAAAAGCATAAATTAATTAAAGAGTTGGAAACGATCCTGAAATCGGTGGCGAAGATCCGCGGCATCGTGCGCGATGAGCTCAGAGCACTGGCTGATAAATATGGCGATGAGCGCCGGACCAAGGTCGTGGCGCACGGCGTCAAAGAATTCAGCATGGAGGATCTGGTCCCGAATGAAGAGACGGTGGTCATGATGACCCGCGACGGTTACATCAAGCGCATCGAGCCGGATACTTTCAAGGTCCAGGCTCGCGGCGGGAAAGGCGTCATGGGCCTCACGACCAAGGAAGAGGATATGGTCGAATTCATGTTTTCTTCGCAGACGCATAATGATGTCTTATTCTTCACGACCAAAGGCCGCGCCTTCCAGCTCAAAGTCTATGAGATTCCCCAGGCTTCGCGTATCGCCAAAGGCACGCCAGTCGTTAATTTCCTGCAGCTCATCGGCGGCGAGCAGATTTCTTCCATCCTGCCTCTAGATAAGGCGGTTTTCAGCAAGTATTTATTTTTTGCAACGGCGAAAGGTTTGGTGAAAAAAGTAGAATTAGCGGCTTTTGCTAATGTTCGACGTTCCGGCCTGATTGCTATAAAACTAAAAGAAGATGATAAGTTGATTTGGGTCAAGCCGACTTCCGGTTCCGACCATATCCAACTGGTTAGCGCCAAAGGCCAAGCGATCCGCTTCAAAGAGACGGATGTCCGCGATATGGGGCGCGGCGCGGCTGGCGTCCACGGCATCCGTCTGCATAAGGATGATCTGGTAATCGGCATGGGCATTGCTAAGACGGACAAGGAAAAGAAACGCAATTATCAAATATTGACGATTATGGCGCACGGTTACGGCAAACGGACAGACTTTGGCGCCTATAAGATCCAGGGCCGCGGCGGGAGCGGCATCAAGACCGCTAAAGTGACCGCTAAGACCGGTGATATTACCAATGCTTTCTTAGTCAATGCCGACAATATGGCGGAGCGCGACTTGATCATTATTTCAGAAAAAGGCCAAGTAATCAGGACGCCATTCAGCTCGGTCAATGTCTTAGGACGCGATACGCAAGGCGTCAGGATCATGCGCTTCAAGGACGAGGGCGATAAGGTCGCGGGCGTCACTTGGGTCTAATCATTTTATATATGGCCGAAGCTAAAAAATATTGGCAAGAATTTAAGGAGTTCGCGATCAAAGGCGATGTCATGGATCTGGCGGTAGCGGTTGTCATCGGCGGCTCTTTCGGCAAAATCGTTTCATCTCTCGTCGCTGATATCATCATGCCGCCGATTGGCCTGCTTTTGGGCGGTATCAACTTTTCCGAAATAAAGATTTTCTTGAAACCGGGCGTCTCGATAAACATCGGAACTTTCCTCCAAAATATTTTTGATTTTTTGATCATCGCGTTAGCCGTTTTCTTCGCGATTAAACTGATTGGCCGGCTCAAGCGGAAGCTCAAGCCGCTTATCGCTGAAGAAGAGAAGGAAGAAGAAACAGCTAAGCCGCTAACCAAAGATCAAGAACTATTAACGGAAATTCGGGACGCTTTGCGGAAAGATTCTTAATTGTCGTTTAATTATAATTAAGCTAAGAAAAAAGAGGGATTGTTGATTCCCTCTTTTTTAATATACCATTTCTGCAATTCCCGAGCTAAAAACGATACAGCCCGTAAGTATTGCTATCGGCCGGTCATATAAGAAGGCCGATATAAAATACAACACGCCGAATCCTATAGTTAGGACGGCTTTAGGGACTTCAGTCATGGCTCCCGCCATAAATAGAATTAGTACCACTAACATTATAAACGGGATGGAATAATCTTTCTTCTCTTTTATAATAATAAAAGAGAGGTGTAATGCCATTAAAGTGAATACGATTGTCAGGAACATGTTTTCCTCCAGGGGTTTAATTATAAAAAGTACGATTATTTATTAACCTCAAATAATACATTATCTTTTAATTTTTGTCAATAGTATAGTCAGTTTTAATTATATATTGTTTAATATTAGTAAAATAGTTATCAGTCTATAAAAAAGGTCGAAATTAAAGTATAATAAGGATGTAAAAAGTCAGACCTATATTTAAGCCAGATCGGCAAACATATGGATAATCCTCTAATCATATTTTTATTGATTGTCATAGCGGTCGGGATAAGCGCCGTCATTTTTTTGCTCGTGCGCAGAAAAGAGGGCGGTGGAGAAAAAATGGGTGAGTTGCTCGAAAGGTTAGAAAAACAGAATATTGAAGCGGTGGAGCGTTCCAGTCGGCAATCAGAAAAATTAGCGCAGCTGGCTCAACAGAACAGCGAATTGCGCCAGGAATTAGATCGGAAATTATCGGAAACGCATCGGACTAACCAGGAGCAATTTGGGCAGAATGCCAAGATCGTCCAGAACATCACCTCGCAATCAGCAAAACTCATCGCCGACGTGACCGAGAAGCTGACCAAGCTCGATGAAACGAATAAACAAGTCGTTAATTTTTCTTCTCAACTCCAGAATTTACAGGATATCCTGAAGAATCCGAAGCAGCGCGGCGTCTTGGGGGAGTATTTTTTAGAAGAGACCTTAAAGAATGTCTTGCCGCCAAATTCTTTCCAGATGCAATATCCATTTAAGGACGGAACTATAGTTGATGCAGTGGTCTTCGTCAAAGATAAGATTATCCCGGTAGATGCGAAATTTTCTTTAGAAACTTATGAGAAGATCTTAAATACTAATGACGTGGAACAGCGCGCCAAACTTGAGGCTCAATTCAAACAAGATTTGAAAAATCGCATCGATGAGACGGCTAAATATGTCAAGCCGAGCGAAAAGACCATGGAGTTTGCCTTTATGTTCATCCCGTCAGAAGCGATTTATTATGATCTCTTGGTCAATAAAGTCGGCGCGGTCAAAGTCAATACGCGCGATCTGATCGAGTATGCTTTTCGGGACAAGAAAGTAATCATTGTCTCGCCGACTTCTTTCTTAGCCTATCTTCAGACCGTCCTACAGGGCTTGAAGGCGATGCAGATAGAAGAGAAGGCGAAAGAGATTAGGGCGAATATTGAAAAATTGCAGCGGCACATGGGGAGCTACGATGAGTTCATGAAAAAATTAGGGACGGCCATGTCAACGACGGTCAACCATTATAATAATGCTTACGCGGAATTCAAGAAGATCGATAAGGACGTGACTAAGATCACGGATAAAGATAGCCAGATTTCCGTCTTGAAGATCGAACGGCCGAAAAATAATTAAGTAGGCGTTTGATCTTCCTCTATTTTTGGTAGATTTTATGATTTTTTCCGGAATAGCAAATGAATCATTAGAAACGGCAATCATCAAGGTGGTTGCTTTCTTTGATTTATTCGAGCATCCACTGACGGCCTATGAAATCTGGAAAAATATAGAGCAGCCGGCCGAGCTTTCGGAAATTTTAACTGTTTTAGACAAGCTTCCTGCAGCCCTTGGTTGCCGTAACGGTTTTTATTTCTTGGCTGGCCGGGAAGAAATTGTTACGACGCGCCAGAAGCGCCATAACTATACGGATCGCAAGATCAAGATTGCCCGGCGTTTCACTAAATTTTTCCAGCTATTTCCATCTGTCCGGATGATCGCGGTCGCCAACTCGATCGGCCAGTATAATCTGCGCGATGAGAGCGATATAGATTTTTTTATCATCACGGCGCCCGGTCGGCTTTGGCTCAGCCGCCTTTATTGCACGGGTTTAGCCAAGTTGCTTAATAGCCGCCCGACCCCCCAGGCTAAGCGGGATAAGATCTGTTTGAGTTTTTATATTTCTGACGATCATCTGGATATCAGCGACCTCCGTCTGACTGGAGCCGACCCTTATTTCGATTATTGGCGCCGTCATCTGGTTTTGTTGTATAATAAGAAAGGCACTTATGAAAAATTTTTATCGGCTAATGGCAACCGGCCAGCCCAGGCCGATCAGGAGCGAGATAAAGGGCAGACAGCCCGGCGCAGCTTGATGAGTTTGGAAAATTTAGCCAAGCGGCTGCAATTAAAAATTATGCCGCCCGCCTTAGCGGCGGCGATGAATAATTCCGACGGGGTAGTGGTCAATGATTCGGTCCTAAAATTGTATCAGCACGATCGTCGTCGTGAATTTGCAGAAAAATATGGACAAAAAATTAATGAAATCGCTGAAGTTAACGGTTGAATACGCCTTCTATCTTTGGGTCTTCCTGCTTCCCTGGCAGACCAAGATCATCATGCGTCCTGGAGCCACTAACTTCCAGGAAATTTCCTTGTATTTAAGCCATCTGCTCTTACTTCTAATCTTAGTCAGTTTTTTTGTTTATAAACTACGTTATCGTGCCGATGATGAAAGGATTTCGCCTTTATGGCTAGCCCTCTCCGTCTTAGAGGTCGCGATTTTGAGCTCTTTTTTCTTTGCTCCCGACCAGCTATTAGCCTTTTATCATTATCTCCTGTTCTTGACTGGCATCGGCCTCTTCTATCTCTTGCGAGTCGGCACAGAGACGATCAGCTATGAAGACACCTTTTTAGATAAATTGAAGATTATCTATTTTTTCTTCGCCAGCATTTTTTTGCACGCTATTTTAGGGATTTACCAATTTTTGGCGCAACAGGCACCGGCTTGCAAGTACCTCGGCTTAGCGGAACATGACGCCGATATCTTAGGAACCGCCGTTGTCGAGGCCGCTTCCGGCCGTTGGCTGCGCGCTTATGGCGGCTTGGATCACCCCAATATTTTAGGCGGCGTCCTCGCGGTCGCCCTGCTTATTACTGGTTATTTATTGGCCAAGAAAAAGATGATCCGCTCTAAACGGGAGGCGATCGGTTCAGTCTTATTATTCATTTTTTATTTTGTCGGTCTCTTTTCTTTATTTTTTACTTTTTCCCGCGGCGCTTGGCTAGCCTATGCCATCGGGTTCGCGATTCTCCTGATTATCCTGATCGCTAAGCCGGATCGCTGGATTCTTGGCCGCTTCATCGCGTTAGCATTCTTTTCCGCCATCATGCTCCTGATCGTCGCTTATCCTTATCGGGATTTGTTGCAGGCTAGGATCGGCGGCGAAGCCCGTCTAGAACAAAAATCGTTATTAGAAAGAGAGGAATATCTAGGGCAGGCTGCCGCGCTGATCCGCGATAATTGGTTTGGGGTTGGGACTGGTAATTATACGGTGGCCGTGGCTTCGCGGGATGCGTCCCTTAAAGATCCTTGGTCTTATCAGCCAGTCCACAATGTTTTTCTTCTTCTGTGGGCCGAGGCTGGCTTTTTGGCGGTCATTTCTTTCTTGGCCTTCCTCTTTTTCCTGATTAAAAAAAATCGCCGAGAGGCCTTCTCCGCGGCGGTTTTGATCGCCTTGATCGTCCTGATGTCATTCGATCACTGGCTCTTGAGTTTGCCTTTCGGATTAGTTTTTCTCTTCTTTATCCTCGGCTTGCTTTGAACCTTCGGCTGGATATAATAATTAGTCTGGAGGAAGAGTAGATCGCTTTCTAGGTTATTTAGAGTTTTTTTGAAGACGGCCGCGTCGGCGCAACCGTCTTTTTTTATTTTCTGCCGCAGCAAGCGCAGAATGGTCGCGATGGTGCCGAAATAATCGTCGCTCTGTACGTGGAATCTTACGCCCGCCTCGTCTTTGACCGACCAGACGAGAGGCCTGATCATATATTTCTTGGGCATAGCTTAAATGATGCTGACGAATTTATCTTTGCTGATGATTAGGTGGTCCAAAACCTCAATTCCCAAGATATTGCCCGCTTCCAGTAGTTTATTAGTTATTTCGACATCTGCCCGCGTCGCTTTTAGGACGCCAGAGGGGTGGTTATGGGCGATGATGATCGCAGCCGCCGAGTATTCTAAGGCCGGGCGGAAGACCTCGCGCGGTTGGACCAGGGAAGCGTCAAGCGTGCCGAGAGAAATCACTTCATCGTGGATCAGCTGGTAATGGGTGTTTAGGTATAGGCCGCGGAATTGTTCTTTATTTAGGTTGCCCATCTCTTTCAAGTGATTAAAAGCTTGGGCGGCCGTCCGGATAGTGATAGAGCCGCCCGGCTTCTTTTGGTAGAAGCGCCGGCCTAATTCAAAGCAAGCGACGATCTGGCAGGCCTTGGCAGTCGGGATTTTCAGGTCTTTTTCGATGATTGCCGGGTCTTTTTGATAAGCGATGCCTTTTTCGCCGTATTCTCTGAGGAGTCGATTGGCCATAGAAAAGACCTCTTCTTTTTTTGTCCCGACACCCAAGACGACTGCCAAAAGTTCGGCTGAGCTTAGGCTGCCTGCGCCTTCTTTAATCATTTTTTCGCGCGGCCTCTCTTCATCCGGCAGATCTTTAACCCGCAGGATCTGATATTGCCGGCCGTGGTTTAGGACCAGGTCTCGATCGCTGATTTTATAAGGCATAGGGGTAAAAATTAAATAAGGTTAGAGGATTTGTCTTTACTTCAAATTATATCAAAGATGTGGTAAATTTAAAACACAGCCCGAAAGATTATTTATTAATAAGCTATATTAGTATGAATAAATATAAAGTTAATATCTTGTCAAATAAGATTCCTTTGATTACCGTGCCGATCAAGGGTGCGCCGACCGTGACCGCGCTCGTAGTCATCAAGACCGGCTCTAAATATGAAACGCGCCAGACTAACGGCTTATCCCATTTTTTGGAGCACATGTTTTTCAAGGGAACGGCGCGCCGGCCGAATACTTTGGCGCTGTCGAGCGAATTAGATTCTTTGGGCGGCGAATATAACGCTTTTACTACCAAAGAATTTACCGGCTACTGGGTTAAGGTCGCGTCTCCTAAGCTCGGAGCGGCACTAGACATCATTAGCGATATGCTCCTTAATTCTTTATTCGATCCAGCCGAGATCGAAAGGGAAAAGGGCGTGATCATCGAGGAGCTGAATATGTATGAAGATAACCCGCTCATGCATGTGGAAGACGTCTTTGAGGCTTGCTTGTATGGCGATACGCCAGCTGGTTGGGAGACTATCGGGACGAAAGCTAATATCCAGCGCTTTAAGAAGAAAGATTTTTTGAAATATTTTCAGGCGCAATATGGCGCTCGCAGCGCCTACGCTGTCTTAGCGGGCGGAATCAGGAAGGAAGACAAAAAAGCCGTGTCTAAGATGCTGGCCGCTTTTCCGGCCAATGCTTGGCGTGATAAGCCGATAGTTAAAGAGAGGCAGTCGGCGCCTCAAGTGCGGGTGGCTGTTAAAAAGATCGACCAGGTTAATTTATCTTTAGGTGTCCGGACTTATCCGATCGGTCATCCGGAAGAATTTAAAATGCGTCTTTTAGCCGTTATTCTGGGCGGCTCTATGAGTTCCCGCTTGTTCATCAACTTGCGGGAAAGGAATGGTTTGGCTTACTACGTCCGGACGATGGCTGATTTTTATTCTGATTCTGGTTATTTGACGACCCAAGCGGGCGTTCCGATTGATAAAGCGGAAGAAGCAGTCAAGATTATCCTGGCGGAATACAAGAAGATGACGGTTGACCTGGTCAGTGCTGAAGAATTAAAACGCGCCAAAGATCTCCTGCAAGGCAAATCTTTATTGCAGCTCGAAGCGACCGACAATTTGGCTAATTGGTATGTCCGCCAGGCGATCCTCCGGAAAAAGATCATGACGCCGGCGGAATTCTTGAAAAAGATCAATCGGATCACAGCATTGGAATTACGCCAAGCGGCCCGCCGAGTCTTTGTCGACCGCGGTCTGAACCTGGCTTTGATCGGGCGGGTCGAAGCCGCGCGATTCCAGCCGATCCTTAAATTTTAATCGTTATATGGGCAATAAGATGGATCTATCGCATCTTAATTCCGCGCAGAAGCGGGCGGTCACGCATGATACTGGCCCGCTTTTGATCGTGGCTGGCGCCGGCACTGGGAAGACTACAGTTTTGATCAATCGCCTAGCTTACTTGATCATGGATAAAAAAGTATCGACCGATGAAATCCTGCTTCTGACTTTTACGGAAAAGGCGGCGGGCGAGATGGAGGAGCGGGCGGACAAAATCCTGCCTTATGGCTATGTCGACCTCTGGATCAATACTTTCCATAGCTTCGGGGAGAGGATCTTAAGGGAGTTCGGTCTGGATATCGGCTTGAATGCTAGCTTTAAGCTGCTTACCGAAACCGACCAATGGGTGCTGATCAAGAAGAATCTTAGCCGCTTTAACTTAGATTATTACCGTCCTTTAGGTAATCCGACTAAGTTCATTTCGGAATTGATCCATCATTTTTCTCGCCTGAAAGATGAAAATATTTCGGCCGCGGAATATCTGAAATACGCGGAAGAATTAGAGTCGGATCAGGATCAGCGCCTTAGCGGCCAAAAATTAGCTAAGACAGCCAGGGTTCTGCCGAAAAAGAAAGGGGCGGCGCGGAGTGCGCGGCCGATGGCGAGGGAAACCGCGGGAGAAGATGAGGGTGGCGAATTAGAAATCGGCCGGATCAAGGAGCTCGCGGAGGCCTATCATATTTATAATCAGCTGCTCCTGGAAAACAATTTTTTGGATTTCGGGGATTTAATCGTTTATACTTTAAAATTATTTCGTGAACGCCCCAATATCCTGGATTTTTATCGGGCTAAGTTCCATTACCTCATGGTGGATGAATTTCAGGATACGAACTGGGCTCAATATGAATTGGTCAAACTGCTCGCCGCGCCGAAACATAACCTAGTCGTGGTCGGTGACGACGATCAGGCGATCTATAAATTCCGTGGCGCCTCCTTATCTAATATCATGCAGTTCAAGGACGATTATCCGCGCGCGACCGAGATCATCTTGACCGAAAATTATCGTTCACGGCAGGAAATTTTGGATTACGCCTATGAATTCATCAAGCATAATGATCCGAACCGGCTCGAGGTGAAATTGCGGATCGATAAGCGGCTGAAGGCTGATGGCGTAGCTGTTCGAAAATCCGGCACGGAGCCGGCTGTCCGATTTTTTAACTTTGCCACGCAGGCCGATGAACTCTCTTTTGTCGCCCAGCAGATAAAGGATCTTTTTGTCGCGCGACAGGATGCGGTTAATTGGTCTGATTTCGCGATCTTAGTGCGGGCTAACGATACGGCCGAAGCTTATGTCAAAGAACTGAGCCGCCAAGGGATACCGAATCAGTTTATGTCCTGGCGCGGCCTATATTATAAGCCACTCATCTTGGATATCTTGGCCTATTTTAAATTATTGGATAATTATCACGAATCCGCCGCTCTGTTCCGAGTCTTGAATATGGAGCCTTTCAAGGTCGCGCATACGGATCTGATCACGATTAATAAGATGGCCGCCCGGAAGGTCTGGTCGCTTTTTGAGGCTCTGAAAAATATCAATGCGATTGTCGGCATCAGCGCGGAAAGCGTCCAGAATATCAATAAATTATTAGCTTTGATCGCCGAGCATTCGCGTTTGGCCGCATCCGTGTCGCCGACCAAAATTTTTTTGCATTTTGCTTATGACTCCGGCCTATTGGCCGATCTGGACCGTGATCGTGACCTCGAATTATTTTCTTATTTGAATCAATTTTATCGGAAGATAAAGCGCCTAGAAGAAGCGGAACCGGATCTGCGGCTGAAAGATTTCTTGACGGCTATCAATCTGGAGCTCGAAGCGGGCGAGACCGGCGCTTTGAAGCTGGATTTCGCCGACGCGGATACAGTTAAGGTTATGACGGTCCACGGCGCCAAAGGACTGGAGTTCAAATATGTTTTCCTGGTCAATCTAGTCGACAAAAAATTCCCGACTATTTCGCGCAGCGAGAAGATATCTATCCCCGATGCCCTGGTTAGAGAAAAAATCACAGCCAGTCCGGATGTCCATCTGGAAGAAGAGCGGCGCCTATTTTATGTCGCCCTGACGCGCGCCAAGGAAGGCTTGTATCTGACGAGCGCGCGAGATTACGGCGGCGTACGAGAAAAGAAGCCATCGCGTTTTATTACGGAGCTAGGTTTAGAGAGCGAAGTCTTGCCGGAGATTATTTTAAGCGAAAAAAATGAGTTTTTGCGCGATTTGCACCGCTTGAATGCACGTGAGCTGGCGCTCAGTGCGAATCAGGCGGCGGCCGATGTTTATCCGCTCCCGGCAAAATTTTCTTTTTCGCAATTAGCCGCTTACTCTACCTGTCCTTTGCAGTATAAATTCGCTTTCATCCTGAAGGTGCCGGTGCCGCAAGATAAGGCTTCTCTGATTTTTGGTCGTGTCCTCCATAATACTTTATATAATTTTTTATTACCTCTCTTAAGCGCTCGGCCAGCATGGCAGGGGGATCTGTTCGGCGCAACCGTTATCGGGCAAGAAGCCGAGTCTACTAAAGCTGAAGCGCTGAAAAAATTAATTAGTGCAGCAAGATTAGAGGAGCTTTATAAAGAATTCTGGCAGCCGGATGGTTATCCGGATAAGCTGACGCGTGATCAGTATCGGGCGCGCGGGCAGGCCTCGCTCCATAAATTCCTAGCCGCCTGGCTGGAACAGCGCCCGGCCGAGATACTTTTCCTGGAAAAGAAGTTTTCCTTCAAGATCGGCGAGGATATTATCAAAGGGACGATCGATCGCGTCGATAAGCTGGCAGACGGGACTTTGGAAATCGTCGATTATAAGACCGGTACGGCCAAGACCAAACTGGATTTCGCTGCCAAACGCCAGCTGATCCTCTATCAATTATTTTTGGAAGAGTTCCTGGGATTAAAAGTCAGCCGGCTTAGCTACTACTATTTAGAGAGTGGCGAGAAATTATCTTTTATGGCGACGGCAAAGGATTTTGCTAAATTGCGCTTGGAGGTGGGGGCGGAGATCAAAGCTATCAAAAGCCGGAATTTCGCGCCGACGCCGTCGCGGATGTGTGATTTCTGCGATTTTAATTCGATTTGCGAATTTCGGCAGACTTGAGCCAGCGCCATAACATAGGTTTTATATTTCGGTTATAAATTTATGTTCAGATCAGGAAATATTAACCGTATATTATGGTCGGGTCGACCGTCAGTCGGCTTTACTCTCATTGAATTATTGGTAGTTATCGCGATTATCGGTCTGTTATCAACCATTTCTATTTTGGCTTTAAATAGTTCCCGCCATAGAGCCAAGATTGCTGCCGTCCAGTCTGATATAAGCCAGTTTATGCGGGCGGTAGCGATTGCGCAAGGAGAAACTAATAAAGTTTTATTGCAAATTACCGGTTCTGGTTGTAGCATTTGCACTGGTGCATGCGGCGGCTCTTATGGCGGCGTACGCGACCTCAGAAATGTACCGGAAAGCGATACTTGTTATGTGCGGTGGATTACTGATTTGAATAATATTGAAATTGCATCCGGCGGCATCGCCTTAGGCGTTAATAAATTAAAACGTGATCCTTGGGGAAGCCCGTATTTGCTTGATGAGAATGAATGTGAGGGAGGCGGTACCTGGGCCGACACTATCCGGTCAGCCGGTCCGGATGGCCTTTGGCCGAGCAGTGACGATATTGCCTTTACTATCCCTAAAGCTAACATTTGTCCGTAAATATTGTATAATCATCATATGACTATGAATAATGACCGCTTAATCAGCCCGATCGAACGCCAAGGCGATGACGCCCTGGATCTGTCTTTGCGCCCCAAAACCCTCATAGAATATGTCGGCCAGGAAAAGATCAAACAAAATTTAGAAATTACCATCGCTGCCGCCAAAAAACGGGGCGAGCCGATCGAGCATGTCCTGCTTTATGGCGCTCCCGGCTTGGGCAAGACGACCCTGGCGCATGTTATTGCTAATGAGATCGGAGCGAATATCCGCGTCACTTCCGGGCCGGCGATTGAAAAGAGCGGCGATTTGGCGGCTATCTTGACCAATTTAGAACCAGGCGACATCTTATTTATTGATGAGATTCATCGGCTGAATAAGACGGTCGAGGAGATCCTTTATCCGGCCATGGAAGACTATGCCTTAGATATTATTATGGGCAAGGGTCCGAGCGCCCGCACTTTACGTCTAGACTTGCCCAGATTTACCATTATTGGCGCGACTACTTTGGCGAGCCTCTTGTCCTCACCGCTTCGTGATCGTTTCGGGATCACTCATCACTTGAATTTCTACGAGACTGATGATATCGAGAAAATTATCAGGCGGAGCGCTGGTATCCTGGGAGTCGAGGTAGATCAGGAAGCGCTTCAAGAGATTGCCAAGCGCAGCCGCCGCACCCCGCGCATTGCTAACCGCCTCTTGAAACGGGTGCGCGATTATTGCGAGGTAAAGGGCGATGGCCGGGTGTCTTTAAAAGACAGCTTAGAGGCTTTTAATATGTTGGAAGTGGACGCGCTGGGCCTGGATTTAGTCGATCGGCGGATATTGGAAACTATTATCAATAAATTCAAAGGCGGACCGGTCGGCCTCAATACTTTAGCCGCTGCGACTGGCGAAGAAATGGACACGATAGAAAATATCTATGAACCGTATCTGATGCAGCTCGGTTTTTTGGATCGTTCGCCGCGCGGCCGTTTAGTGACCGCGCTTGGCTATCAGCATCTGGGGTTGAGGGAGCCGGGGGCGGAGAAACTGGTATAGAAGAAAGTGACTATTTATTAAATAATTAATTTTTTGGCAAAAATATGACTATTGCTATGAGCAAGACCAGGGAAATGTTCCCTTTGAGCAAGAAAAAAATTATTAAAAAAACCTTTTTTTCTGGTAATCTGTCCGGCCTCGGTCATATATTAGTGATTTTAGCAATAATAAGCATCGGTTATTTTATCAACAATTCGCTGAATGTCGGTTCAGTCACCAGCGAAAACCCTATTATTTTGGATCAAAAATCTTTAAGATATATCGGCTTTCTAGTTCTTGGTTATCTGGTTTTTGCCGCCATTACTCTTTTATTGGGTTATTTTTATCAAAAATGGTATTTTTCCACGTACTTTTATGACTTGACTGATAATTTTATCATTATCAGAAAGGGGCCGATTACGCCAAAAGAGATTTCCATTCCTTATGAAAGGATTCAGGACGTTTATGTTGATCAGGATTTTTTTGATCGTCTCCTGGGCATTTATGATGTTCATTTATCTAGTGCCACATTCTCCTCTGGCCTGGAAGCTCATATTGACGGCGTGGGGAAAGAAGCGGCGGACGGGTTAAAAAATTTATTATTGAGCACTATCCAACAAAAAATCGTGAAACTTCAAGCGTAATTTCTCATTTCTATAAATATGGATAATATTAATAGTAGTCAGGCTATTACGGAAAAGACCTACCCGATCAGCCCGATTTGGATATTCAAAGTTAATTTCGTATATTTAGTGCTTCTATTGATAATTATTAAAATTTGTCTGAGCTTAGCTCTGGATTTTTTTGTAATTTTTATAATAGTTATTTCTTCGTTGATTATAATGCTGTTAATTAATGGATTAGCCAGGATTAATTTTCATTTTTTATTTAATGATAAATTCATCTCGGTTAGACAGGGCATAATTTTTAAGAGGCAAAGGAATTTAGTTTATGGAGTAATCCAAAACATTTTAGTAAAGCAGAGTTTTTTTGACAAAATATTTGGTATCGCATCTCTAAGCCTAGAGGACGCTTCTAAAAGCGGTAACCAATTCGGCAACTTTGGGGATTTAGTCGGTTCCTGGGGACATAAAATTAATATTCCTGGATTAAAGAAACAAAAAGCCGAAGACTTAAAGAGTATTATCTTAAATAAATTAAATGAGCAGGCAGGCCATGACGGGCAATCCGGTTTATAATGAGAAGATATTATATGTATCAAGTTTCTGATTTTGACTACTATCTGCCGCCCGCCCTGATCGCCCAAGAGCCGGCTAAACCGCGGGACCACTCGCGGCTTTTATTGTTAGATAAGAAAACAGGGAAAGTCGAACATGATCATTTTTATAATTTGATTGATCATTTGCGGCCGGGCGATCTTTTAGTTTTGAATAATTCCAAGGTTTTCCCAGCGCGTCTCCTGGGACGTAAGGAATTAACCGGCGGCGCGGTAGAGATATTTTTGCACCGGCAGCTGTCAGTCCGGAAATCAGATGGCAACGTCTGGGAGTGCTTGGTCGGCGGCCGGGCGAAAGAAGGCGTAAAGGTTGATTTTTCGCGCGGCCTACAGGCGACTATCCTCAAAAATAATAATAATGGTACCTGGCAAGTCGGATTTAATCTGACGGGCGACAAATTCTGGCGTGCAATCAACCAGATCGGCCTGGTTCCTCTGCCGCCTTATATCAAAAGGAATAAAAAAATGGATAGCGATAAGTCTAGTTATCAGACCGTTTTTGCTGATGCACGTAAGGTCGGTTCCGTCGCGGCGCCGACAGCCGGCTTGCATTTTACCAAGAGCCTATTGAAGAAAATAAAAGCCCGCGGCGTAAAGATAGTAGCGGTTACTTTGCATGTTGGCCTGGGCACCTTTGCGCCGGTAAAGACGGAAAAGATCAGCGAACATAAGATGCACAGCGAGTTCGCGTCAGTTGGCGTAGCGGCCGTCAGAGCTATCATTAAGACAAAAGAAACTGGAGGGCGCGTTATCGCTGTCGGGACCACCAGCTGCCGGACTTTAGAATCTTTAGATTTACGCCAGGTGAGAACTCAATCTTTCTGGACCGATATCTTTATCTATCCTGGCTATAGATTCAAGGTAGTTGATGCCTTGGTCACTAATTTTCATTTGCCTAAATCTAGCCTCCTGATGCTAGTCAGCGCGCTGGCTGGCAAGGGGAATATAGATCTGGCGTATCGGCAAGCGCTTAGCCAAAAATACCGTTTCTTCAGTTACGGAGACGCAATGTTTATTTATTAAATATAAGCTAAATTAAGCTATTTGATTTTTTTCTTGTTTTCTGATATAGTGGGGATAATTATTGTCTAATTTATGAAGAAATTTTTTCTCTTTGTTTGGGAGATTACGAAAGTAGTAGCGATTTCCTTGGCGATCATCCTGCCGGTTCGCTATTTTTTGATTCAGCCGTTCTATGTCAAGGGCGCCTCGATGGAGCCGAACTTTTATGATCACGAATATCTGATTATCGATGAGATTAGTTACCGCTTTGAAGCGCCGCGTCGCGGGCAAGTCATCGTTTTCCGTTATCCGCGCGATCCGCAGGAATATTTTATTAAGCGAATCATCGGTTTGCCCGGCGAAGAGATTCAGATCAAAGATGGCCAGATTATGATCTTTAATGCCGAATATCCAGACGGCTTCGCCTTGCCTGAAGAGTATCTGCCTTCTGACCTCTTGACTTATGATCAGAGCGAGAGCAAGATAGCCATCGGTCCGAATGAATATTTCGTGCTTGGCGATAATCGCAACGCCTCTAAGGATTCGCGCAATTTCGGACCGGTCGATAAGAGTTTTATCACCGGGAAAGTCTTATTCCGCGGCTGGCCGCCGACGAAATTAGCGTTTTTTGGTTCCGAATCTTGGCCGCAATATAATAATTAAGTTTATGCCCAGGCGCAAAAAAAACATGCCGGAAACGGCCAAAAGCCTTGAAAAGCGTAATGAAAAAGTCCCGCCGCGGCTTTTAGGAATGAAAGATCTGGTCGGCGCGGATAGCCGATATTTTGACTTTGTCGTAGACAAGGCGCGCGAGTATGCTCGACTTTATAATTTCGCGACGATTAAGACGCCATCCCTAGAGACTTATGATTTATATAAGAAATCTACCCGGCGTAGCACCGGTAAAGAATTTTATTTTGTCGAAGGAGAAAAGAACGAGAAAGTTACCTTGCGGCCGGAGCTCACCCAGGGGATCGTCAGAGCTTATTTAGAGAATAACCTCGGAGAAAGCGGCCAGCCGGTGCGTCTCTTTTCTCTGGGTCCGATCTTCCGTCATGAAAAACTCCAGACCGGGCATTACCGAGAATCTACCCAGGCGGATTTTGAGATTATTGGAGACAATAAGCCGCTTTCGGAAGCGCTGCTCATAGCGGCTGCCCACAATTTTTTCAAGGAACTCTCGATCAAGACCCAGGTCCAGATCAATAGCATCGGCTCCTTGGAATGTCGGCGTGAATATTGCAGCAAGCTGGCGGCCTTTTACAAAGAAAGAGGCCGGCGTTCCAAACTCTGCCATTATTGTAAGAATAATATCGGTAAGAATTGCCTGAGTTTGCTGGACTGCAAGGAAGAGAGCTGCTTAAAATTGGCCGAAGAGGCGCCGCAGATAGCAGATTATTTATCTTCGGAAAGCCGTGAACATTTTGCCAAGACCCTGGAATTCTTAGATGAATTGAATATTGATTATAATTTTAATCCTTATCTGGTGCGTGGACTAAATTATTATAGCGATACCGTATTTGAATTTTGGCCGGCGAATGAAGACGGCTCACTGATTTCCAAGATCGCTTTGGCTGGCGGCGGCCGTTATGACTCTCTGATTGAGAGCTTGGGCGGCGCCCCGACCGCGGCTATCGGCCTCGCGATCGGCTTAGAACGGACGATCGCTCGGATCAAAGATAAAGCCCTCTTGATTAATAAGCCGGAAGAGGATATAGTGTTTATTGCCCAATTGGGCGATCAGGCCAAGCTAAAGTCAATGCAGTTATTTGAAGATTTACGTCTCGCTGGCTTTAATGTCCGCCAATCTTTCGCTTCCGATAGCCTGAAGATCCAATTAGAAGAAGCAGTGAATATGCGAGCCAAGACCTGTCTGATTTTAGGGAAGAAAGAGATTATGGACGAAACGATCTTGATGCGCGATATGGATTCGGGCGCCCAGGAGACCATCGTTTTTAAGAAGATCAGGGAGCGCCTGGCTAAAAAAGATAAATTAATTGAAAAAAAAGTTAATAATAGAAAGGAAGGTGGATTATATGGCGGATTTTAAAAGAAAACCTGGAGAAAGTTTTGAAAGTTTCTTGCGTAAGTTCAAGAAGGGCTTGAAGAACAGCAAGCGTTTGGAAAAAGCGCGTTCCAAACAACACCTTGCGTCCAAAACGACCAAGCAGTTGCAGAAGAAGCACGCCTTGATCGGATTAAAATTGCACAAGAAAAATGAATATTTGCGCAAGATCGGGAAATTGCCGGAAAGCAATATGCGCCCATAGTTTTTATTCTTGGTTACGATGAGAAAGGCCGCCCGCGATTTATCACGGGCGGCCTTTTTGGTGAGCCATATAATCTATCTTTCAAACGCTCCAGCCACCCATTCAAATTCACCATTCCAACTGCGGTTCGGACAAGTCCAGCCAGGGCTGGTTGGATAAGTTTTACCAGTGCCGCGGATACCTAGGACGTAATAAGCGCCGCGGGCGCTGTTGCAGCCGTAGTTGCCGGTTCCATAGCGGTAATAATTATAGCCATTACAACCCGTCGTATCTTGGTCACCCGGAACTATGTTCATGATGCCAGGCAGATATCCGGCGAGCAGTTCATGATCTTTATTCCCAGTATCCCAGCCGCTACAGTTGTCATCGTTGTTATTAGGGGGAGGGTAATATCCATAAATATCATAGTATACTTCTAGGGCTGTTTGGATTTGTTTCATATCGGCTAAACGGCGAGTTATTTTAGCCTTTTCTCTGGCAGAATTGAGCCCGACGATAGATAGTGACGACAGCAGGCCGATAATCGCGATTACGACTATCAGCTCAACAAGAGTGAAACCTGTATTTGGGTAGAATTTTATCGAAGACATAATATTTCATCTGTTGATTCCAGGGATGAAACGTTTGATGGTCTCCAGTTTTGATTTCTTGGCGAACTGCTTGATCCGGTCGCGCGCTCTTTTCGTCTTGACGAATTTTAACCAGTCGCGGTTCGGATAAGGGCGTTTTTTTTCTGTAATAATTTCGACAAAGTCGCCATTCTTCAGTTCTTGATCCAGACGGCCTAGCTTATCGTTGATAATCACGCCCGCCGCGTGGTTACCGATATTGGTATGGACGGCATAAGCGAAATCAATCGGCGTCGCTTGCTCCGGCAGCTCGAAGACATCTCCTTTCGGTGAGAAGACGAATATCCGATCGCGGAAAATATCCAATTTTATTTTTTTTACGAATTCGCTGGTGTTGGTGATTTCTTTTTGGATCTCAATGATCTCTTTGAGCCAGGCCGGAGCCTGGTAAGAGCCGCCTTGCCGCGCCTTATAGTACCAGTGGGCGGCTAAACCGTAAATACTTTCTTCATGCATCTCTTGGGTTCTGATCTGGAATTCCGTTGTTTTGCCCTCCGGCCCGAAGATTGTTGTGTGGAGCGAGCGGTAACCGTTGGGCTTCGGGACAGCGATATAATCTTTAAATCGATTCGGCTTCGGCTTCCAGAGAGTGTGGATGACGCCCAATGATTTATAGCAGTCATCAATAGTCGGGACGATCAGCCGTAAGGCGAAAACATCGTAGATTTCATCAAATTTACGATCTTTCTTCTGCATCTTTAAATAGATGCTGTAGAGATGCTTAAAGCGGACTTCTACCGTACATTTAATTCCAGCCTCCTCTAATTTGACGGTGAGGATCTTTTTGATTTTTTGGAAAAATTGGTTGCGTTCTACCTTCTTCTCCACCTCGTATTTATATTCTAATTCCTGGTATTCCTCTGGATATAGGACTTTAAAGCAGATATCCTCCATCTGCCATTTTAAGCGGGCAATACCTAAAAGTCCGGCGATCGGCGCGTAAATTTCCAAAGTTTCCCGCGCAATCCTTTTTTGTTTGTCCGGCGGCAGGTTCTCCAGGGTGCGCAGGTTATTTAAGCGATCGCAGAATTTGATGAAAACGACGCGCAGATCCGCCGCCATCGCCAGGAACATCTTCTTCAGGTTTTCCCGATATCGTTCAATGCCGCGGTATTTGATTTTGCCGAGCTTAGTGACCCCCTCGACGAGCATAGCGATTTCCGGTCCGAACAAGGACCTGATTTCTTCCAAGGTCCGGCTGGTATCTTCTGGGACATCATGCAAGAGTCCGCCCGCGACCGTCGCGGCGTCAGCCTTGATTTCCGCCAGGGTGTAGGCAGTGTGGAGCGGGTGTTGGATATATGGTTCGCCGTTCTTGCGACACGCGCCGTCATGGGCGGCGTCAGCGAATTCGAAGGCTAGCTGCAAGACTGTGACGTCCGCGCCGGGATGGTTATCTTGGAATTTTTTGATCACTCGTTCGATCGTCATATCCCTTTGTCCTTTTTTTGTCTTTTATGATATAATAAAAGCATAATAATTATACCATAAGAGGTTTGATTTAAAAACTTTAGTAGTTTGCTTTCATGACTAAAAAAAATAAATTAATCATCCTGATTTTTGCTTTTTTAGGAATGATTTTAGCGGCTGATTTTGCGTTAGCGGCTGATTTTGGTTTGGATATAGTAAATAATGGTTTAGGAGGTTCATTGGCGGCGACCGATCCGCGGATTGTCGCGGGACGGATCATCCAGATCGCTTTGAGTTTTTTGGGCGCTATCGCGGTGATTCTGATTATGGCGGCCGGTTTTTTGTGGACTACCTCCGGCGGCGATGAAGAGAAGATAACGCGAGCCAAAGCCATCCTCCGGAATGCCATTATCGGATTAGTGATCATTTTATCCGCTTGGGGAATAGCGACTTTCGTCCTATCGCGTTTGTTAGATGCGACCGGCGGGACGGGCGGCACAAGCTATCCAGGCGGTAGCGGTGGAAGCTTTTCTAACCCTGGTATTGGCGCGATTGGCGCTTGTAGTATCGAGAGTTTTTACCCGGCGCCTAATCAGTCGGAAGTGCCGCGCAATACTTCGATCATGGTTACTTTCAAAGAAGCGGTTAAGGCGGATAATCTGTGTTCTAATGCTTCGGGCACGGTCTGCGCCTGTAATAATACGGATTGCAATAAGATAAATCCGGCCGCCATCCGCGTTTACAAGACTGATTTAGGAGACGCTTGTCCCGGGTCTTCTTGCCCCGCTCCGAACGGCAATATTACGGATATTTATCTTTCCGTAGCGAGCGGCAATAAGACTTTGATATTAACGCCAGCCAGCCTTCTCGGCGTATCGAGCGGCAATACGGATTATTCAGTGAAATTAACGAATCAGCTTAAGAAATCCGATGGCTCTTCAATATTTAAGAATTGCGACGCTGATTACGCGGCATGGAATTTTACGGTCACGAGCAGCCTGGATCTGATACCGCCTCTAGTTGCCCCGTCCGGGATATTTCCTCTGCCTGATAATGAACAAGATGTTTTTCAGACCACGATTCCGGCTAAGGCGGCCAGCGGCGCTATCGCCGTCAGCGTTTGTCCGAAAATTTATTCACCCGCTCAGGTTAAAGCAGTCAGTCCAATCGGCACCAGCCCGACTAAGGTCCAAGTAGATTTAGATTATCATGGCTCTTTATCTTCTTTTAAGGTAGTCGTTCCGGCGGGCTCGCCTAATAAAGCGCAATTGTTCGATGGTAACAACAATCCTCTTGGCATTGCTGATTTTGATTCTTCGGGCCGCGCCTCTTTTAAGGACATTCTATCTTTTACCAGTTCGACCCATTTAGAGGGGAACGCTTGGGATATTTCCATCAGTCCGGAGCAATTAGCTGACACTTTGACGGTTAATGGCACTGTCTATACTTTTGCTGCCACAGGTGAAAACGATAATATCCCCGTGCCGAGTAGCTGTAATAATGTGACCCAAGCTTTGAATATCCAGGCCGAGTTGAGCGGACACCCTGATATCGTCGTTGATCGTATCGGCCATATTGTCTCTTTAGCGGCTAAAGTCGCGGGACAGAGCGGTAACAATATTGCCGTGACGACGACTAATACAGATGCCTTGGCGATAACGCCCTTAGCAGGAGGTAGCGACGGCCAGAAGCTGGATCAGATGAAAGATAAGAAGGATCGGCCAATGAATTCTGCTATCCAGATTAATTTCAGCGAAGCGGTCAATCCGCTCACTATTTCCGGTTCAGCTGTCGAAGTCGCTAAGTATATCCGCGTCGTGAATGCGTCCGCTTCCAGCAGCCCGGCCGGAACTTTCTGTAATAGCGATGCGGCCTGCCGCTCTTATAAATGTGAAAATAGTGTTTGCGTGGGAGATTATCTGGGCGGGAAATTTACAGTCAGTAATGGCTATCGGACTGTCGAATTTATTTCTGATCGGGAATGCGGCTTGAACGGATGCGGCGAAAAGATTTATTGTTTACCCGCCAATAGCCATTTAGCCGTCGAATTGATGGCCGCTAATTTAAAAACTTGCAATACTGACGCGGATTGCTTGGCTTATAGCCCTTTTAAGACCTGTTCTGATACGCCGCTCGGCTATAAGACCTGCCAGAATCCGGAAAATAAGAATTATCCGGCCGCGAATCTCAGCAGCCTCGATGGCATTATCGACGCCGCGGTTAATTCTTTCGACGGCGATCGCAGCGCTTTTGCCGACGGCCCCCGGAGCTTTTATTATGATAATTATAGCGCTACATCCCCGGTCAATATCGGCCAGCAAGATAAGTATAAATGGTCTTTCTATATTAACGACCAAATTATGTTGAATCCGCCGCAGATTACGGCTATCAAGCCTGTCCAGGGCGAGGGAGCCGTGAAGCTGATTGACCCGGTCGAAATTCATTTCAATACTTTGATGTTGAATAGCACTTTGCGGACCGGTAGTATCGCTATCGATAATGGTAATTCTAAGACTGAGCATAAATTGATAAATTTACGTAGCACTTCTGTTGCCCCTTTGGGGTATTGGGTCTTGAATGATAATTTAGATTCCGCCCCTTTCGATGGCGAGCCAGATCTGACGGTCGCTAAGATTTGGCATTCGCCATTCGCCCAATCATCGACTTTTAAAGCACAGGTTGGTTCGGGCGTTAAAGATATTTATCAGAATTGTTTTAAGCCAAGCGTTGGGCCGGATTGTGCTGTAACGCCAGATCAGCCGTCCTGCTGTTTCGGCAACCCGACGAGCATTTTGGGCGCGGATGGGGATTGCCAATAAAATAAAAAGTTAAGATATAAATTCCAAAATTTACAAAATTGTGCCTCAAAAAATTTTAAAACATTTATTATCATTCATTCTATTAGCAGCCGGATTTCTGGTTGCACCGGCGGTTTTAGCGCAGGGTTTCGGCGTTAATGAGGTAAACAATGGTTTGTCCGGCTCGCTTACGGCGACGGATCCGCGGACCGTGGCCGGGCGGGTAATCAATATCATCCTGGGTTTCTTAGGGGTAATCGCTGTCGGCTTGATCTCTTACGCCGGCTTCTTATGGCTGACTTCTAACGGTAATGAAGAAAAGATAGAAACGGCAAAAAAAATCTTGCGCAATGGGATAATCGGTCTAGTCATAATTCTAGCTTCTTGGGGGATCGCGATGTTTATTTTGACCCGGTTTGGTGGCACGGGCGGGAATTCCGCGGGCGGCTGCTATGAAGGGGAAGTCGCTTCTTGCGGTTGTGGAGGAGCTATGGTTTGTAGCGGCGGAAGCTTTGGCTCTTGTATCGGCTCTGATTGCGGTGGCAATAACGGTGGCGGACCGGAAAGCTGTGACTCTAGCCTGAGTGCCGGTTGTCAAGCGGCTGATCAGATTTGCGCCCCGGGGAAATATTGCGACAATAACGACTGTGGCTGTAAGCCGAAAGGCAATTTGGGCGATCCCTGCAATATCGACGCAACCGGTGGCACCTGCACGCCTGATAATAATCGTTGCGCCGACTACTTATCTTGTAATCCGCAAAGTTGCTTATGTTACGGCCCGCCGGTCATTACGGAAATCAGTCCCTTGGGCGGTTTTTGCCAGGAAAACGCTAATAAATCCTGTTTCCAAGATAGCGATTGCGCAACGGTTTGCGACCTGACCACCCCTAATGGTACGGCGCATAATTTTATTACGATAATTGGCAAGAATTTTGGCGCCTATTCTTCGTCCAGCCAGGTGATTTTTGCGGCCAGCACTACGCCGGTAATTGGCAATGAGCCATCGAGCCTTAATTCGGCCTGCTTGGACACTTGGCGCGATGACCAAATCGTGATCGCCGTTCCAGCCGGTGTCAGTACCGGACCGATCAAGGTAGTCAATAAAGACGGACTCAGTGATACCACCGGCAATGATTATGGTCCGTCGATTGCCGATTTCCGGGTTAACGGGATTAATCGCCCCGGTTTATGCTATCTTGACCCTAGCCGCGGCGTCCTAACTACCGCTGTCGGCTATCAAGGCATCAATCTCTATACAGGTCAAGCTTACTTCGGTAATTATGAAAATAATGTCAAAGCCTTAGATTCCCAGTTTGTCGACAGCTCCGGTTTATCCGGGACCTCGACGACGCCGAATATTCGACCTGGCGATTCCGGCAGCTTTATTCAGAGCGAACTTAACGGTTTGCCGGAGAAGAGTAATTACTTGCGTTTTACTAAGGAGTCAGAGCCTGGCGCCGGACCTTATATTTCCTCTTTTTATCCTACCAGCGGCAACGCCGGGCAGTATGTCACGATCCGGGGAAATTTGTTTGGCGGCGCCCGCGGCACTTCACGCGTTTATTTCGATGATATCGAAGCGACTTATGATTTTCCAGAAATGTGTCTGAATTCGGTATGGAAAAATAACCAGATAGTCGTCAAGGTGCCAGCCGGCTTAGCTGACGGCTACCATACTATCAAGCTGACTATCGGCGCGACAACGGTCGATACGCAAAAATTAAATCCTAATTCTTTCCGTTTTGATAAGAATCTAGAACTAAGATCCAGCTTATGCAAGATCGAGCCGGAGCGCGGTCCAGCCGACACGCCAGTGACTCTTTGGGGAGAATATTTCGGGCGGCTAGGCAGCGAGGGCTTGGTTAAATTCAATTATGATAAATCAGCGACGGGGACGATCGAAAAAGACGGCCGAGCGAATATGATCGAGACAACCGTTCCAGCCGGAGCGATTACCGGTCCGGTTCGCGTTATTAATAATAGTGTCTGGGGGAATGAGATGAATTTTTCTATCGGGGAATGTATGGTCGACTCTGATTGTGGTACGCAAGTCTGTTGTCCGAAGAATACTTATCGGTCCGGCCGCTGCGCCCAGGCGCTAGCCGACTGTTTTATTGATATTCCTAATTCAGTTTTTGAATGGAGCTTTAATACTAGCTTTAATGCCTCGGATGATCCAACTACTGCCAGTTGCGCCGGTTTAGCCAGTTATTTCGGCGCTTGCCAGACCGGCTCAGCCTGTCCTAATGTCCCCGGCTCTTGTTCTCCTTATGCCGGTGGCGGCCAAAAGATAGTCGCCGATTGCGATTATAGCTGTGCTGCCTTCACCGGCTGCGGCCTATTGGGCGCTGCTTGCCATTATGACTCGACTATCGATAAGTGCGTGCAGAATGAGGCTGTCGGTAATTGCGATTTGGCTAAGACAATTACTTATGAACGGGATGGCCAAGATTATCAGGTTCCAGCTGTTTGTAACGTTGCTAAAAATTGGGAAATAACCTTGAATTCTTCCTGTCCAGATGGCTGGACTAAGTCTAGCGGTAATAAATGCGTTGATTTGAATTCCACTTGCGCGGTTTGCGCTGCCGGCTTGGCTTGTGAAAAGATTCAGCCGACCGATACGGTTGGACATTGCGTTTCCGCTAAAGTCTGTCCGAGCGGCGCGGTCTGCGCTGATAATTTTCAGGACGGCCAAGATAAATGCGTCGTGCCAGATAAAGCGACTTGCGACTGTTGCTGTACGATCGGTCAGGACGCTCGTGATTGTTGTGCCCCCTTGAAATGTGAAGGCTCCTGTGGCGCCGATACCGGTAAGACCAATAATGTAACTTTGGGCCGTTGCGGCGGCTGCAAAGCGGCTGGTGATACGCCGGCGGAACGCGATGCCGCTTGCAATTGCTCGGGGCATAGCGGCCAGTTCTGCGAGATTAATGATCCACGTTTTCCAGATGGCGTCTGTTCAGACTGCGCTAGCTTATCCGGGCAGGATTGTAGCGACCACAGTAGCGCCTGCTGTTTAGACGCCCGCAAGACAGCGGCGACAGCCGACGATATTTGTCGCGGCGGCGATGGGCAAGCTTTGACTACGGACAAGAATAATCCAGATTTTGGTTATTGCGCTTATTATAAATGTGAAAGCTTGGACTCTGTGCCTCCTGGCGATCCGACTAAATGCGCTTCGTCTACGCCATTTAAGATCGGCAATTATCCGAGTGTGGCCGCCTGTGCCGCGGATTGTCTGGACAATGACCCTTGTTCCGGCATTACTGATATCACTAAATGCCAAGAACATAGTAATTGTTGTTTTGATGCTAAGATCACGGGAGCGGCTAAATGCCGCTTGGGCGCTCCGATTGCCGGTAGTAGCAGTAACGGCTATTGTGCTTATTATGATTGTGCCACTGATCCCGTTGGCAATAGTTATTGCGCTTCTTCTACCCCGATTAAGTCCGGTACTTATAGCAGTCTCGAATCTTGCGATAAATATTGCGCTAATCCGCCAAGTGGCCCCGGCCTATCTTGCAACGGCCTGACGAGCGACACTTGCGCTAGTGAGAAGTGTAATTTTCCGAATTTTGCCTGTTTGTTGGATAGCGGCCAATTAGGCGTTTTGCCGCCGGATTGCGGCGCTTGTTGCTGCCAGCCCGGCGCGACGACAACCTCCCCTTTTGATCCTAATTTGATATGGCAGTGCTTGCCTGATAAGGGGAATTGCACTGGCGCTAATCGGGGCTTGTATTGCGGCTGCAGCAGCGATGAGCAGTGTGGCCTTAATACGATCGGAACGATTGGCTGTGGTTCTGATACTTGTTGCCAGGCTCGTCCGGAAATTACGGCGACTTCACCGGCACATTTGGCGGATAAAGTCTGCCGCAACGCCTTAGTGAAAGTTGACTTTAATTCGAATATGGATGTGACGAGCTTTAATGGGAACGTCTTGCTCTTAGAGGAACGTGAATATGATAGCGGTGTCTGTCCAGCCGGGACCTTTATTGCCCAGGGCGACTCTTTGGCCGATATATTGGCTCAGAAGAATAAGGTTTGGTTAGCGCGCCTTCTCGATAAGCTGCAAGCTGGTATAGTGCGGTTAACTAGATATTTTTCCGACCAGGCTTTTGCTAATCCGCCCAGCGATAGCAAATTATATTGCTCTGTCCCTGGCACCGCCTCCGGCGAGAATAATGGTGACTATAGTTCTCTAATTTTCGCGCCGCAAAAACTACTCTCTCCCGCGACCAATTACTATTTAGTGGTTAAAGGCGATGAAAATCTCAATAGCAAGACGGGCGTTTTAAGCGCTGTGGCTATCGGTTTCAATGGTAAAGGTTATGGCAATGACGCAAATCTCAGCTCTTATATCCTGTCTAAGGATTTGAAGTTCAATAATCAGAGTTATATTAACGCGCAAATCATCAAGTTCAGCACGCTATCCGATCAGAGCCCGAGTGCCGGCATTTGCGCTGTCGACGAGGTATTTGTCAATCCATCATCTTATCTTTTTAAAACTACGGAGAATAGTTTGGATGAAAATGACGCTGCCCCCGGACATCGGACCTTTGATACGATAGCTGATCGCGATCGGGTCTTTACGGCCTATGCCTATAGCGCTGATAAGCAGCTGCTTCAGCCAGTCACCGGCTATTTTTGGCGCTGGAATCTCACGGTGGATAATCCGGACATTGCGGCCATTAATCCGATTCCTGGCCTGCCCGCCAATCAAGCTTTTGTTTACGCGCGTGGCGGCATTACTGACGGCGAAACGAAAATCAAGGCGACCATAGATATGTCGAGCTTTTTAGACGGCTGCGCCGGAGGAAAGTGTTCTTGCCAAGATGCGCTTTGCAGCAATCGATGTTGTAATGCTTATTCTGGTGGCGACGGGTTTAATCAATCCAGCAATCTTTATGTTTTCTTGTGCAATAATCCTTGGCCGTCAGTCGGTCCAAACGGCGAATGGCTGCCCTGGGCAGACAACAGCGTAAACTGCTTATCCGGCTCCGGGGACTGCAGCAGCTATAATTATAAATTTTATTATTGTCGGGATGCCGGCGGGAATGGAACTTTAGATGATTTGCCAGCTATCAGTGATCCCGCTGTCGTTCGTGGTACGAGCGCTAATCTTTTATGCAGTTCTGACCGCACACCTTGCTCCGTTTTGAATGGCGCTTGCGGTCCGGATCAGAATGGCGATGGGACGGCCGACGGTTTCTGCCTTTGGGATGTCTTGAAAGAATCATATTTCTTCCGTGCTGGTTTGCCGGCGGGCGGGGAAGTTACAGGGGCTAGCGATGTCCAGACTAGTGGCGCGGTTCGAGTCACTTGGTCAGCTGCGGCCAGCCAGGCAAGCGCCTATAAAGTTTATTATTTAGGTTCCAGTCAGGGCAACATGGCGAGCCGGGAGGTCAAAGCATCTGAAGCCTGTACGACCGTTGGCACACTCCATAATTGCCAGACGGTAATCACTGGCTTGAAGAATAATATTCCCTATGTTTTTAAAGTTACCGTCCTGTCCGTCAACCGGACAGAGACCCAATTAACCGGCGAAAAGACCGCGACGCCGACCGATAAGACTGTCCCTGCTGCGCCGCTCGGTTTGCTTGCCGCCCCGGCCGGCGACCAATTAAGATTCTCATGGGCTAATAATACCGATGACGCTTCTTTCTATCGCTTATACCATGGTTTCAGCGCCGGACAGCACGGCGAGTCTTTTGATTCCGCGGTTGGCGCTACCAGCTTGGTTTATCCGTTAGACAGCCTGATCGTCGGCCGCCATTACTTTGCCTTATCCGCCCTTGATAGCTATAAGAATGAAAGTACAAAATCCAGCGATTTTAACTTAGAACGGCAATCCGCTAATTCTTTGACTATTGGTAATCGTTCTTATCGCTTAGCTGCCGATAATTGGTGGTATGCGGCTCCTAATTTGTCCGATCTCTCTGACGACCGCGCTTGTCTAGTTGAATTGAGCGTTGCTGATGAGACCGGAGAAATAGCCTGTAATGACGACCTTCTTACCGCTGAAAGCACTCGGTGGTTTACCGGGCAGATTAAAGGCGCAGCGGGGAATCCTTATTGCGCGACTGCGGCTTGTTCTGTCCAGATAAATCCTAATTCTTGCCGTTTAGGCGGGAGCTTGACTGGGGCTTGTTATATTCATGATTAGTTAAATTATATGGGAAACAATCGATTTAAATTAATTTTTGCTCTGATATTTTTTGTTTGTCTTCTATCCGCTATAAAGATTTCTTTGGCGGCCGAACCGTACAGCGCGCCTGCTAATAGTTCAGACGCTATTGCGGTCCGGATAATCCCTAATCCTAATCATTACAGTATCGCGCGCTGGTATGAAAGCCAGGGCTTCCAGGGTTCGCCCCAATCATTATTAGTCGATGGATACGAAGCGATCAGGGATGGCCGGACGGTCTACGTGAATGCGGCTAATATCGATCAAGCTACGCGAACGATTTACACCAATATCTATTTGATCTCTTATAATCAGGATTCGGCGCCGAATACAGTCGATATTCTCGGTCAAATTATCGCACATTGGAAATTTAATAATAATCTAGTGGAGAGCTCTCCGGCCACTTGCTCTGTCTCGGCCTTGAATTGTGCCGCAGACACGGATTGCCCTCAGGGCTCCGCCTGTCTTCTTTCAGGCGGCAGTAACGCCTATTCTATTAGCGGCAGTAATGCTTATAATTTTTGCCTTTTGAAGCAGCCTAAGAATTGTTTAGTTGATGCGGATTGTCCGACCGACTATTTTTGTAATAGTTTGAAAGCGCGGGTTACCCGCGATCTAAAAAGAGTCGGCCGCTTGGAAGAGATGAAAGAGGCCTTAGCTAATTTTAAGAAAACTAATCAATATTATCCGCGCCTGGCTGCCGGCAGCTATTTAGCGGGTAATAGCATTTCTACTTGGCCGAGCTGGTCGCAAGAATTGCTTTCTAATTTAGCTTTACCCCAGTCTTTCGTCGATCCGGTCAATCGCCTTGGCGCTTGCCCCGGCTATGACCAGAAGACTTGTTGGAGTGTTGCGGCTAAGAAATTTTTTAATAATCAATCTAATTTTGGCGCCGTTCAATTAAATTTGCCGCCGGATAGTTATGCTTTTGCCTATGCCACTGACGCGACTGGCTCTAAGTATAGTCTCTGCGCCGTCTTAGAGAGCCGGATGCCTTCCTTGGCATACCGTTTTTCTCCTAACGATCCGGCTGATTCCGCTTGTGCCATTTTAGGAATCGGGGGCGATGGGCAAGCCGCCAATACTGCCCCACAGCTTGTTAATCAATTTCTCGTCGGGGAAGTCGGCCGGGAATTTAACGGCTATATCCAGGTGAAAGATAACGAGAATAATCCTTTAATTTGGACGCTTGATACTACTGGAACTGACTGGGCTAGCTGGAGCGCCGCGCCAACCCTGAAGGATACGAGCAGTTTTGGCCAAAAGAAAGTTTCTGCCGCCCGGGCGGGAGCCAAGGGCGATTACAGTCTTAATTTAGGAGTCAATGATGGGAAGTTGACAGTCTCGATCCCCTTGAGCATAAAAATACTTTCTTCCATGATCAATATCGAGGCGGATGACGCGGCATATATCGCGAATCCGATCGATCGTTTCAGTTACAGCTTTTCTTTTTCCGGCCGCGGCGTTTCGGCCTCGTCTTATTCTCTGATTCCCGACCCGGCTAACCCCTTTGATTTATTAGCGGATCTCGGGCCATCTGCCCGGACCGTCAGCTTAATCGGCCCCGATAGATATCGCATCAGCTATAGCGGCTTTATCCCTAAGTCGCGGACAATAAGTCAAGACTTGGATTTTAAATATAATCTTCGGGTGACAGACAGTCTCGGTAATAGCGCAAATAAGGGCTTCGCGATCCAGGTCAAAGCGGAAAAGCCCCTATTAGACTTTAATTGTTCGGACGCCGCCCGGGTTGGGATTTTCTATTCTTGTACGCTCGGCGCCTTGCAGCAAGGCAACCATAATTTAAAATACTCTGCTACTAATCTGCCCGCCGGCTTTAAATTAAGCGCCGGAACCAGCCAATTCCTGCAAGGCAGCTCTGCCTACGCTACTGCCTCGCGAGCCACGATCACGGCTACTAATGAATACGGGGCGGCTGTTTCGCGCGATTTTGCGCTGAAGGTAAATACCTATTGTGGCGACGGCGTTAAGCAGACGCCTAATACGGAAGGGCGCGGCGGCCTGTATAATGACGGATATGAAGATTGCGATATACAAGATTCGGTCGCTTCCGGCATCAGTTTCAGCGCCGATTCACAGTATGGCTGCCAGACAACTGATTCTTCCGCTCGGCCCTTTCCGATCCTCACTAATGATCAATGCGTTTTTAAATCGCCTACCCAGGGCGGCGGCTACTGCGGCGACGGTTATTGCCAGGCCAAGATCAATAACGCGGTAAGAGAAACCTGCGATAATTGCGCTGCTGATTGTTGCCAGGCGCAGGCAGTCAATAATAATTGTACGCCGCAATGCGCTGGCAAGAGTTGCGGTGACGATGGTTGCGGTGGTTCTTGCGGCCTTTGCGCTTCCAGTCAGACTTGTATTAACGGGCACTGTATCGGCGCGCAATGTTCGGCCAGCACCCAATGTAATGATAATAATCCCTGTACCGACGAGACCTGTTCCGGCGGCGTCTGTAGCTATAGCCATAGCCATAATAGCTTTAAGACCGATTGTACCTATGGTACCTATTACGACTATTTTGCCCTATCGGGGGGCACCGTTGTTGCCACTTCCTCTGATCATAATAGCCGCTGTTTCATCAAAGGCACTAAATCTTGCAGCCAGGGCGTCTTCGGTGATTGTATAACTCAAGATCCGCGTGCGGGATATTGTACGGATTATGATAAGAGGTGCGAGGGAGAGACTTATAATGCCACTAAATTAGGAATTAATCTTGCCTCAGTTTGCAACGGCACCTGTGTCAATACGGGCAATGATGATTTCTGTTTGGATGGCGGCGGTAATAGGATCGACTCAAAGCCCTGTTCCGTCCTATTTAATAATAATCGTTTCAGCGGGAACGCCCCTTGCGATAAAGACTGCACCGGTTATACCACTTCCACCGCTTATTGTATCTGTACGCCAGACACCTGCGCGTCTACGGGCCGTGTCTGCGGCAGCGGCTATCCGAACGGCTGCGCTGGCGCTCCTAATGCCGGCACTCTATATTGCGGCGCTACATCCTCTACCGCTTCTTGCAATTATGGCACTTGTTACGGGACTAAGACCAGGACCTGTTCGGCATCCGGCACCTGGAATGCCTGGGGAGCCTGTTCTGTGCAGGCGCCGACCTGTGCTTCTTTGAAGTATGTCTGCGGCAGCAAGAATAGCGATGGTTGCGGCGGGTTGATAAATTGTGGCGCCGATTCCCGGACCAGTCGCTTATGTACAGTATCGGGTAGTAACGGCTATAAAGGGTATTATTTAGATACTTGCGTAAAGGGCGCTTGGGTCAATGGGATTAACTGTCTGCCGCTTAAGGTAAAATAGCTTATCATATAAAGATATGAGTAATAGAAATAAAATTATCTTAATTGCTCTCGGCCTGGCTCTGATCGTTATGCTAGCCCTTCTGATTTGGCTCGGATTTTCTCCATCTGATATTACGAACCAACCGACCGGAGGGGCCACCGCCATAGAATTTATGACGGATCAGGAAAAAGATGTCCTCCAGGTGCCGCGGGATCTTCGGGCGCAAGTAATTACCAGAGAGGCCGATGGCGGGATCGGCGTGTATAAGATCATCAGTTCTGATAATGAGGTCGTCCTCGATCCGGCTCAAGTTCCGCCGATCAGCCCGCGGCAAAAAAATTCCCTCCGTTAAATCTGGGTCTGGCCAAGGCCGCGGTTATCAGATATAATTAAGGTAATAATAAATAAGAGAAAAATATGTTTAATGATTTAAACAATCCGAATAACCAGGGTCGCCCGGCGGTAGACGATATTTTTGCCGAGACCGATAAGAGCGCCGATGGCGCTCCGACAAATAGCGCAAACGCGGCAGCCGGTATCGATACGAAGCACGTCGGCCTGACTGCTACGGATGGGATGATGGGAGAGGCGGCGGAAAGGACGATCGGCAATAAATGGTTTAAGATCAGCCTTATTTCCATTATCGCGGCGATTGTTATCCTCGGCGCCTACTTGCTTTATAGCAAGGTCTTTAAGGCGAGTCCGGATATTAATTCTCCTGCCACCATTACTCCGTCCGAATCCTCCGTAATTACCCCAAGTCCATCTGAAAATGCGCCAGTTGCTCCAGCGGCTAGCGACTCAGGCTCTTTTGTAATCCCGACCGGAGACGGAATAACGGGCTCAGAAGTTATCCCTGATATTCCGGGAGTTAACGCGCCAGGAATAGTTGACACGGCGACTACGGTTGAAGATATTATATTGGATAACCCGGTAGTCCCGATCGATTCCGATAGCGATGGCCTGACCGATAGCGAAGAACAGGCCGCGGGCACTAATATCAATGTGATCGATACTGATAATGACGGTTTGAGCGACTATGAAGAAGTAAAGATTTACCGCACCAACCCTTTGAGCGCCGATACAGACGGCGATAGTTATTTAGACGGCGCGGAAGTTAAGAGCGGCTATGACCCGAATGGGACAGGAAAATTAAATGGAGTGCCGGATAGCGTTAAGTCCGCTGAATAAAATTTTGTATTATGCTGACGAATAATGAAAATAAATCGCCGGCGCGATCTCGGGCCATTGGCGTTAAGCAGGCTTTGCCTCGTTTATCCCTAAGTTTGCACACCATGCCCCAGACTGCCGATAGCCATTTTAAAAAATGGCTATTTTTGGGACTTTTGATTTTCGGACTCATGGTCTTGATCGCTTTTTTAATCTTTTGGCAATAATTTAAAGACGGGTCCAACTTATGTTCAAAAAGAAGAAGAAAATTGAACAAAATACAGAAATTATCAGCCAGCTGAATCAGGAGATGGTTGTCCATAATATGCCGAAAGCCTCAAAATTAGGGGATATTTATGCTGTCGGCGCGGCTCCCGCCGTGATTCCTGTTGCGCCGCCTATTCCTGCGACGCAGCCGTCAGCTCCCGTTCGGGCCAATTTTAAAGCTACCGGCGTGATAATCATGGTGGCCGGTTTCTTGGTTATCGCTGGTTTAGTCTATCTAAGCTATCGTTTCATTATTGCGCCGTCTACTGAGACTGGTCAGGGAACAGTTGTCCCGGACGTGACCCCGGCTATTATTCCGGCCGCGACAAGCGTTGAGCCGGTTATGCCGTCTACAGATATTGCGACAATCGCGCCGCTGATTGATTTAGCGACCACGACCGTTGTAACGCCTGATGAAGAGCCGGAAGATGTTGATCCTCTTTTATTCCCGGATGCCGATAAAGACGGATTAAATGATGGCGAAGAAGCGCTGCTTGGAACGACCGCAACGTCGACCGATTCCGATAGCGACGGATATTCCGATTTCGCGGAGACTATCAACGGATATGATCCGACAGGAGCTGGCAAGATCAGCGCTAATGCCCAACTCGCCAAGCACGCTAATCAAGCCTTTTCCTATGAATTACTATACCCTAAAGGTTGGCCGATCCAGACTTTGAATGGCGACGCGACGACTATCTTTACCGCGCCAGATAATTCTTTAATCCAGGTTTCGGTGCAGGACAATCCGAATCAGTCGGGGATATTGAGCTGGTATGAGGAAAGCTTCCCGAATCTAGCGATCACTTATGATAAGGTCAGGAGCACCTACAGCTGGGAGGGGATAATGGGCGAGAGCGGCCTGAATTTCTATCTGACAGATAAGCAGCGTTCTAACATTTTCGTTATCTCTTATATTCCGGCCCTAGAGAGCCGCATCGCCTATCCGACCATCTTCCAATTGATGATCAACTCTATTTTTATAAAATAAATTTTTTTATAGATAGAAAAACTCCGCGGTTACAGCCGCGGAGTTTTAAAATGACTGGTTGAGCCGATTTAGGCTTTCAGGCCGATGACTTTATCGATCAATCCATAGCGCATCGCCTCGGATGACGTCATGAAATTATCGCGGTCGCTATCCTTTTCTATAGTCGTGATTTTTTGTCCAGTATGGAGGGCTAGAATCTTATTCATATTATCCTTTATCTTCAGGATATGTTCAGCCCGAATTTTGATATCAGAGGCTTGTCCCTCGGCACCGCCCATGACTTGATGGATCATGATTTCGCTATTCGGCAAGGCGAAGCGCTTTCCTTTTTTCCCGGCCGCCAAGAGGACGGAAGCCATTGAGGCTGCCAAACCGACGCAGATCGTGGAAACATCGGATTTGATATATTGCATCGTATCATAAATAGCCAGACCGGAAGAAACCGAGCCGCCCGGAGAGTTGATATAGAATTTGATATCTTGGTCTTTATTTTCCGCGTCTAAGAATAAGAGCTGGGCAATGACGATATTAGCGACATGATCATCGATCGGTTCGCCCAAGAAGATGATCCGATCGCGGAGCAGGCGGGAATAGATATCGTAAGCCCGCTCCATCTGACCCTCCTTTTCGATTACGGTTGGGATAAGTGGCATATAGAAAAATTACTTATATTAGACTTTTATTATAGACAAAATTAGCACTTTTTTAAATATTGACTAAATGATAACTGTATGTTATTATTTTAAATTCCAATTATATTAAAAGTTTAGCGTTCGGTAAATAAATTATAAAAATTAAAATCGGTTCTTATGAAGTAATTCATAAGATTCCGTCCCTAAAGTAGCCTGGAGCGTGTCACACACCGCGTTCCAGGTTTTTTTATCCGGCGGACAGTATTCGCGGTAGCAGCCAGCCCCTTGATTTTTATCGCCGGCTGGTCTAAGATAAAATTAGTTTTGCTAATATAAAAGAATTCTTTATTATTCTGCCCTATTTCGGGCGTTTTTCGCTCCAAATCTATGTCAATCATCCAAAAGTTTTCCAAACTCTCTGCCCGGGCTAAAGCCTGGTGGCTCTTGGTCCTTATCTTTATTTTTACCATCGCCATCGGCCTAGTCGTCGCTGGCAGCCGTTATAATGATTTTTCTAAGGCGCTGGCGAGCAGAACTAATGGGATCATCGTTTTACCCCAAGTTAAAGATATTCCTTTCAGCCTCGGCTTGGATCTGCAGGGTGGCGCCCATCTAGTTTATCAGGCTGATGTCAACAGCATCCCGGAAGCTGACCGCGCCGGAGCCATGGAGGCGGCTCGCGATGTTATTGAACGTCGGGTTAATGCTTTCGGCGTCAGTGAACCCCTAGTCACGGTTAATCGGAGCATTGCCGGCGATTATCAGATTATCGCTGAGCTAGCCGGCATTAAAGATGTTTCCGAGGCTATTAAGACCATTGGCGAAACTCCGATCCTAGAATTTAAAGAGCAGGGCGATATGGCACAAGTCGTTCCGGCCGCCTCTGCCGATCCCGCCGCTTCTGAAAACGAGATGGTCCTGGATCTAGAGCAGTCGTGGCAGAATACAGAATTAAGCGGCAAATATTTAAAACGCGCCTCCGTCCAATTTAATCAGAATGACGGTTCGCCGGAAGTTTCTTTAGAGTTTAACGCCGAAGGGGCGAAAATTTTTGAAGAGATAACCAGCCGCAACATCGGCAAGCCGGTCGCGATCTTCTTGGACGGTTACGTCATCAGCGCGCCGAATGTCAATGAAAAAATCAGCGGCGGACAGGCCTCTATTTCTGGGAGTTTCAGCGTAGAAGAGGCTAAGCTTTTGGTCACTAGGCTGAATTCCGGCGCCTTGCCGGTACCGATTTCTTTAATTTCCCAAAAGACCGTGGAAGCCAGTCTAGGCTCCGTTTCTATCGATAATAGTCTTAAGGCCGGGCTGATCGGCTTATTGCTTGTGTCTTTATTTATGATCCTGTATTATCGCCTCCCCGGGTTTTTATCAGTCCTGTCTTTATTGGTTTATGGCTTGACGGTTCTAGCTATTTTCAAATCTCTGCCGGTTTGGTTAGCCCTGGTCTTAATCATCATCATGATCGGCTCGATTTTTTATGTTTTCAATGAATTGAAGATATTCAATGGCACTTTAGCCTTATTATTCATTATCGTCGGCTTTCTTTTATTTTTTTACGCGTTACAATCAGTTACTTTATCGCTCTCCGGTATCGCTGGTTTTATCCTTTCTTTGGGTATTGCCGTTGATGCGAATGTTTTGATCTTCTCGCGGACGCGGGAAGAGTTGAAAGCTGGCAAGACGGTTTCTCAGGCGGTTAATGACGGCTTTAAACGAGCCTGGCCGTCTATCCGTGACGGCAATGTTTCTACGATCATCACCTGCCTGATCCTAATGTTCTTCGGCACCTCGACTATCCAGGGTTTCGGCACGACCTTATTCATCGGTATCGTGATCTCTTTATTTACCGCTATCGTCGTTACCCATACTTTGTTCGTAGTCATCTTGGGCGATTGGCTGGAGAAGAGGACCTGGCTCTTGGGCGTGCGTCGCCCGAAGGCGGAAGCACAAAAATAATAATTAATCATATGATTCGGATCATCCAAAAAAGAAAAATATTTTTAAGCCTTTCTAGTCTGGCCGTTATCGCTTCGGTCTCCGCCCTTATTTTTTGGGGCTTGAATTTCGGCATCGATTTCACCGGCGGCAGCTTATTAGAAGTCGGATTTACCAATTATCAGCCGAGCATCACGGCCGTCCAGGACAGCCTGCGGGAGGCGGGCTTACATAACCTTATCGTCCAGCCGACCGACGATTCCGTGATCTTGCGTTTTAAGGAGAATACCGAGGAAGCCCATCAAGCGGCTATCCGTGGTTTGCAGTCTTTAGTCGAAAACCAGTCTGGGGCAGACTGGAGGGAGTTGCGCTTTGATTCGGTCGGTCCGTCGGTTGGCCAGGAACTCAAGAGCAAGTCTTTTAACGCGACCGTGATTGTCTTTATCATGATTATCTTGTATATTTCCCTGGCTTTCCGCAAGGTTTCTAGGCCGGTCGCTTCCTGGAAGTATGGCGTGGCCGCGATTATCGCTCTTGTCCATGACATCTTTTTCATTCTCGGTATTTTCGCGGTTCTCGGCCGTTTTTATGGAGTGGAAATTAATACGCCCTTTATCGCCGCAATTCTAACAGTGCTCGGGTATAGCGTGAGCGATACGATCGTCGTTTTTGACCGCATCCGCGAGAATCTGCCCAAGAGCCAGGAAGACTTTGAAAATACGGTCAATCGCAGTATCAATCAGACTTTAACTCGGTCTATCAATACTTCTCTTTCTTCCGTTTTAGCTTTGTTGGCTGTCCTTTTTTTCGGCGGCGAGACGATCAAAGACTTTGCCTTAGCTTTGGTTGTTGGCATCATTGTAAGCACTTATAGTTCAATTTTTGTCGCTAGCCCGGTCCTGGTTGTTTGGGACAAGTTCACCCGTCGGCATAAATAGGCTAATATTAAATTAGAATATAAAGAAAAGAGCTGTTCCCAGCTCTTTTTTTATCTGGTATAATTAGAGCATGAAAATCAATTTTCACGTGCCTCAGATTTCCGGGCGCCATATTTTAGATGGCCTGATCGAAGCTTCTTATCTGGCGGTCATTCTCTTGATACCACTTTGGTTCGCCTATTGGTTCCCGACCTATAATATTTTTGAGTTCAATAAAATGGTCTTATTTCGGTCTCTGGTCTGGCTGCTTTTATTTTTTACCGCTATCAAGGTTATTTTTTATCCGCCAACCGGCGGCTGGCCGCCCCGCCAATTTTTTAAGAAATATTGGCTCTGGCCAACGATCTTTATTATTAGTTTGAGCCTGTCCTTAGTCGGCTCGATTGATCCGATCCAAAGCTTTTATGGGACTTTGTCCCGCCAGCAAGGCCTCAGCAGCCAATTGTTTTATTTTCTATGGTTTATCTTGCTTAGTTTTAATCTTATTTTTTTCAATTCGTCCGAGGCGGCCAGCTCGGCCAGCTTCTTTGAGGTTCGAGCCGGGCTAGATGCGAAAATCCGACGGATTATTATCACAGCCTCTATATCTGGATTTATCGTCGCGTCCTACGGTATCCTCCAAGCCTTGAATATTGATTTTTTAAATTGGGCTGAAGCGCCATTTTTAACGCGACGGAGCTTTTCCACTTTTGGCCAGCCGAATTTCCTGGCTTCTTGGCTGCTTTTGGTCGTTCCTCTCAGCCTCCATCTATTTTTTAAGAGTCGGCATTTTTTTATCAGATCTCTCTGGCTGCTGGTCGCCAGCCTGCAGCTTATTTGTTTATTTTTGACAGGCAGCCGGGCTGGGTTAGTGGCTCTAGTTGCGACTATTTTTTTGTTCCTAGCCTATTTATTCATTTTTGCCGGTTGGTCGCGACGAAAAAAATATTGGCTAGCTGGAATATTTATTATTATTGTTTTCGCATCTGCCACCAGTATCAGCGGGTCTTCCGGCCGTAGCTGGTCCGAAGTGATCAATTTCAATTACGGTTCCGCCGGCGCCCGAATTAATTTTTATCGGGCGGCGCTTGAGGCGATTCCGTCTCGGCTCTTTTTTGGCTTCGGTTTGGAAAATAGCCAGGAAGTTTTCATTAAATACTATGAGCCAGATTGGGGCGTATATGGGGATGTCAGCCAGATAGCTGACCGAGCCCATAATCTGTTCCTTGATATTTTATTGACGACGGGAGTGGTGGGCCTATTCTCTTTCGTTATCCTTTATTATTTTTTCTACCGTTTAGTTTTTGATAATACCCGCAAGCAAAGGTCGGCCGGACTGTCTCTCGCTCTCGCCTTAGGCGTCAGCGCTTATCTACTTTCCTTATTATTTGGATTTGCCATGGCCGCTGGCGAGATTTATTTTTGGTTATTTTTAGCTCTGCTGGTCGCGCTTAATAGCGCCGGAGAGAGCCGGTTAGCCGCTAAGACTGTTTCGCGCCGCGCTGATTTTCCTAGGCGTTTGCCCTTTAAGATATTCTTAATCCTACTGGCTGCGATCGCGATTTTTTGGCAAGTGCGGCGTAATTTAGATTGTTTGATCGCCGATTATTATTTTTTCCAAGCCGATCTTGCGCTCAACCGTCAAGAATATTTTGCGGCCCTAGCTATTATCGATCATCTGGCGGATCAACCGGCTGATCCGGCCAGCCAGGAGTTTTATCACCTGATTCTAGGGGAGCGGTTGAGCGCTATTTATCCGACACTGATTCAGTCAATCGTTAAGCGCGAAATTCAGGAGAAGCTAGAAGCCTTAGATCGATCATTGGGCGATCAGGGCTATCGCCAGCTTCTAGCGCGGGCAGAAATCAAGCGCTCTCTAGGTGATTTTGTAGCAGCGCGAGGTTATTTATCACAGTTAGCCGCGCTGACGCCGTATTGGCCGCCCGTCCAGCTGGCTCAAGGACGTCTTGAATTAGCCGCCGGAGATAAAAAAAAGTCCCTCCTCGCTTATTATTCTGCTAGTTTGAATCTTCCTGATGTTAATGATCAGCGTTTGAACGAAGATCATCGCCGCGTTGTTCTCCGCTATCGGTCTTTTATTTATGGCCAGATTGCCTCTATTTATGAGTCAGAACGACGCTACCCTTTGGCCGCGCGTTATTATCAAGATGCTTATCGAGATAATCCAGACGACCTATCTTTATTAAAAAAAGTAGCAGACGCCTATTATCAGGCCGGGGATCTGCCCCAGGCTTTGGTTTATACAAAGCATGGCTTTTCCCGCGACCCGGCAGATTATCATTGGCCTTGGGCTTTAGCTCTGCTCTATCATGGATCTGGCGATAGGGAGCAAGCAACTTTTTATATTAACCGCGCTTGGCTACTCGCATCGGATAAAATGGAGCTTGAATCTTTATATCGAGAATATAATAAATAGTGATATGATTAATTTATTTTTAGTCGGGGCATTCGTGTTGGGGCTGATTATCGGCAGTTTTTTGAATTGCTTGATTTGGCGCCTATATAAGGAGGAGTCGCTCAGCGGCCGCTCTTATTGTCCGCATTGCCGCCGGACTATCGCCTGGTATGATAATATCCCAGTTTTAAGCTTCTTGTTCTTAGGCGGTAGATGCCGCACTTGTCGCGCCCGCATTTCTTGGCAGTATCCTTTAGTGGAGATGGCGACAGCACTCTTATTCCTGTTGAGTTTCCGTCAAGAGATGTCTAGTCCGGATTTTTTCCTTCTCTTATTGCGCGACTGGTCATTGATTGTCGCTTTGATCATCGTCTTTGTTTATGACTTCCGCTGGCAGCTGGTGCCGATGGCCGTTGTTTGGCCGTTTTCCGCCCTAATCTTAGTTTGTAATCTCTTTTTAGGCGTGCCGGTTCTGCAAATTTTATTTTTTGCCGCCTTAGGCAGCGGATTTTTTCTGGTCCAATATCTATTAACTAAAAAACAGGGCGTCGGCGAAGGCGATATCTGGTTAGGATTGATGTTGGGGCTAGCCTTTCCTTCCGCCAGCCGGCTATTTTTAATCATGGTCGTTTCTTACGGATTAGGGGCGATCATCAGCCTGGTTTTGATTTACGGACGGAAGAAAAAATGGCGATCGCGCATCGCTTTGGGTCCGTTTTTAGCTTTAGGGGCTATTATTACTCTAATTTGGGGAGAGGCGCTCATCAATTGGTATTTAAGCCTCTTTTTATAGGTTTTTTGTCGGCGCGGGGAATTGTTTAATTTTTAGAAATTTTGTATAATATTAACAGCAATTATTTCTAATCTAAATCACACTTATGAAGGATAATGTTATCGCTGGCTTAGATATTGGCTCTACTTCCATCCGCTTAGTCATCGGCCAAAAGATCACTGGTCCGGCCGGTGAAGAGCTGCAGATTATCGGCGCCGTTTCCGGCCCGACCGCCGGCGTCAGCCGAGGTATCGTCAATAGCATCGAAGAAACGACTTCCTCTATTTCAGCTGTCCTGGAAAAGGCGGAACGTTTGGTCGGCGTGCCGATTACGCGGGTTTGGGTGAGCATCAACGACCCCTATATAAAATGCGAGCGCTCTAAGGGCGTAGTGGCCGTAGGGCGCAGCGACGGAGAAATAAATGAAAATGACGTCAATCGGGCGATTGAAGCGGCGCGCGCTTTGGCGGTGCCGGTCAATTATGAGATTCTCCATGTCATCCCGATAAAATTCAGCGTTGATAACCAGGGAGACGTCAAAGACCCTATTGGCATGAACGGCATCCGCTTGGAAGTAGAAACCCTGATCGTCCAGGGATTGAGCACCCAGATCAAGAATTTGACTAAGGCGATTTATCGGACTAGCCTGGAGATTGAGGATTTGATTATTGCCCCCTTGGCGGCCGCCGAAGCGGTTTTGAGCACCAAACAGAAAGAATTAGGCGTTGCGCTCGTTAATCTCGGTTCCGCTACGACCTCACTAGCGGTCTATGAGGAGCGCAATCTGATCCATACGGCGATCCTTTCAATCGGCGCGGAGCACATCACTTCCGATATCGCTATCGGCTTACGTTGCCCGATCAATTTAGCGGAGAGGATCAAATGTGAACATGGTACGGCTTCGGTGGAAGAGGTAGACAAGAAAGACGAAGTCGATGTCAGCCAGCTGGTTAAAGAGGAGGAAGTCAATGATGATATTAATGTGATTTCGCGTAAATATTTGGCAGAGATAATCAACGCTCGTGTGGAAGAGATCTTCGATAAGATCGATAATGAGTTTAAGCGTATCGACCGGTCTGGCATGCTGCCAGCCGGCGTGATTTTTGTCGGCGGCGGCGCTGAATTAGACGGCCTGGTGGAGGCGGCAAAGCAGAAGCTGCGCCTACCCGCGGCGCTCGGGGCGGCTAAAAATATAAATGTCATCATCGATAAGGTGCGGAATCCGGAATTTTTGACGGCGCTCGGCCTGGTGATCTGGGGCAGCCATAGCGAAGGGGACGGTTCAGGAGAGAATAATTTTAAACGGAACCTCGGCGGCTTATTGGAAAAGACTAAGGGTTTATGGAATAAGATCATGCCCAAATAAGAAATATTTAATCAAGATAATTTTATGGCTGAAATAAAACCAGAAATTGAGACCTTTGCGAAGATAAAAGTAGTCGGCGTCGGCGGCGGCGGCGGCAGCGCGATCAACCGGATGGTCGCTGGCGGCATCAAAGGCGTCGGTTTCGTCGCGATCAACACCGATGTCCAGGCTTTACATTATAATAAAGCGACCGAGAAGATCCATATCGGCAAGACGGTTACCCGGGGATTGGGCGCGGGTATGAATCCGGATCTCGGTAAGGGCGCGGCCGAAGAATCACAGAATGAAATCCGCGAGGCTTTGAAAGATTGCGATATGGTTTTTGTCACTTGCGGCTTAGGCGGCGGTACCGGTTCCGGCGCTTCTCCGATTGTCGCCCAGATCGCCAAGGACCTCGGCGCTTTAACGGTCGCGGTGGTCACCAAGCCTTTTATGTTCGAGGGTGGCCAGCGGAAGAATATCGCCGATCGGGCTTTTTCGGAATTGGCGGATAAGGTTGATACGATCATTACGATTTCTAACGACAAGTTATTGCAGGTCATTGATAAACGAACCTCCCTGCTAGATGCTTTTAAGGTGGCTGATGATGTCTTGCGTCAGGGCGTCCAGGGTATTGCTGAAATAATCACCGTCCCCGGCATCATCAACGCTGATTTTGCCGACGTTAAGGCCGTTATGGCCAACGCCGGGTCAGCCCTGATGGGCATCGGGCAGGCGAGCGGTGAAAATAAAGCGGTCGAGGCGGCTAAGGATGCGATAAATTCTAGCCTGCTAGATATGTCTATCGATGGCGCGCGCGGTATCGTCTTTACGATTACCGGTGGTCCGGATTTGAGTATGACCGAAGTCTCAGAGGCCGCGAAAGTCATCACTTCGGCCGCTGATGACGACGCGAAGATAATTTTTGGCGCGGTCGTCGATGAGAAGATGAAGGATCAGATAAAGATTACCGTGGTGGCGACTGGTTTTGATGGCCATGGCAAGACCCAAAAGAGCGAGCTGACTAAGTCTTATACCCCTAATACTTTCATCGTGGAGAAAGAGAATGAAAAAGAACTTAGCGCTACGGCTAGTAGCGATAAGAACAAAGGGAAGTTTTCAGTTTTCAAGAATATACCGATGAAACCGGCTTTAGAGAAGAAGGCCGAGAAGCCGGCCATTAAGGAAGAAGATGATGACTTGAGCGTGCCAGCCTTTATCCGGAAGAAGATGGGCTGAACGCGGCGGCCGGCTAATCGATTCTAAAAAATCAGACCTATTAAAAAAAGATTAGATAAAGTTCTAATCTTTTTTGTTTTTTAGAAACTGGCAATCAGACGACTTTCCAGGTTAATTCTTGGCCGGCCAGGAAAGGAATAACGCCGTCATAATCTTTAGGCACGATCCAGGGTTCTTTTTGGATCGTTATTTTGGCCTGGTTTATCGGCAGTCTATAGAACTGTGATCCGAATTTAGCCGTAAAATCTCCAAAACGATTTTCTGTTCCTTCTTCGTAAAAGACAGAAAAAACATGCGGGATAGCGGTTGGAGCGGAGAATATCCCTGCGGCGGGAGGAGCGGCTAGTTTCTTCTCTAATGGATGCGGCGCCGAGTCGGAGCCAAAGAAGAATTTCGGATTACCGCTCGTTGCCGCCCGGCGCACCGCCTTGATATCGCCCGCCGATTTCAATACCGGCTTGCAGTAGAGGAGAGGATTCACTACCGCCCCGCCTTTGATAACATCGCCGTAATGGTATGGGCCGAGATGATGGGCGGTGATGGTGGCCGCGACATTATCCGGCGCCTCCTCCACTATCTTGACCATGGCGGCGGTTGACACATGCTCTACTACTATCCGCAGTTTTGGAAAATTTTTGATGACGTCAAGGAGAAATGGGATAGCACGGGCCTCTCTCTGCTTTTCGGGTATATCCGCGTTGTTAGCTGGATCCTTCGCCAATTCCCAGTGCCCAGAAAAGACCATATCCCAATGTTCCGCCTCTTCTAATATCGGATAATAATCTTTTAGCTCAGCCAAAGGCACGCCGCTCGCAGAGTTGGTGGAAGTATTGCCGGGTATAAGCTTCAAGACGCTGGTGCCTAGCAAGCCCATCTCGTTAGCTCGCCAGATAGCGCCGCGGGTAGTTTCGCCCGTGAACATCATCGTTCTGATCGGCTGGAATCTTGGGTTTAGATTCTTAATCTGGCAATAGTAGCCAAGAGCTTCTTCGCCGCTTGTAATAGGCGTTTCCAGATTCCCCATCACTAAGACTTTTCCGAACATATTACTATGCGAAATAACTTTCGCTAACATTAGCCCGTCTCTTAAGTGAGCATGGAAATCGTCCGGTTGGATAAAGCTAAATCTTTCCATTTTTACTCCTGCTTGGTTTACAAATATAGTTGATTTATATAAATAGTGGATTTATATAGCTAGATCATCATTTTTTAATGAGCGATTACTCACTATCTTAGAAGTAATTGCCTATTTTGTCAATTTTAAATTAATAATTTAATTAGAGTTAAGGATGAGGATTATTTTTTATAAAATTCTGTGGATAACTATAGAAAAAAAGAGTATTTATTTTAAGATTAGCTAAATTGACCCGAAGGAAAATTTTTGCTAAAATATAGATATAACACAACATTTAGTGGTTTGACTTTAAAAAAGCCACAAAATATAGGGTTTTATCTATGAAATGTCCTATCTGTTATTTCCCGGATACTAAGGTAGTTGACTCCCGAGTAGCGCCGGACGGCCTCTCTATCAGGCGCCGGCGTGAGTGTTTGAAATGTAGCTTCCGTTTCTCTACTTATGAGGAAATCGAACTCTTAGACCTGGTAATCGTCAAGCGCGATGGCCGGCGGGAATCGTACAGCCGCGAAAAGATGGTGAGCGGCCTAAAAAAATCTTGCGAAAAGCGGCCGATCACCGAGGATCGCTTCAAGAAACTGATCCATTCTATCGAAAGAGACTTGCAACGGTTGAAAAAAACGGAGATTACCTCCCGCCAGATCGGGCAGATGGTCATGAAGAATTTGAAAAAGATCGATCCGGTCGCCTATATCCGTTATGCCTCGGTTTATGAATCTTTTAAGGATGCCCATGAATTCCGGAAAGAATTAAATAAATTAATTAACGAGAAAAAGTAATATGTCTGAAGCCATCAGCAAAGTAATCAAGCGGTCCGGCGAAATTGTTGACTTTAACCAGGCGAAGATCGTCCAGGCGATTTATAAGGCTGGGGTCGCGGCGGGCACAGATGATCATCATCTGGCGAAAAAATTAACCGATCAAGTAGTCTTGCGCGTCAATCAGAAATTCCACAAATCGAGCATCCCGGCTGTCGAAGAGATCCAAGATATCGTGGAAGAGGTGTTGATTGATAATAAATTGATCAAGGCGGCTAAGGCTTATATCTTATATCGTGATCAGCATCGGCAGCTACGCGATATCAGCGCCGCGACTTCCGACAATAAATTAATGGAAGATTATCTGGGTCGGGCGGACTGGCGTTTAAAAGAGAACAGCAACATGAGTTTTTCCGTCCAAGGCCTGAATAATTACATTGCTTCTTCAATTTCGGCGCGCTATTGGCTAAATAAGATGTATCCGGAAAACATCCGCCAGGCGCATGTGAACGCTGATTTTCATATCCACGATTTGGGTTTGCTCGCTCCGTATTGTTGTGGCTGGGATTTGAAAGACCTGCTGATCAAAGGTTTTCGCGGTGTGAATGAGAAAGTCCAGAGCAGCCCGCCGAAGCATTTCCGCAGCGCGCTCGGACAGATCATTAACTTTTTCTATACTATGCAGGGCGAAGCGGCGGGCGCGCAAGCTTTCGCTAATTTTGATACTTATTTAGCGCCGTTTATTCGTTATGATAAGCTAAGCTATAAGGAAGTGAAGCAGGGCTTACAGGAATTCATGTTCAATATCAATGTGCCGACCCGCGTCGGTTTCCAGACCCCTTTTACTAATGTCACCCTGGACGTCACTCCCTCGCCCTTGATCGGTGAAGAGAACGTGATTATCGGCGGCGAGATCAAGCCGGAAAAATATAAAGATTTCCAGGCAGAAATGGATATATTCAACCAGGCTTTCGCCGAAGTGATGATCGCCGGCGATTCAACCGGCCGGGTTTTTGGTTTTCCGATACCGACTTATTGCATTGATAAGGATTTTGACTGGGATCGTGAATGTTTGAAGCCGGCCTGGGAGATGACCGCTAAATATGGTATCCCTTATTTTTCTAATTTCGTTAATTCTGATATGAAGCGCGATGACGCTCGTTCGATGTGCTGCCGCTTGCGGCTGGATAATCGGGAATTGCGCAAGCGCGGCGGCGGCTTGTTCGGAGCCAATCCTTTGACCGGTTCGATCGGCGTCGTGACGATCAATCTCCCGCGCCTCGGCTATTTATCAAAAACTAAAGAGGAATTCAAGGATCGCCTTCTTAGACTGATGGAATTATCTAGGGACAGCCTAGAGATCAAGCGCAAGATCATTGAAAAGTTTACTGAAGATCGCCTTTATCCTTACTCAATGCATTATTTAGGCGATATTAAAGAACGCTTTGGCTCTTATTGGAAAAACCATTTTTCTACTATCGGTATCAATGGCATGAATGAGGCGGCGCTTAATTTGATGGGCAAGGATCTAGCGACGCCAGAGGGGCGGGCTTTCGCCGCCGAGATTTTAGATTTCATGAGAGAGAAATTGATGGATTTCCAGAATGATACGAATAGTCTTTATAATCTTGAGGCAACGCCGGCTGAAGGTACGACCTATCGTTTCGCTAAGAAGGATCAGGAGCTTTACCCGGGTATTATTTGTGCTAATAGCGAAGCGGTGCAAACACAGGGTGCCCCCGCATATTATACTAATTCTACCCATCTGCACGTCAGTTTCACCGACGATATCTTTTCCGCTTTGGATTTGCAGGATGATTTACAGGTTAAATATACCGGCGGCACGGTTTTGCATGGTTTCTTAGGAGAACGCCTGCCAGACGGAGAAACAGCTAAAAAACTGGTCAAGAAGATAGTGGAGAATTATCGTTTGCCTTATTTTACGATCACGCCGACTTTCTCGATTTGTCCTAAGCATGGCTATCTATCCGGCGAGCATAAATATTGTCCGAAATGCGATGAAGAAATCGGTTATCGCGAGGATGTTCCCGAGCCTGATCAGGCCGGCTTAGCTACTAGCCAGGCAGAAGGATCAGTTAATTTATAATTATTTATAATCATAAAAATATGAGCCCTATCAAAGTCTCTCGGCAGGAATGTCTAGTCTATAGCCGTGTCGTCGGCTGGCTGACGCCGACTAAAAATTGGAATCTCGGCAAACAGAGCGAATACGTCGATCGCAAGCCGTATCAGTCTAATAATTAAACCAATTTAATCTTATGATAATCGGCGGTTTAGAGAAGTTGACTCTTCTCGACTACCCCGACCACCTAGCGGCCATCATCTTTACTCAAGGTTGTAATTTCCGATGCCACTTTTGCTATAACCCCTTGCTTGTCCTGCTCCATCAGGGAAAGGACGAAAAAATAAAAAAGGAAAAAGGTTTGTCTCCGCTGTCCCCGCAAAACCTTTTTCCTTTTTTAACTGAGAGGTTTGGCCGCTTGGAAGGGGTAGTGATTACCGGCGGGGAGCCGACTTTGCATCCCGATCTGCCGGAGTTTATCAAGGCGATCAAGGATATCGGCTATTTGGTCAAGCTGGACACTAATGGCACTAATCCGAATATGTTGTCGCGCCTTATCAAAGCGAAATTAATTGATTATATCGCGATGGATCTGAAAGCCCCTCTGGATAAGTATGAAACAGTAGTCGGCGCGCCGGTCAACTGTAAAGATTTGCAAAAAAGTGTTAAAATTATAATGGCGAGCGGCTTACCCTATGAATTCAGGACTACGGTCGTTCCCGGCCTTTTAGAGCGCGACGATTTTGCCAAGATGGGCGAGATTATCAAGGGGGCTAGTAAATGGTATCTGCAGAATTTCAAGTCTGATACCGATTTGGTCAATACGGCTTATCGCGCTAAATCTGCCTATAATAGCCGCGAGATGGCCGAATTTGCCGCCATCGGGAAAGCTTACGTCGATCTATGCGCGGTGCGCGGCTAACCAGGAAGAATCAGTCTAATCAGATAAATATCTTGATCATATGAGAGATGTGGCGGTATTTGCCCAGACAACTTATCGGAACGAATCGAAAAGATTCGGCATCAAAACCGACGACCGTCGCCGGCATATGTATTTAGTGGGGAAAACCGGCATGGGCAAGTCGACGATCCTGGAGAATATGATCGTTGACGATATACGCGCCGGCCACGGTGTCGCGGTAGTTGATCCGCATGGCGATTTGGCGGAAAAGATCATTGAATTTATTCCAGCTAACCGGATTAATGATGTCGTCTATTTTAATCCTTCGGATATAAACTACCCGATCGCTTTTAATGTGGTCGAACAGGTGGAGCCGCATCTGCGCCATCTAGTCGCTTCCGGATTGATCGGGGTTTTTCAGAAACTTTGGGCTGATTCCTGGGGACCGCGTTTAGAATATATCTTGCGTAATGCGATCCTGGCGATTTTAGATTTCCCAGGCTCTACTCTCATGGGCGTCGTCCGTATGCTCTCAGATAAGAATTACCGCAAACGGGTCGTAGCCAATATTAAAGATCCGGTCGTCAAGGCCTTTTGGGAAAAAGAATTTTCTGGTTACGCTGATAAGTTCGCCTCCGAAGCGGTGTCGCCTATTCAGAATAAGGTCGGACAATTTTTGTCCAATTCTTTGATGCGTAATATTATCGGCCAAGTAAAATCAGCCATTGATATCCGCGACATTATGGATAATGGGAAGATTATCATTATGAATTTATCCAAAGGCCGTATCGGCGAGGATAATTCGGCTCTCTTGGGCGCGATGATGATCACTAAGATCCAGCTCGCGGCGATGAGCCGGGTAGACGTGCCGGAGCAGGAACGGCGTGATTTTTATTTGTATATCGATGAATTCCAAAATTTTTCCACGGACAGTTTTGCTAATATCTTATCAGAAGCCCGTAAATATCGATTGAATCTGATCTTGGCGCATCAGTATATAGAACAATTAAGCGAGAAAGTAAAGCCGGCCGTTTTCGGCAATGTCGGCACGATGGTCGTCTTCCGGGTCGGCGCGGCTGACGCCGAGGAGCTGGTGAAAGAATTTACCCCGACTTTTACGGAGGAAGACTTGGTCAATTTGCCAAAATATGAAATGTATCTGAAATTGATGATCGATGGCATCTCTTCTTCGCCGTTTTCGGCTGCCGGTTTGCCGCCGCTCGCCAAAGAAGAGGAAACTGGCAATACCCAGAAAGTTATTGATTATTCCCGGCAAAAGTATGCCTCGGATCGCGCTTCCGTTGAAGAAAAGATTATGAGTTGGCATGAGAATGATGGCGGAGAACTTGCCCCGAGCGAAATTTCTTCAGTTAAAATAGCCAAGGTTATTACGGTGCCGCCGCCGAGCCGTCCTCCCTTGCCGAAAACCGTCCCCGCAACTCCAGCCGCCCGGCCGAAGCCGGCGGAGCCAGCCAGCCAGCCGAGCTTTACGCCCGCGCCGGCCAAATCTAAAATAAAAAACGGCTATCCAGCGGTTTGTAATAGTTGCGGGCAGGAAACTATGACGGTTTTCCAGCCGGATGGTATCCGGCCGGTCTATTGCCGCGACTGTTTGAGTAAAAAAAAAGAAGAAAAACGCCTTGAACTCGAAGCTCGTCAGCAAGCCAAGGAAAGAGAAAAGAGAGAATTCTTAGATATCGCTCCGCCGGCGTCTTCGTCGCCTACTCCCACTTTATCCCTAAATGATCTGAATCGCGTCGCGCCTCGAGATTTTCGGGGTCGGGAGATGAAGCTCAAGCCCGCCGCCCGCCCAGCCGCCGATACCGATGCCCACTACGAAGAAAAGGAACTAAAGGAGGGAGAGGCGGTCATCATTACCAATAATAATTTTTAGTTATGTATTTATTTTTCGATACGGAAACGACCGGCTTGCCCCGGAATTATCAAGCGCCGCTTGATGATTTTTTAAATTGGCCGCGGATCGTCCAGATCGCTTGGAGCTTATATGATGCGGCGGGTAATCACTGGGAAAGTTTCAGCTATATCATTAAACCAGACGGCTTTGTCATCCCGTCGGAAGCGACCAAGATCCATCGGATATCGCAAGAACGAGCCCTGGCGGAAGGCGTTAATCTGCGCTTAGCTTTGGAGCATTTTTTACGCGATGTCAGGAGCGCCAAGCAGCTAGTTGCCCATAACATCGATTTTGATGAGAAGATCGTCGGCGCTGAATTATTGCGAGAAAGATTAGACAATCCTTTGCCCGCCGCCAGCAAGATTTGTACGATGAAAAGCAGCGTCCAATATTGCCGGCTCCCGACAGCGCGCGGCGGCTATAAATGGCCGAACTTATCTGAACTTTATAATTGTCTTTTCGCTACCGGGTTCGCGGAGGCGCATGATGCCGTCTTCGACGTCAAGGCTTGCGCGGATTGCTTTTTTGAGCTAAAACGGAAAGGTATCGTTTAATTTATGGCGCAGCCTATCAATTACCTGAAAATCGGCAAAGCGACCGATCTCGCCGGGCGGGATCGCCTAATTTATCGTCTTTTGGAAATTTTTCCGGGATTTTTATCGATTTTTTTGCTTCTTATCCTGACGATCCTGTCTTATTTCAAGCCGGTCCTCGTGGCCTATTTTATTATCGCTTTTGACGTTTATTGGCTTCTTTTGGTCATCTATATGGCCATTTTTTTGATTACTTCTTATTATCGATTGCAGGCGGGCTTAAAGACCGATTGGCGGCAAAAATGCGCGGATCTGAAAAGCGAAAGCTTCGACCGGTCAATTCTCCCGCCGACCTCCTTGGCGCGGCAAGGAGTCTCAGCCGACGATCTGTGGCAGCTTATTATCTTGCCGAATGTCCATGAAGGGCCGGAGATCCTGCGGACTTGCCTCGCTTCTTTAGTAGATGACGGTTTTCCGACTGACCGGATGATCGTCGCCTTAGCGATCGAAGAGCGCGCGGGCGAAGCGGCGCGCGTGAAGGCAGAAACTATGCGGCAGGAATTCGGCGCCCAGTTCGGCCGTTTTATCATCACCATCCATCCCGATACCCTGCCCGGCGAGTTGAAAGGGAAAGGAGCTAACCAGGCCTGGTCGGCCGGCATCGTTAAGAGCCAGATCATCGATCAGGAAAAAATGGATTATGACAAGATCCTGGTCAGCGTTTTCGATATCGATACCGTCGTGCGGCCCGGTTATTTTTTCGCCCTGACTTATAAATTTTTGACCGTGCCCGACCCGTATCATACCAGCTATCAGCCGGTGCCGGTCTATCATAATAATATCTGGGACGCGCCCTTCTTTTCTCGCGTCGCGGCCTCTTCTAATACCTTCTGGCAGATGATCATGCAGATCAGGCAGGAAAGCCTGGTTACCTATTCCTCGCACTCCATGACCTGGCGGGCTTTAGTAGATATCGGTTTCTGGTCGACACAGAATGTTTCGGAAGATTCTCGGATCTTTTGGCATTGCCTCATGCATTATAACGGCCATTATCGGGTTGAACCGGTTTATTTCGAATTATCGATGGATGTGACGCACGACGAAAGCCTTTGGAAAACCGCGAAAAATCTTTATCGCCAGCAAAGGCGTTGGGCTTGGGGCGGCGAGAACATCCCTTATTTATTGTTTAACGCGGGTAAGCGTTGGCAGAATCAGGGATTAGACAAGGGCCGGATCATCAGCCATATTTTTATCCAGATTTATGGTTTTAACGCTTGGGCGACCAACGCCCTAATCATTGCCGTCATCGGCTGGTTGCCGATGCTTCTCGGCGGCGACCGCTTTAATTCTACGGTTTTGTCCGGCAATCTGCCTTCGATCACCCAGAATCTGATGAATATCGCGATGATCGGCTTAGTCTTATCCGCGACTATCTCCGCCCTCCTATTGCCGAAGAAGCCAGCTAAATATCATTTTTGGAAGAAGGCCCTGATGAGTCTGGAATGGCTGGCCGTGCCGGTGACTATTATCATTTTCGGCTCTATTCCTTGCTTAGAAGCGCAAATCCGCCTGATGTTCGGCAAATATATGGGTTTTTGGTGGACGCCGAAGAAACGTTGATCATTTTTATCGAAGCCGGGAATATTTTATGCTATACTGTTAAGTGATGATAAAGAATAGAATATACCCCCGCATCCTGAATCCGGCGCCTGACGCGCCAGTTCATAATTTTTTTTATCGCCTGGTTTCCAGCCAGCGTTTTTTAGCGATTATTGGCCTGGTTTTTTTAGTGGTCATCATCTTTCCGCTCGCCAGGACCTATAGCCAGCGCCGTTTGGTAGAGCAAGAAATAGCGGATGTCCAGGCTCAGATCCAAGACTTTGAAAGCCAGAATCAGCAGCTTAAAGACCTGATCACTTATTTGCAGTCCGATCAGTCCTTAGAAGAGCAGGCGCGCTTGAATCTTAATCTAAAAAAGCCCGGCGAAGCAGTAGTCGTCGTGGAAAATAAGATAGCGGGCGTTAATGAGATCGCGGCCGCCACGGCCGATTCCGCGGAAGGGAATCTGGCGAAGTGGTGGCACTATTTCTTCGATTGAGCCGAGAAGGGGATTCGGACCCCTGACCTACGCGTTACGAGTGCGTTGCTCTACCAGCTGAGCTATCTCGGCACGGGAGCGGGTGAGCGGAATCGGACCGCCTTCCTCAGCTTGGGAAGCTGATGTAATAACCATTATACGACACCCGCGTATTCGTGTAGATATTATAGAATTATTAAATCATTTTAGTCAATCAGTATTTATGCCCATGATCCTTAAACGAAGCAAATCCCTAGTCTTTTTAATCGGATTTTTTTCTTTTATCGTCCCGTTCGCGGCTGGCGCGGCCGTGTCTGAATTGGAGATAAATTATGACCCGGCCGCCTTTACGGCGCCGGCGACTTTATCGGTCGCGACCAGCTCGCCGGAGAGCATGGCCGCTAGCTTGCCGTGGGAATGGCAAGCTCTGACCACGATTTACGAATATTCTTTCGCGACGAACGGCTTTTATGATCCGAGCCGGCCATTGCAGATCAAGATTTCTTATCCCGACGCGGATAAATATTATAAGCAGATTTTTATCTATGATGCTTGGAGCAAGGTCTGGCGGCCGATTCCGACCGCTGACGAGCCTGAGACGGGCTATGTCACCGCGACTACTGACTCGACCGCGGGCCGCTTGATTCTTTTGAGCAATCCAGACCTGATGACAGTCGGCTCGGCCAGCTGGTACGCTTTTAAGAACGGGCTCTTCGCCGCTTCACCGGATTTCGCCAAAGGCTCTGTTTTACGGGTCCATAACTTGGCTAACGGAAAATCAGTAGACGTAACCGTCAATGATTGGGGGCCGGATCGCGGCCTGCATCCAGATCGCGTCATCGATCTTGATAAAGTCGCTTTCAGCCGGATCGCTTCTCCGGCGGCAGGCTTGATTTCCGTCAAAGTGGAGCCCTTGAAGATCGTTGTTCCGGAATCTAAAAAAGCGGTGCCGCAGTCGACCGGCGAATTGACGCTGACCGCCTCTTCCGCCGTCTTGGTTTGGGAGAAGAACGGGCAAGTGCTCTGGGGCAAGGATGAAGAAAAAGTATCCCCTTTGGCTAGCTTGACTAAATTAGTCGCCGCTAAGATATTTATGGAGACTAAGCCGGATCTGAAGAAAGTCGTCAGCTATAAGAAGGCGGACGAAGAATATAATAATAAGTATTGCCCGCCCGGCGAATCCGCCCGCCTGAGAGTGAAAGACGGAGAGACTATGACTATAGAAGACCTGCTTTATAGCGCCTTGGTCGGCTCAGCCAACAACGCGGTAGAAAGCTTGGTCCGAGTCAGCGGCTTGAACCGCGCGGCTTTCATCGCGCGGATGAACGAGGCGGTCAAGAAATGGGGCGCTTCTTCAACCCGCTTCATAGAACCATCCGGCTTATCTCCGGACAATGTGAGTTCTCCTTTGGATTATGCTATAATAACTAAAGAAGTATTTACTGATGCTCTCTTGAAAAAGATCAGTACGACCCAGCGCTATACTTTTAAGACCCGGAATACTAAAAAAGCGCATACGTTGACCAACACCAATCAGTTATTGAAGACCAATACTTATCCGATCATCGGTTCCAAGACCGGTTATCTGGATGAAGCGGGTTATTGCCTGATGACGCGGGTGGCGACGGCGCAAGGCAACCTAATCGCGATCAATTTCGGGTCCACTAGCAAGGCTAATAATTTTTTGGATAATGAGCAGATCATCCGTTTCGGCCAGCGCCTCCTCCAGAATCTGCTCGCTAAGGATAAATAGGCCATAAAATATTTAAGCTTATGATCAGACTGGAAAACGTTTCCAAATCCTATATCAATAAGATAAAAGTCTTAAGGAATGTCAGCCTGGCCGTCGAGCCGGGCGAATTTGTTTCCATCGTCGGCCAGAGCGGCGCCGGCAAGACGACTGTCGTCCGTCTCCTGATCGGCGAAGAGCGGGCTGATTCCGGCAAAGTAGTCGTCGGCGACTGGGATATTACGAAGATCAATCGGCGGGAAGTGCCTTTCTTACGCCGGCAGATTGGCGTAATCTTCCAGGATTTTAAATTATTGCCGAAGAAGACTCTAGAAGAGAATGTCGCCTTCGCTTTGCAGGTGTCTGGCGGCCGCCCCGCTAAGATCAAGAAGATCGTGCCGAGCGTCATGAAGATCGTCGGCTTAGCTGATAAGAAAGACCGTTATCCGAGCGAAGTGTCGGGCGGCGAGCAGCAGCGGGCAGCGATCGCCCGCGCCCTGGTCCATCAGCCGAAGATCCTCTTAGCAGATGAGCCGACCGGCAACCTGGACGCCATCAACGCCAATGAGATCATCGACCTTTTGTTGCGCATCAATAAATTTGGCACGACGGTCATCTTAGTGACTCATAATAAAGATATCGTCAATCGCTTGAATAAGCGGGTGATCGCCATGGAGCACGGCCAGGTCATCAGCGACCAGGAGCACGGGAAATATTTACTTTAGAGCGAAAAATTATGTTATCCCTCTATCGCATCATAAAATTCAGTTTCCAAGACATCGTCCGCAATATTTGGCTGACTATCGTGACGGTCACGATCCTGCTTTTAGCCCTATTTTCCATCAATACCCTGGTGACGGTCCGCCTGATCAGCGATAACGCCGTCACGGCGATCAAAGAGAAGATCGATATCAGCCTTTATCTAAAGCCGGATACGGCGGAGACCGAAATTTTGGCCTTGAAGGACAAAGTGGCTGCTTTGCCGCAAGTCAAGAATGTCCTTTATGTCTCTAAGCAGAACGCAATCGATTCTTTCCGCCAGAAATACCAGAATGATCCGGCGATCCTGGCCGCCCTAAAAGAATTAGGGCGCAATCCGCTTTCGCCGAGCCTGACTATCATCCCGAAAGATTTTGATGAGACCGAACTGGTCATCAATAATTTGCGGACCATCGATAGCCCGATCATCGAATCGCGAGATTTTTCTGATAATTCCGTCATCTTGAGTAAGATTACGAGCATCACCAAGCGGGTTAATCAGGTCGGCCTGTTCATCATTTCCATCTTTATCCTGATCAGCCTGCTCGTGGTCTATAACGCGATCCGGGTCGCGATCTATACCCACCGCCAGGAGATAGAGATCATGCGCCTGGTCGGCGCCTCCAATTTCTTCATTTACATGCCGTTCATATTTTCCGCCCTGGTTTACGCTTTATTTAGCGTGCTCATCATCATTTCTGTCTTTTACCCCTTCCTGTCACTGCTCCAGCCCTATCTAGAAGCTTTCTTCACGGGCTATAATATCAATATTATCGCTTATTTTGTCGATAATTTCCTTTTGATCTTCGGAGCGCAATTCGGCGTAATCTTATTGATCAATATCTTAGCCAGCCTGTTTGCCGTCCGGAAATACGCGCGCATCTAAGTTGCGCCGCTTGGTTGACAGTTTGGCTGATTTTTAATAATATCCTTGTGGCGAGGGTATTTTATTATCACTCCTATTGCGGGATCGTCTAATGGTAGGACAGCGGCCTTTGAAGCCGTTTATCTTGGTTCGAATCCAAGTCCCGCAGCTTTATAAAATCGCCTTTTTAGGCGATTTTTGCTATAATTAATGTAATATATGAAACTATATAGATTCAGTCCGATTGAGGATAAAGAGCGGTTATTTGAAGCTATAAGATACATTCACTTCGCTTCTTTTGGATTATGTAAAAAAATATTAGGCAAATATCTCCCTGTTGCCGGAAATATCGGAGTATTCTGCCATTATGACGATGAATATAGATTTTTGACTAAATTACGAGAAGACCTGACCGAAGAAGCGGATAATTGGAATAAAAAATATTACCGCCTCCATGAGCCGATTGTGGTGCCTGGCCGGGGCAATATTCCGGGAGCAGTTTATACCTATCTTTACATCCGTCAGCCGGATCAGCACGAGGAGGTCGGCGATGTTGATTTCGTTCTAAGCGCCGCGGAATTTAAGAGATTGAAAGAGTCGTTGCTGAAGGGCTCGGCGATTGAAGGCCTAGAGATATTTGATCGTCCCGATCTGGACTTGATCAGGCTATCTGACCCGGATATCGACGTCCTCTCCTTTATCGGCATGAAAGATATGGCGGAGAACGTAAAGATAAACATAGATTGAAAGCGCCAGTTAATATTTAGATGATCAGAGGATATTAAGCATCGTAGCGTATGGAGAAAATCTCATTACAAAAAGCGACTTTGCATGATTTAGACAAAGTGGCGGCCTTGGAGAAAGAAGCGGATTCTAAAACTTATTCCGCGCTAACCGTTCGGTCGGAATTACAAGATTTTATTAAGAATGAGTCAGTCTATCTGATCAAGAGACAGGATCTAGTCGTCGGTTTGGTCGCTTATAAAGTTTTAAAGGGCAATATCGCCCATTTCGACGGTTTAATCGTCCGGCCGAAGCTGAGACGCCAGAACATTGCCACCCAGGCGATGGCTCGGCTCTTGAAAGGCATGGCTAAATATGCCCGGATCGAATTAGGAGTACATCCGCATAATAATCCCGCCCTATGCTTATACTTGAAACTCGGTTTCATTATCCAATCTTGGCGCGATAATTATTTCGGCGACGGGGAGCCGAGATTGATATTAGTAAAGAAATAAATTCCGATGAATAATCGGTTGAGTATAATTTATGAAATGGATCGGCATCAGCGGCGGCTGGCGGCAAATCAATGAGACAATTGAAAATGATGTTCGTCAGACGGTAGCGAAAATTATGGAGCGCGGGGACGGCATCGTTTCCGGCGGCGCCTTAAATGTTGATTCGGCCGCCCTCGACGAAGCTTTGAAGCATGACGCCTTGGCCCAGCGGATCAAGATATTCCTGCCGACTACTTTAGAAAAATTGTCTGAACATTATCGGAAGCACGCGCGGTTGGGAACGATCACGGCCGCCCAGGCGGAAAACTTGATCAAGCAGTTGAGCGCATTGCGGCAGATAAATAGTTCGGCCTTGATAGAAAATCCAGATATCAATTTTACCGAGGAAAACAAAAAAGCCAAATATTATGAAAGAAATGCTAAGGTAGTAGAGGCTTCGGATGAATTGGTGGCCTTCTGTGTCAGGACTCAGGCAAGCGAAGGTTTAGGAACGGCGGACACTATCCGCAAAGCAGCAGCAAAGGGGATCCCGATCGATTTGCATTCTTATGATCTTACTTAAGCAATTCATATGATCGATATTTGAAGGGAGCTGATACATTTAATTTTAGAAATTAATTATATGTCCAAACAAAAAACTATCTTAGCAGTTTTAGGTGGAGTTTTTTTGGTGGTTATCGCCGCCGCCCTGGTTTATTGGTTCTATTTTTTGCCCCAGACGGGCAAAGATATGAGCCCGGCGGCCGGTCAGCCTAACCGTCCAGCGACAGCCGATCAAGCGACAAACGCGCCCGCGGCGGCTAATGAACCGAATATCGGTTTTGTCCCGGCCTATCGGGAAGAACGGGTGCCGCTCGATCAAGTCGCTAATTATCAGGCGCTTAAGTCTAAATATGGTTTGAATTTTTCGGCCGCCCAGGAGAAGTATTTAGAAGAAAACCGGTTTTTATTGATCGATCATGATCAGGTTCCTTTTCTGACCGCTCTAGCGGGGCCTAATTTTGACCAATGGCTGAAAGATTCTGATGCTCTCGGCGGCGGCTCTATCTTTGATCGTAAGCCGGAAGATACGGTCCTGGTGACCCCGGATCTGGTTCTGCACGCCTACCATAAATATTTTGAATTGACTCTAGAAAAATTGGAACAGCATGAGCTGAGCCAGGCCCTGGGCGATTTCCTGTCCGGTTTGCACGCTAACCTGGCGGACGCGGCCGCCCAGAATAGCGGCACTATCAAAGAACGCTATCAAAGCCTAGAAGCGCAGATCCTCCTCGCCCGCGTTTTATTCGAAAATAAGAATGCGGCCAAGCCGAGCTATTTTTCCAGCCCGGACGAGGAACAAAAATATAATGATCAGGATAAGGATATCGATTCTTTAGCGAATGCCGAGAAGATTTTAAATAAGTATGCCAAAGATCTACCCGCTGATTTAACGGATAAAATCAGGATTGATCTAGCCGCGATTTATTCGGCCGACGCTATCGGTCAGTCGCCGCTCTTCAAGCAATACGACGATCAGATCAAGACCGATTATACGCAGTTTACGCCGCGCAGCCATTACGCTAAGAATTCTGTCCTGCGCGCCTATTTCCGGGCGATGATGTATCTGGGCCGGAGTAGTTATCTGTTAAAAAGTGACCTGGGTATCGCCGATACTAACTTGCTCGTCAAGCAGATGGCGCGGAGTCGTGGGGAAGCCCCCGCTCCTCTGGAAGCCTGGAAGAAAATCATGGCCGTCACCGGCTTTTATGCCGGCGAGAGCGATGACCTGTCTTATCTGGAATGGCAAAATTTTAAGAGGAGCATCTTGGGCGAGGACATCAGCTCTGACGCGGATTTGATCGCACCGGCCAATATCAGTAAATTAGCTCAGAATCTTGATCAGCTTCGTTTGCCGCAGATATTATCCGATGTGATTGTCGATGAAAATATGGCCGCCCGGACCAAGGCAGATCTGTTGCGCCAGACGCTGGGCTTCCGGATTTTCGGCCAGAAATTTACTTATGACGCCTGGATTTTAAACAGCCTGACGGCTGGTGAGGAAAAGACAGATGCTAAGCTGCCCTCTACTCCCTCCGCCTTATTTATTCCCGCGGCCTTCGGCGATGGGCAAGCGCAAAGCCATACGCAACAATTCTTGAATCAGGACACCAAGTTTACGGCCGCTGAAATTACCGGTTTTTTGAGTAAATTAGAACAGAAGCGAGCGGATATCGCTAAGGTTAAGAATGAAGATTGGTTCCATTCCATGGGCAGCGCTTGGCTTTATATCTTGGGCTCGTTGACGCATGATTATGGCGCGCATTATCCGCTGTATATGCAGACGAGACCATTCTTAGATAAGCAGATTCAGTCCTTCCTCGGTTCTTATGCCGAGCTTAAGCACGATACGCTACTATACGCGAAACAGAGTTACGCCGAATTAGGCGCGGGCGGCAATGATCGCCCTATCCCACCGGTGGTCAAAGGTTTCGTGGAACCGAACCTGGAGTTTTGGACGAGATTTAACAATCTGCTCAGCCGGACTGACCAGCTATTTCGGGATAATGACCTCTTCAAAGGTGATGCCGCGGCTGATCGCCTGCATCAATTCCAGCAGATTTCTGCTTTGTATGCGGGCATCGCCGAGAAAGAGCTGCGCGGCCAGGCCATCAGCGATGATGATTATGAAAGTTTAAGGACAACTAAATTATCATTTATGGCCCAGCCATTCGAAGCAGTCGATCCGGATGAGACTTCCGGTCAGACGGCCCTGATCGCCGATATCCATACCGACGCCGTGCGCAGCCAGATACTTTACGAAGCGACGGCCAAGCCTTATCTGATGTTAGCGATTGTCGGTAATGAGGGATCGCCGCGCGTGGCCGCGGGACTGGTCTATAATCATTATGAATTAACTGATCCGATCGGACGGCGGTTGACCGATGAGGATTGGCGGAAGAGAGTCTATCAAGATAATCACCTCTTGCCCGCCAAGAACTTTTGGTATCAGTCATTGCTCGTAAAATGAAACCAGCGCGGTGGATCTTAATATCAGCCGCCCTGGTTTTGCTTCTTCTGGCCGTTTATTTTATCCGAGGAAATCGGCCGCTTCAAGATGAGACCCTGACAGCCGGCCCGGATCAGCTAGAGTTATCGGAAAATGTCATGATTATTAGATCGGCTGCCGCGGAACCGATCGGGAAACAGTATTCAGACCCCTCTTTATTTCTTTCGCCGATCAAGCAGGCGCCGCAAACTGCGGTTGCCGGAGTTGTGACCGGCTTGATCGTTCCTCATCATCTTTTAGCTAAGGATTTGGTGGCCCAGGCTTTTGCCGCTGCCGCCCCGGGCCGCTATCGGCGGATCATCTTGATGAGTCCGGATCATTTTGACGCCGGCCGGACCGCGATTTCGGTAACCGAGCGTAATTTCTCTACGGTTTTTGGCGAAGTGCAAACGGCGGCAGAAATTTCCCGCCAACTCAAGAAATTATCTTTTGTTAGCGAAGGTGATTTTTTTTATCGCGAGCATGGCTTGCAAGCGGTATTGCCGTTTATCAAATATTATTTTCCGGCGGCGGAAATAGTCGCCCTGACTTTTAAGCCGACTGTTTCTCAGGCGGAGCTAGATCAGATAATCGCGATCTTGGCTAAGGAGTTGCCCGCTGATTCCTTGGTTATTCAGAGTACGGATTTTTCCCATTATCTGACACCAGCGCAAGCGGCGGAGCGAGACGCGCAAACTATCGCGGCCTTGTCCGCTGGCGATCCGGCGCGAATGTTAAATCTCAATCAGCCGGACAATATCGATTCGCTCGCCGCCCAATATGTCCAAGCGCGCTTGCAGGCCGACCTGTTTGGCGCGCCTCTTAAGGTCTTAGATCATAAGAATTCCCAGGATTATACAACCGAAGTCGTCACTTCATCCACCAGTTATCTGGCGGCGGCCTATACTCAGCCTGGTATTTTACCGGTGAAAGTTTCGTTGCGCGAGCCAGGCACGGCGGAATTAATTTTGGTCGGCGATATTATGTTATCGCGCTATATCGGGGAGATGATGGCTCGGCGGCAAGATTATGATTTTCCTTTCGCACTGATCAAACCGTATCTGGCCGGCGCCGACCTGGTCTTCGGTAATTTAGAGGGGCCGATTTCCGACCAAGGGGTATCAGGCGGCAAAATTTATTCTTTCCGCGCTGATCCGGCGGCGGCGCGCGGCTTAAAAGAAGCTGGGTTTACGGTCTTGGGGGTGGCGAATAACCACATTTTTGATTATGGGCCAGCCGCTTTTTTAGATACTTTGGATAATCTAAAAAAGGTCGGGCTAGCTTATGCCGGCGGCGGCCATGATTTTTCTGAGGCGCATCAGGGAGCCACCCAAGAAATCAACGGTATCAAGATCATCTTCTTGGCCTACACCGACCTTTTGCCGGAGAGTTTAGCCGCCAGTGAGAAGCGGGCCGGTTTTGCTTATTTAGATTTAAAACAGATGGCCGAAGACATCCGAGCGGCCAAGGAAAAATCGGATCTGGTTATCGTGTCTTTTCATTGGGGGCGGGAATATGAAACCAAGCATAATGCCCGCCAAGCCGCCGTGGCCGAGGCGGCAATCGCCGCTGGCGCGTCGCTGATCATCGGACACCATCCGCATGTCGTCCAGGAGGTAGCCGTAAAAGATGGGATTACGGTCGCCTATAGCCTGGGCAATTTTATCTTTGATCAGAATTTTTCACCCGAGACAAAAGCGGGTCTGACTCTGAAAGTTTCCATTAAGGAAAAAAAGATAATCAGCGTCGAACCGCAGCCGGTCAAATTTAATCATTATTTCCAGCCGCAGATAAAAGACTGATTAAGCGGATCGCTTGAGTAAATAAAAAAGGAAATCTACTAAAGATTTCCTTTTATTTTTTAATAACCAATAATCGAGAAAAATATACTTTTGTCATATTCTTCCAAACTTTTTGTTGTTTCATTCGCGATTGCTTCCAGCCATTTCGGGTTGGGAGTTTCATCTCGCAGGTCGGTGCGCATCGCTTCTTGGAGTAGGCGGATATGGTCGTTGAGCGATCTAGCGAATTGGTCAAAGTATCGGGCTTCGTGCCAGTAGGGATGGTTTCCATGGCCGCCGCCGAACATTTTGACAGAGGGGATAGCGCCTTGTATCCATATCAACCAGCCCAGGCATAGGAAGATCAAGCGCCAAATCGGCTGCATTTCGGTCAGCCGCATTTCTAGAGGTTTCCTGGTGACTGTCCTGAGTTCGGCAATATTATCGTATAGATCCTTATAGAACCTATACTTAGCATGTCGATGCACCTCCGCCCAATAGAAGGGGGCTTTTTGGAATTCCTCATCGTTGATTATCGACGTCAAGATTAGATTAGTCTTAGCCAGCTCTTTCTTATTGAGCGTGGCAGCGTAAACGTCGATGATCAAGAGGTTTAGTTGCGGGTGGACATAGAGTCCGTATTTTTCATACAGCGAGGTTATCTGGGCGTTGCTGGTGCGGCTCAATCTTTGTTTTTGCTGGCAGATATTGGCGGTCTGCGCGCCGATATCTTTAATTCTTTCGGAGAAACATTCGATAATATTAAGCGTATCCATTTTTGTTCCACTTTTGTGATTAAAATTTTTAAAAAATTTGTAAAGAACAACATTTTAGTTTATGGTTTTTATTAACTTTTGTCAATATGAGTCGTGTCGCCCGCTCGTCTCGGAATCTATCGGTTCGCGATTGATTTTTTAGTCTTTTTGGCTTAAAATTTAAGTATTAACGACTTCTCCTTAAGGCTTAAGATATATGAGCGTCAAGATCATCTACTTCGTGCACGGCACGACGACCGACAACGAAAACAGCAAATCGACCGGCTGGGCGCCAGGCGAATTATCAGCGGTCGGCATCCAACAAGCAAAGGCCTTGCCAGAACAGATTAAGGAACACGATTTCAAGGTAGTTTTTTGTTCGGACTTGAAACGGGCGGCAGACTCGGCGGAGCTGGGTTTTAAGGGAGATTATCCGATAATTCCCGATAGCCGGTTAAGAGAGATAAACTACGGCGACCTGACCCAGGCGGATGAGAGCTTAGTCCACTATGATGAGCATATCAACGTTCCGTTCCCGAACGGAGAGAGCCTGCAAGATGTCGGCCGGCGGATAAAAATTTTTTTGGATTATCTCAAAGAAAATTATAATGATCAATTCGTCGCGATCCTGGCGCATAAATCTCCACAGCTGGCTTTAGAGGTGCTTTTGAACGGCAAGACCTGGGAAGAAGCTCTGCGCGACGACTGGCGTAACCGGAAAGCCTGGCAGCCGGGTTGGATTTATGAAATAAAAGATTAGTTTATGTTTAGCGCGTACGACAATATTAAGGCTGGACTATCCTTGAAAGAAGACGGCAATATGAAATGCTCGACGGAGGACGCGGAAGACACTTCATTTAAAAATCGGGAATTATTTTTTAAGAAACAGGGTTTAGACAATAAAGATGTCGTGTCAGCCGGCCTGGTCCACGGCGGCCAAGCGGCCGTCATCGGTAGCGACAGCCGTGGTAAATCCGTGGCGGGTTATGACGCCTTGATTACTGATCAGCCGGGAGCGATACTAACGGTTACGGTCGCGGATTGTCTGCCGCTTTATTTTTATGATCGCGCGAAGCAAGCAATCGCCCTGGCGCACGCGGGCTGGCGCGGCGTCTTAACGCCGATTACCAAGAATGTGCTGGCAGCTCTCGCTACCCATTATGGCTCTCGCCCGGCGGACATCGAAGTCTTTATCGGGCCGCATCTCCAAAAATGTCATTTTACGGTCAAAGAAGACGTGGCCAGCCAGTTCGTTGCTTATCCATCCTTGATCAGCCGGAGCGATAAGATATATATCGATTTAGCCGGCATTGTCCGTCAACAATTAATCGAGGCCGGCGTAAGAAGCGAGCAGATCCGGTCGAGCGATGAATGCACCTATGAGCTGGCTGATAAGTACTTTTCCTATCGTCGCGATGGCGGGGAATTGCAAACTATGATTGCTTATTTAAGGATTAATCCGATCGTTTGATTGCCATATGTTCCAAGAAGCGAAAATTGAAAGATTATTAAAGAGCCTGATTTTTATCGGCCTTTTGGCGCTGGTCGTCATTATTTTTTCTCAGCAGATAAAATTTACTTCGAGCGACCTGGGCCGGCACCTGGAGAACGGGCGGATCGTCTGGCAGGATCGCCAGGTCTTATTTACTAATTTCTATTCTTATACCGAGCCGGATCAGCTTTTCGTCAACCATCATTGGCTCTCTGGAGTGATCTTTTATGCGGTTTATCTTCTTGGCGGTTTTAAGTTATTATCTGTATTTAATATCTTATTGATCCTGGCCGCTTTCAGCCTGGCCTTTAATCTGGCGCGCCGGAAAGCGGGATTTTATGTGGCCAGCCTTTTATCCATACCGGCGATCTTCTTGCTCAGCGAACGCGTCGAGGTCCGGCCGGAAATCGTCAGCTATTTATTTATCATCCTGTCCCTGGTGATTATCGATAGCGCGGCGACCAGCAAAAGATACGGCCGCCTCTGGTGGCTCGTCATTCTCTCGGCGGTTTGGGTAAATATCCATATTTATTTCTTCATCGGTTTGGCGCTTATCGGCTTCAAGGCGGCCGCGGAATTTTTGCCGCCCTTTTCTCGCCCGGCAGGCGGCCTTAAAGATCGCCTGGCGGCCGGCTGGTTAGCGGCTAAGCCCTGGATCAAGACTTTTATCTATGCCAGTTTGGCCGGCCTGCTTAACCCTAACACTTGGCGCGGCCTGCTCTATCCTTTTAATATTTTTCAAAATTACGGTTATGAAATCGCCGAGAATAAATCTATCTTTTATCTGGGGAGCTTGATGATCAACCATAACTTCGCGGTTTTTAAATTCTTATTACTGCTTCTAATCCTGAGCTTCCTGCTCTATTATCTGGTCATTAAGAAATTAAATCTGTTTGAGTTATTTCTTGCTTTATTTTTTTCCAGCCTCGCCTTCTTCGCTTCCCGTAATTTATCGCTTTTTGCTCTCACGGCCTTGATCCTGATCAGCGTTAACTTGGCCGCGCTCCGCAATTATCTGCAGGCGGAGCGGCCGTCTTTAGCGCTGCTTTGGCGCCGGTCTCTCTGGCCTTATGGCGCCGGTTTGTCCCTAGCCTTGATTCTGCTCGCCCTGCCTTATCTCTTGACCGATTATGCCCGTCAGGGCAGCTTTATCAAGAATGCGCCTGGTTGGGGATTAGCGGCGGGCAGTACCGATTCGATCGAGTTTTTCCGAGAACGCGGCTTAAGCGGCCCGGTTTTCAATAATTATGACCTAGGTAGCGCGCTTATCTTCTGGCTTTATCCGGATGAGCGCGTCTTCGTCGATAACCGTCCGGAGGCCTATCGCTATGATTTTTTTACCGAAATCTATAAGCCGCTCCAATCTGATCCGGCTAAGTGGCGGGCTTTTAGCGATATTTATAAATTTAAGACCGTTTATTTCGCCTATACCGACTCTACTCCCTGGGCGCAAGATTTTTTGCGCTTTATCTTAGCTGACCAAGACTGGGCGCTTATCTATTTCGATCGCGCTACGGTTATCTTGGTCAATAAAAAACTGACCACCGCCGATATAATTAAGGAGTCTAGCTTGGATGTCTGGGCTTTCCGCGCCCGGTTACGCGAGCTCGCGGCGCAGTCGGACCAGCAAGCTAAATTCCAATTGGGCTATCTGGCCCAAGCCGCGCAGCAGCCGGATCTGGCTGCGGAAATCTATCAGGGAATGTTGTTCGCCAATCCGGATAACCGGCAGGTGCTGGTCTCTTTCGGCTATCTTTACGCGGCACAGGCGGACGCGGGCAGCCTTAATCGGTCATTGGATTATCTGCGGCGGGCGCTGGAGCTCGGCTACGAATTGCCTGGTCTTTATGATCAGATGGGCCTGATAGAATGGCAGCGCGGCGCCTATCAAAAAGCCGAGGCTTATTGGCGCTCGGCTTTAAAGTTGGATAGGAAAGACGCAGCAGCCCGGTATTATCTGGATCAGATCAAGAGTCTCCAGAGTCAGGGCAAGTTGTCGCTACCGGAATAATTTTTCTCGCAGTAGAGCCAATACGGCCAGAAGCCCGTCCCGGGCTTTTATTTTTTTACCCTCGGCATAGCCGCGGCGGGCGTAGCGGATCGGGAATTCCTTGATCAGATAGCCGTTTTTCAGGAGCTGGGCGGTTATCTCCGGCTCGATTTCAAAGCGTCGGCCGCGCAGCCGGATATTATCTAGGGCAGTCCGCGGCACTAGCTTGAAGCAGGTTTCCATATCGGTCAGCTGGCTGCCGAAGAGCTTATTGGTCAGGGCGGTCAAGAAACGATTGACGAAGTAGTGGAAGCTCCGGAGCCGACGCGCCAAGAAGCGCGAGCCGTAAATAACTGTCCGTTGGTCCGGATCGGCCTGGATAGCGTTAAATAGCAAGATAATATCCTGCGGGTCATATTCCTGATCGGCATCGCAGATGATGAAATAATCGCCCCTGATCTCTTTCAGCCCGCGCTGGATCGCGGCGCCTTTTCCTTGATTGGTCGGCTGGTTGATCAGGCGGAAATCATAATGTTCCGCCAAGACCTCCAGGACTGTCGCGGTATTATCCGTCGAGCCATCGTTAACGACGATGACCTCTTTATTGACGGCCAGCTCGAAGATCGCCGGTAATGAATCTACCGCGATCTTATCTTCGTTATAGATCGGGACGATTATGGATAATAGTTTTTCAGCCATAATTTTTTAATCGGTTGCCGCGGCCGGTTCCGGCCGCTGTTTATAAGGGGAGGGTATGATTGATGCCGTTGCGAGACGATAAGGCGGCGGTGTGAGTTTATATGGGTATTATAGCATTGTCTAGCTATTTTTAAACAGATTTATTATGTACAGAATGCCTTAAATTCGAATCCCACTATCTCCGCAGTTTGTCAATATCACGATTTTCAGCGCAATTAGCTAGGATATCAAAGGGCTCTTTGAATTTAATCTTAGCTAATTTTTTGTTGGCGATAGAAATCTTCCAAAGTAGACCGGAGAGTATTTTACGCTTGTCATCTAAACTAACTTTGAAAAATGCTTTTTTCTGCTTTTTAGGGCTTAAAAACAATTCTTTTGTGAGTTCCAAAGTTCTTTCGGTTAGTTCAACTGGTTGCTCATTTTCTAGTCTTTTAATATTATCATTTAATTCTTCGATATTCTTTTTAATCATTGCCTCTTTAATTGAATAATCATCTTTAGAAATTGCTTTGTCTAATAATAAATTAAATAACTCTTCTTTTCTACTTTCTAATATTTTAATATCACTTATAATATTATTCTTTGCTTCAAGATTGGCTTGAATAGCCGGATTACCATTAATTAATAACTCCCGACTATTGCGATCCATTTCTTCGACCAATTCTTTCGGAACAACTAAATGATCAAAGACTTCGGCTAGAGTCTTTATGATATCTTCCTGTTTTATATAATGCTTATGCTCACTACAATTTCCTCGAGCCCCAGTGCAGTAATAATAAACATATTTATTTTCTTTTCTTGTGGCTGTTAGCAGACAGCCACAAACATCACAAACCATTAGCCCACTAAAGGGGAAGTAGATTCTTTTTCTTTTCGGATGTTGTTTTATTTGCATCGCCATTTGGCATTTCTCAAATAATTCTCTGGTTATTATTCTTTCATGCTTACCCTCATAGACTTTGCCGTGAAATTTCATCAGTCCACAATAGAAACTCTCATTGAGCATTTTATAAATCTTGCTCTTATGGTATTTATAGCCGGCTCGGCTTCTAAATTTTTCTTCATACATTAGATTGGCTAACTCTCGTGCTGTGTATTCGCCGGTTGAGTAGAGCTCAAATATTCTTTTAACATATTTGGCTCTCGTCCTGTCAACAACAATTCCGCCCTTACCGTCGTTATAATAACCAATGGGCGCTAAGTTAGGCCATAGCCCCTTTTCTATCTTGGTTTGGATTCCTCTTTTTACATTTTTACTCAGATCTAAAATATATTGGTTAGCCATTGAGCCCTCAATATTCAGAAGTAAGACATTATCACTTGGCAAGTACTGTCTATCGCTTGTCTGAATAGCCTTAATCTTGCCTTGTTGAAGTAACCATTGGATTTTCCCGCTATCTATTGGCAGGTACCCATTTCTTCGGACACTTTTTCTTCAAGCTCGACCTTTAACGGCTAAGGTATAAAATTGAACTGGAGGCATGGCGAGAGCGGTGTGAATTCGTTTGTGGTTGTAATAATATATTTGG
>JBAZJR010000005.1:0-64073 GCA_041651195.1 Patescibacteria group bacterium
TCACCTCCTCTCTAGACCGGGTGGGTGATTTTATTTTAGCATAATATCTTCAAACCGAGAGCTTCGCTCTAAACGCACACGCCCGCTAAAGCGGGCGGTTTTTACCAGTTATAAAAAAGAGGGTTGCTCCGCCCTCTTTTTTTATTTTATTCTTCAATTACTCGCAAAGGTTAAATTTATATTTTTTCTAAAACTGCTACTTCGCGGTAGACCTTCTGCCCTGGCCGACCATAAATTATCGTCGCTCGAGCAGACTTCTTGATGAATCCGCTGCTTTGCAGGCTTTCTGGCACCATATTTAAAAGCTTAAATCCTTGATAGTCGGGATTCATTGGCCGTTCGCCATAATAAATCGGCCAGATCATCACGACTCTTCCGCCCGGTTTTAAGATTTTTAAAAATTCTTTAATTGCTACAGAATATAACTCCTCTAAATTACTGATAACGGCTTTAAATTCTAAACGCCCGCGCTGCGGCCCCAGATACGGCTCGGTAATCACGGCGTCAATCGATCCGCTCTTAATGAATTTAGATAAAGACTCGACTTTCTTGGCGAATAATTTCAACTTGAAATCACTGATCTTATACAATTCTTTAAGCCAACTGATATTCTTACGCGTATCTTCAATTGCTTTCAAAGAAATATCGGAGCCGAATAAATTCTTATAACCAAGGATGGCTGCTTCGCTAAGGATAGTCCCGGAACCGCAAAAAGGATCGATGATTACAGCCCCTGAGCCGATCTGTGCCAGATTGATCATGATTTGCGCCAATTTCGGCGGCAACATGCCGGACAAATCATCGCGAGCCGGCCGGCCATAATCCCGCAGGGATAAGTCTTTAAAAGGCTGGACAGCCAAAGTTTCGCCGATCAATATAGTGTCGCCGTCGCCGACCAGGATAATTTCTAGACCACGGCTCGCTAGTTTATTCTGCGTCACGACAACGCTGGACAAGGTCTTTTCTCGGCTGATTACGAAACGAGAGCTAAGTCCCTGGTCGCTAAAATATTTTTTTAGCTTCAGACCCAGATCCTTCTTATTGAATTCCCGGCCGCCATAAACCGAGAGGCCGAAATTAAATTTCCCGCCGCCGCTTTTCGCCTGTTTGTCTACGGCCAACTTTTGGACAGCCGTTCGCAAAGCTGTCTCACTGCCGGATTCTACTTCCGCCGCTACCCGGCCAATCTTGATAACGCCGCCGAGACGCCCAATTAGTCGTTCGGCGATAATGTCCTGGTCATTTTCAGCTATTAAAAAATCAGCGGCAAGAAAACGGGCGTTCTTCAAAGATAAAACCGCTGCGAGTTCGGCGACAGAGAGAGCGGCGTTAGTTCCGAGGACAAAAAAATATTGCATATATCCATCATATATTAATCGGGAGCGACTGGCAATCAGCGCGGAGCCAATCAGCAAGCCTCTTCCGCCCAGGCAAATAATCAGCCATTGCAATTTTTAAATCTTTATGTTAAATTAGAATCTACAAATAAATATTTACCAATATCTTTCCCATGTCTTGATCATTTTCAAGATAATTTCGTTAATATCAGGCGAAATTAAAGGTATTCTTCAACCCCAAAGGAAAAGGAATACTTGGGGATTTTATTTAATCAGCGGAATTAAGGAAGATTTTGAAAAATTTTAAGATATTCTTTAAGCCCCGCTAGCTATAATAACTATGTCAAAAACTAAAACAACCGGAGCGACCCATTACGAGATTTTATTCATCATCCCGAATAAATTCACGGATGACGAGGCTAAGGCCGTGGCCACAGAAGTAGAGAAGATGCTCGTCGCCGGCGGCGCCAGCATCACCAGCCGTGAATACTGGGGCAAGAAGCGTCTCGCTTATGAGATAAAACATAACGCTTTTGGGTATTATGGTTTATTTGAATTTGATCTAGAGGGAGTTAATTTGGCCAAAATCGATTCTAATCTGCGCTTATCAACGAATGTCCTCCGCCATCAGATCGTCGCCAAGAAAGAAAAAAGCGAGGCGGATATCGCTCAGGCGACCAAGATCCGCGCGAAAATCGATTCTAAAAAAGCCGAAGCGGAAAAGAAGCAAGAAGAAAAAGCTAAAGCAGCGTCCACGTCTGCCACTATTTCAAAAACCAAGGACAAGAGAGTGGATCTGAAAGATTTGGACAAGAAATTAGAAGGCATCTTAAATGCCGACGATTTAATTTAATCAAATAGCCCGGCTCCGGCCGGACTAGTCCAAAAATATGAATCTAAACAAAGCTATGATCATCGGGAACTTAACCCGTGATCCGGAACTCCGCAATACCGCGACCGGCCAAAATGTCGCCTCTTTCTCAGTCGCGACCAATCTGGTCTGGACCGACCAGAGCGGCCAGCAGCAAAAAAAGACCGAATTCCATAATATCATCGCCTGGCGCAAGCTCGCGGAAATCTGCGCTAAATATCTGCACAAAGGATCAAAGGTCTATTTGGAAGGAAGATTACAAACGACCGATTGGACCGGACAGGACGGCGTCAAGCGCTATAAGACGGAAATCGTCGCTGAAAATATGATCATGCTTGATAATAAAGGCGGCGCGGGACCGAGCAATGGACCAAGCGGCCCATCTAACAGCGAACCGGTGATCGAAATACCGGAAGAACCGCTAGACGAAGAAGAAATACGCGTAGAAAATATTCCTTTCTAATAAAACCATAAAACTATGACTAATAAAAAACCCAAAGAATGTTATTTTTGCGTCAATAATCTGGATGTCGATTATAAAGATACGCGCAACCTGCGCCGCTTCGTAAATTTCTACATGAAGATCTTGCCGAGCGCCCGCACCGGCGTCTGTGCCTGGCATCAGCGGAAACTGGCGACCGCGATCAAGCGCGCCCGCGTCATGGCGCTCTTAGGGGCGACCCACAAATAAAAGAAAAGTAAAACTAGACTATTATGCTGAATTTCAATGAAATAAAAACCGGCCGCGTCATCAAGCTGAACGGCGAGCCTTTCATTATTATCAAAACCGACCATCATAAGATGGGCCGCGGCGGCGCCGTCCTGAAAGTCAAGTGCCGTAATCTGATCAATGGCAATATCCTGGAACGGACATATCAAGGCGCAGAAAAAGCAGAGGAGGCGGAAACTGAAACCAAAAAGGCAAACTTCATGTATAAAGATAAGGAGGAAGCCTATTTCATGGACAATACCAACTACGAACAATTCAATCTGCCCCTGGAAGAAATCGGCGAATCTGCCCAATTCTTAAAAGAGGGAGTAGATGTCGACGTCCTATATTTCGAAAGCCGACCTGTATCTGTCAGCCTGCCGATCAAGATGGAATTTAAGGTGACGAGCGCGCCGCCCAGCGTCAAGGGCAACTCTGCCGGCAATGTCAATAAACAGGTAGAGATAGAGACTGGCGCCTTGATCAGCGTACCCTTATTCATCAACGAAGGAGACGTCATCAGGATCAACACCGATACCAGCGAATACGTCGAAAGAGCTAGTTAAGATAAGGCCGCTCCGTACTACGCGGAGCGGTTTTTTGTTTTGTCTGTTCGAGGTGTTAATGTTATAATACGAATAAATATCCGCTTATGTCTATTTGGATCATCGTCGCGGTCGCTTGTTTCTTAGTCCTAGCCCTTAGCCGGCTCGACTGGGCGGTCTTAGTGATTATTGCTGCCCTGCCTGCCTACCTGATCCGTTTCCATATCTTAGGGTTCCCCCTCACCCTATTAGAAGTAATGATCCTGATCGCCTTCGCCGTCTGGTTTTTCAAGTCATTCGTCCCCAATCTAAAATCTTTGCTCCGGGAAAATGGGCGGCACCTGGCCTATCCTTACGCCTGGGAAATTATTTTGGTTCTTATCTTGTCTTTCGTCGCGGCCGGCGTAACCGGTTTTAATGCCGGCGCCTTGGGGATCTGGAAAGCTTATTTCTTCGAACCGATCCTGTTTTTCATATTGCTATTTAACGTCTTCAAGAACAGGAACGAGCTGCCTAAGATATTCTGGGCCCTACTGCTTTCCGCGGCCGCGATTTCCCTATTTGCCATCTTCCAGAAGATAACCGGAGCGTTTATCGCTAATCCGGCCTGGGCGGCAGCCGAAACCCGCCGAGCAGTTTCCGTTTTCGGTTATCCTAATGCTGTCGGCTTATACTTGGCGCCGATCATCATGCTCCTGACCGGCTGGCTCTTCTCACTCTCTTGGGAAAATATCTTTGATCAGGCGCTTAAAAAAATAGTCATCTGCCTGACGATTATCAGCTCCCTATCGGCAATCTATTACGCCCGCTCCGAAGGAGCGCTGATCGGACTAGCCGGCGCCCTGTTCGTTTTCGGCTTATCCGCTGGCCGCAAATGGCTGGTGACGACCCTGCTCCTGTCGACAGTGGTCATCAGCGGTATCTTTTTGTACCCGCCGATCCGGAGTTTCGTTCTCACTAAAGCCGCTCTCCGCGATCTTTCCGGCGAAATCAGACGCCAGCAATGGACGGAAACGACGCGGATGCTCGCGGATGGCCGCGTCATATCCGGCGCCGGATTAGATAATTACCAAACGATGATCAAGCCCTATCATCAAGAAGGCATCTTCTTCAATAGCGATAACCGGCCAAATTTCGACGCCGTCGTCTGGGCCAGCTCCACGTTGCGCACTAAATATTGGCAGCCGGTTGAGATCTATCTTTACCCGCATAATATCATCCTTAATTTTTGGAGCGAATTAGGATTATTCGGCCTCCTAATCTTTATCTGGCTCATAATCAAATATCTCTTCGGTTCTTTCCGATTAAAGAGGATATTAGAACGAGCGCAAAGCCCGGATCAATATCTGGTCTTGGGCCTGGCGACAGCACTGATCACGATGATTGTCCATGGCCTAGTGGATGTGCCTTATTTTAAAAATGACTTGGCGGTCATGTTCTGGTTATTTTTTGCTCTTCTGGGGCTCTTGAATCTTTATTACGCCCGAGGAAAAAAATCTTGATATGACGATTATCCTCCAAAAAATCATCGCCGCGAGCGGATACTCCTCGCGCCGGAAAGCGGAAGAACTGGTCCGCGCCGGACGGGTCAAAGTCAATGGGCAGACGGCCGTGATCGGCGATCAGGCTGATCCAGATAAAGACCTGATCGCTATCGATGGCCGGGTCTTGGCTGCGGCCGCCGCGCCGATTTATGTGAAGCTAAACAAACCAGAAAGCTATACTTGCACCAACCGGCGCTTCAATAATGAAAAAAATATTTTCGACCTGATTAATCTGCCGGAACGGCTATTTGCCGTCGGCCGATTAGATAAAGGCAGCCGGGGGCTAATCCTGCTAACTAACGACGGTGCTCTGGCTCAGCGCCTGACCCATCCTCGCTTCCAACATGAAAAAATATATGAAGTCAGAGTCAGGGAAAAAATAGGGCAACCAGAATCCATCTTGGCTAAATTTCGGCGGGGCGTCGAAATCGGTGAAGGAGACGGCGTCGTCCGGGTTAAAGATATCAAATATTTACAAAATGGGCTTTTTATAATAACCTTAAGCGAGGGTAAGAAGCGGCAGATCCGCCGGATGTTTAAAGCCCTCGGGCTGACCGTCGGCGATCTCAAAAGGACGAACCTAGCCGGACTAGAGTTGGATGGTTTAAAAGAGGGGAGCTGGGCCCGTCTCAGCCTAGAGGAAATAAAAAAATTAAAAAAAGGAGAGGTCGCATAGTTGGTTTATTGCGCTGGTCTCGAAAACCGGTATGCCTGAAAGGGCATCGAGGGTTCGAATCCCTCCCTCTCCGCAACATCGTGCTAGCACGAGGTAGTCTAAAACAGAGCTTTTTGAAAGCTCTGTTTTTAGTTGGGAAAGGGCCATTTTTTCTTAAAATAAGCTCTTTGACAACTTATGTCATTTTTTGACATTTCTATAAAATATGTTAAAATTTAGATAAAGAAAAGATAAATAAAATCTAAATTTTATATGAGTGACCGAATTGAAAAACTTCTAACTATAGAAGAGGTAGCCGATATTTTAAGGGTGAGCACTAGGACCATTGTTAGATATATAGAATCTGGGAAATTAAAAGCTTCTAAAATAGGTGTTTGGAGAATTAAAGAGTCTGATGTTCACCTATTTTTGGAGGAAACTAGTAATAAATAGTATGATCGACAAAAAACAGCTCTCCGAGCAAGACATAAGAACAAAATTCATAACCCCGGCTATTAAAAATGCTGGATGGGATGAAATGACACAACTTCGAGAAGAGGTTTATTTTACTGCTGGTCGAATAGAGGTTCAAGGAAAAATTGTTAAACGTGGTGAGGCAAAAAAGGCTGATTATATTCTTTATCACAAGCATAACTTCCCAATTGCAGTTATTGAAGCAAAAGATAACAAGCATTCAATTTCCAGTGGTATTCAACAAGCCCAAGATTATGCTGAACTCTTAGATATACCTTTTGCTTACAGCTCTAATGGAGATGGTTTTTTAGAACATGATTTTTTTACTGGGAAAGAGAGGAATTTATCCCTGGAAGAATTACCAAGTCCAGCTGAGCTTTTTGAAAGATATAAAAAGGCAAAAGGGATTGATCAGGAAATAGAAAAAGTTATAAACACGCCCTACTATTCAGATGGTTCTGGAAAAATTCCTCGATATTATCAAGAAGTTGCTATTAATCGTACTATTGAGGCTGTTGCAAAAGGTCAAAAAAGGATTATGACAGTAATGGCAACTGGTACTGGGAAAACAATGGTTGCTGGCCAGATTATTTGGCGACTTTGGAAATCACGAAAAGCAAAGCGCATTTTATTCTTAGCAGATAGAAATATTTTAGTTGATCAAACGATGGTTAACGACTTTAAACATTTTGGTGACAAAATGATAAAGATTCAAAGGGGAAAAATAAGCAAAGCACATGAAATTTATTTAGGATTATATCAATCGTTAACTAGTAACGATGAAGAAAGAAACGCATATAAAGAGTTTAGCTCTGACTTTTTTGATTTAATTATTATTGATGAGTGCCATAGAGGCAGCGCTTCGGCAGATTCTGCATGGCGGGAAGTTTTATCGTATTTTGATAATGCTGTACATATTGGTTTAACAGCGACACCAAAAGAAACACATAAAATTTCAAATCAGGAATATTTTGGAGAACCTATTTATACATATTCTTTAAAACAAGGCATTGACGACGGCTTTTTGGCTCCATATAAAGTCATAAAAATAATGCTTGATAAAGATGTTGGTGGGTATCGTCCCAGTATTTCAGATAGAGATCGAGAGGGTCATGAAATTGAAGATAAAGAATATACAGACAAAGATTTTGATAGAAAAATAGTTTTAACTAATAGAACAAAAATAGTCGCAAAGGAAGTCTCTGATTATTTAAAAAAGACTGATCGTTATTCAAAAACAATTATTTTTTGTGTTGACATTGAACACGCAGAACGAATGCGTGAGGCCCTTATTTCCGAGAATAGTGACCTTGTAAAAGAGAATCGTAAATATATTATGAAAATTACGGGTGATGATAAGGAAGGAAAAGCAGAATTAGACGGTTTTATTGATCCAGAAAATCCATACCCAACAATTGTTACCACAAGCAAATTAATGACAACTGGCGTAGATGCCCAAACATGTAAGTTAATAGTTTTAGATTCAAACATTAATTCAATGACTGAATTTAAACAGATTATTGGACGTGGAACTCGTGTAAATGAGCCATATGGTAAAACTCATTTCACTATTCTTGATTTTAGAAATGTAACAAAATTATTTGCTGACCCTGATTTTGATGGAGACCCAATACAAATAAAAGAGATTAAACAAGGCGAAGAACTTGAAGTAGAAGAAGCTGATATTAGCGCTGAAATGGTAACCGAAAAAGAACCACCTACAGAGAAAAATCCGAACATAATTGAAGGCGGAGAGATAGAAGAGGGCAATAGGGAAAAAGTTTATGTGGATGATGTGCCAGTAAATGTTGCCTATAAGCATACACAATACCTTGATGCGAGCGGAAAATTAATAACAGAATCTCTTAAAGATTATTCTCGCAGACAAATTAGACAAAAGTATGCTTCATTGGATGATTTTTTGCAGAAATGGGATCAAAATAAACGTAAGCATTATATCTTTGAGGAATTATCAAACCAAGGAATAATGCTTTCTGAACTTCAAAAAGATATGGGAGAAGAAGTTGGAAAAGATCTAGATTTATTTGATATTGTAATGCACGTAGCTTTTGATAAGAAAAAATTAATGTCTAGATCTGAACGTGCTAATAGAGTAAGAAAGAATAATTACTTAACAAAATATTCGGGAAAGGCAAGAAAAGTGTTAGATGCTCTACTTGAAAAATATGCAGATGAGGGGCTTGAATACATTGAGGATATTAATATTCTTCGTATAGATCCTTTTATTACATTTGGGTCACCAGTCGAGATTGTAAAAGAGTTTGGTGGAAGAGATAGTTACCTGTTTGCGGTTGAGGAGTTAGAAAAAGCGATTTACGCTTATAATTAAAAATTATGTCTAATTTATCTGGAATAATAAAATCAATACAAAACATCATGCGTAAAGACCATGGTGTAGATGGAGATGCCCAAAGACTTTCGCAGCTCGTTTGGATGCTTTTTCTTAAAATTTTTGATGAAACCGAGGAGGAAAAAGAAGTTCTAAATCCAAAATATAAGTCACCTATACCAGAGGAATTGCGCTGGAGAAATTGGGCAAAAAATGATGAGGGGATGACAGGTGAGGAATTACTAGAATTTATTAATAATAAATTGTTTCCAGTATTTAAAAAGTTCGAGTACACAATACAAGATAATGAAGCTGGGTTTATAGTTAAATCTGTTTTTGAGGACAGTTTTAATTATATGAAAAGCGGGACGCTTATTCGTCAGGTAATTAATAAAATAAATGAAATAAACTTTAATCGTAAGGCTGATCGTGATCAATTCGGTACAATTTATGAAGAACTTTTGTTAGGTCTTCAAAGTGCTGGAAATGCTGGAGAATTTTATACACCAAGAGCACTTACTGAATTTATTGTTGAAATGGTAAATCCAAAATTAGGTGAAAATGTTTTTGATCCAGCTTGTGGTACTGGTGGATTCTTAACTTCAGTTATTGAACATGTGCGAAAAAACGATGTGCATACAGCAGAAGATGAGGCTTTGATCAAAAAAACAATAAGAGGTAACGAATTAAAACAACTTCCGCATATGCTTTGTGTAACAAATATGATGCTTCACGGAATTGCAGCACCCACTAATATTAAACATGGGGACTCACTAGCTCAACCGATTAAAGATATAGATCCAGAGCAAAGAGTGGACTGTATCGTTGCAAATCCTCCTTTTGGCGGAACTGTTGGAGACGGAATTTTGGCAAATTTTCCAAAAGTTTTTCAAACAAAGGCCACTGAAGATTTATTTCTTGTTTTATTTTTAAAATTACTTAAACCAAACGGCAGAGCTGGGATAGTTTTGCCTGACGGATCACTCACGGGTGATGGCGTAAAAGCCCGAGTTCGTGAAAAATTGTTAGAAGAATGTAATTTGCATACAATAATCAGACTTCCAAATTCAGTTTTTGCTCCATATGCAACCGTTGCTACAAATTTATTATTTTTTACAAAAGGAGAGCCGACAAAAGAAATTTGGTATTACGAGCACAGACTACCCGAAGGGCAAAAATCATATTCCAAGACAAAACCAATTGAGGTAAAAGAGTTTAAGCCGATTAAAAAATGGTGGACGAATCGCACGGAAAGTGAAATTTCGTGGAAAGTTTTAATAGCTGATATTAAAGACAAGAATTGGGAGTTAGATATTAAAAATCCAACACAAAAAGAAGAAGAATATGAAAACACGACCGAGGAATTAATTCAAAAATTGGAAAATTCTTTTGATGAGAGTAAACAAATTTTAGAATCTTTAAAATTTGAATTATGAGTAAGTGGCAAAAAGTAAAAATTGGAGATTTTTTATTTGAAAGACAGGGGCGATACAAACCTAGTGATAAGGCAGTCTCAAATTTAAGAAGAATTGAAAAAATTGATTTTTCTGGGGATTTTTTTATTGGAAATAAGTCTTCGCTGACAGATATGATCTTGGTAAAAAAAGGAGATTTTGTGATTTCCGGAATTAATGTTGCAAAGGGTGCAATGGGTATTTATAGGGGAGACAACAACGTAACAGCGACCATTCATTATTCTTCATATACTTTTGATGAGAGAAAAATTGATATTGGTTATTTTGGACACTTTTTGAGGAGTATTGAGTTTATTAGGTTGTTAAAAGAGAAGGTAAGGGGTGGAATAAAAACAGAAATCAAAGCAAAACATTTTTTATCTTTAGAAATAAATTTACCTAATTTAGATACTCAGCGAGAAATTTCAAATAAATTAAATAGGGTTGAAGATAGATGTCAAGCTTTATTTAAAAATGACAATTTTCAACAATCCTGCCTTAATTTTCTCCGTAAACAAATTTTACAAGATGTAATTTCTGGAAAATTGACTGCCGATTGGAGAGCTAAAAATCTAGGCATTGAATCTGCTAGCAAACTTCTTGAAAAAATTAAATCGGAAAAGGAAAAGTTGATTGCAGAAAAGAGAATAAAAAAAGAAAAGACTTTGCCGAAAATTATTGATGACGAAGTACCTTTTAAGTTGCCTGAAAAATGGGAGTGGTGCAGGTTGGGAGAAATTACAACCTATGGCACTGCTGAAAAAATTGAACCAAAAAATATTTTAGACGATGTATGGGTTCTGGACTTAGAAGATATTGAAAAGGAATCCTCTCGATTTATTAATTTTGAAATATATAAAAATCGAAAATCTAATAGTACAAAGAGTGTTTTTAAAAAGGGAGATGTTCTTTATTCAAAATTAAGGCCATATTTAGATAAAGTTGTGGTGGCACCAAAAGATGGGGTGTGTACAACAGAAATTTTACCACTTCCAATGTTTGGAGGGATGGACTCTAGTTTTTTTATGTATGCAATGAAAAGAAAGGATTTTTTAAGATATGCAGACCAAAAAGTTAAGGGAATGAAAATGCCAAGACTCGGAACAGAGGATGGTAAAAGAGCTTTATTTCCGCTACCTCCGATTGCCGAACAAAAAGCAATTGTCATTAAAATAGAAAAACTTATGAAACAAATATCTAAACTAGAAGAAAAAATAAAACAAAATAAACAAGATGCAGAAATGCTAATGCAAAGTTTTTTAGTGGAGGCTTTTAAATAGAGACCAAGAGCTTTAAGTATTAAATTTAAATAATTATGCCACTTTTTAAAAAAAATAGCTCAACACTATCTATCATCAAGGAAAAAAGCATTGATTTGGAAAGAGATATTCAAAAATTAACGGAGGCAAATTTAAATTGTGTCTTTAGTTTAGAATTTGTAAGCACAGAGTTTGCACTACATAGCTTTAGAATTGATACATTGGCTTTTGATAAGGAAAATAATTCTTTTATAATTATTGAATATAAAAGAGATCGTAGCTTTAGTGTTATTGACCAGGGCTATGCCTATTTAGCTTTAATGTTGAATAACAAGTCAGATTTTATTTTAGAGTACAATGAAAGGACGAAAAATAATTTAAAAAGAGATGACGTTGATTGGTCTCAGTCTAAGGTTATTTTTATTGCTAATTCATTCACCTCTTACCAAATGAATGCTATTAATTTTAAAGATTTACCGATTGAACTCTGGGAAGTGAAAATGTATGAGGATGATGTTATTTTATATAATCAACTTTTATCCCAAGACTCTAAGGAATCAATTAAAACAATCACAAAGAATAAAACTATTGATAAGGTTAGTAGCGAAGTAAAAGTTTATACTATTGATGATCACTTAAATATACCCCAAGATATCAAAGATTTATTTTTTGCTCTAAGAGAAAAAATTCTTTCAATTAATGATTCAATAGAAGAGAGGCCTAAGCAAAATTATGTCGCCTATCGTTTAAAAAACGCATTTGCTTATGTTCATAATCAGCAGTCAAAAATCAAAATTCATCTTGAGATAAGAAAAAAAGATTTGGACGATCCAAAAAATATGGCTAGAAACGTAGAAGGAATTGGTCATCATGGTGGAGGGGAAACCGAAGTTATTTTAACTAAGCCTGAAGATTTGAATTACGTTTTTGGTTTAGTTGAGCAATCTTATCAAAAATTGATCAAGAAGTCCTAAGATATTTCTACAATTTTATTTTTCAATAAAATATTTCCATTTAAACAAGTTAGCAACTCTCGCTTCTCCTGATCATCACCTTCTTGCAATAAAAATTTAATGTAATTCTTAACATCGACGTCACTCACGTCGATGTTGTCGTTTTTGCCAGTCGTCATCATTTGAAATTTCTTAAATCTTTTTATTTCTCCTTCAATTTTATCTTGAACAGGTAACTTTTTAAAATCCAATTTTTCAACTTGTTTCTGTAATTGTTTTATTAAATCTTCCTCGCTGATATAGCCTGATTTACAATTTTTATCTTTCGCCTTAGTGCAACCATAATAAATATGACGGTTATAGCCGTCATTTTTTAGTTTCTTAAATTTTTCCGTTGCCGAGATTCCAGAACCACACAATCCGCAAGTCATAACTTTTGTAAAAGCGAACTCTATATTTTCTCGCCTTACTAATTGCGAATTTTTCATTTGATCTTGAACTAGATCAAACACTTCTTTTGTAATTATCGGCTCGTGCTTTCCTTGATACCAATTGCCACTGCCTCGTGGGTATTCAAATGGTCCGTAATAGAAGGTATTTTCAAGAAGACGATAAATATTACCTAAACTTAAATGCTTTTTGCCGAGGGCTGTTCTAAAATTTAAATCAAATCTTAACCAGTTGTATATTTTTCGACCTGACCATTTTTCATAAGCCACTTTTTCAAACATTTGTCGTATAACGTGACCCCTATCTGGATCTACTAAACATTGTCCTTTATGATCAACTCGCTTTTCTTTAAAGTAACCAGTCGGCGGACAAGTCGGCCATAAGCCCATCTCACATCTTGCTCTCAAACCTCTTTTTACATTTATTCCTCGATTATCATTTTCTAATTTTGCTTGAGAACATAAAATCATGAGCAGAAATTTTTCGTTTGGCGAATTGCTAAATGTTTGGCCAAAGGTACGAATGCTCATTAATTTTTTTTCATCCATTAAATCAACCAGCGATCCTAAATCGCCAGCGTTTCTTGAGAGTCTATCGGGTGCCCAGGTAATAATAGAGTTAAATTTTTCTTCGGTTATATCTTTGATTAACTCTTTAAATATGGGTCGATTACCTGAGTCTTTAGCTGACTTTGATTCTCGTCTAATATCAACAATTTCTAAGTTTTCCCGTTCAGCTATTTGAAGCATTTCCTTAACCTGAGAATCAATGGAGAGGGCCTGTCGCTCGTCTGATTCAGTGCTTTTTCTAGCATACAGGCAGTATTTTAATGGAATGTCTAATGGAGGCATATGATTATAGTTAATTTTTAGTTAAATCTATGCCTCCATTAATGACACACTTTTAAGCTTTTGCTAAGCAGCTAGCTGTTGGCAACTTGTCGATAACTTTTCCTTTAATATTAAAAAAAATAGCTATATGAAAAAGATTCTCGGTGGTCTAGGTGGTCTTTCTATCATACTACTTACCGCATTAACAAAAGCATCTGCTAAATCATCATGCTTTTCAACGCCAAAATGAACTATTTGCTGGATTAATTCTTCCGCACCCTCTTTTGGAAATAGCACTCGGCCAGTCTTAATCACATTAGCAGTTAAGACTAAGCGGCTTCTTTTATCTTGTCCTCCGGGCTTAGTAGTCATGACATCATAAACACCCTCAACTTGTAACTGTTGTGGTAGGGCTTTTTGATAAGCCACATCTTCGATTACGAATTTGGTATGATAATAATCTTTTTTATAACTTTTAAACATAATCTTACAAATTTCAATAGTTTCTGGAAAGGTTAAACGTCTATTTATTATTTTTGGTAGTATGTACATCATATACCCATCTTCTACTTCAAATATTAGTCCAGGAACAATAGCGGTATAATCAGCTATATCGCTTTGTGAGATGGCTGGATCAACGCCAATTCTAACTTCTGTAAAAGCAGTGTATCCGCAAGATAATTTTTTAGGAACTGGAATCTCATCATAGTAGTTAATCCATTCGGGATAAATAGCTTGATCTTCACTTGGTACAATATTAAGTAGGTATTCTTGCTGCCAAGTAATTTCATTGCCGACTTTTTTCCTTTCTATCTCTACATCTTTTTCGGTGGGATATTTACCAGGCCACAAACAAATGCCTTTCTTGTTGATTAAAGGATAGTATAAAAAGTGGCCATCGATAATATCTTTTTCTCTTTCTTCTCTTAATCGCATAAGTAGAGAATCTTCATGCAAAAGATTACCGACTATAACCAACCTCGTGTCCTTGTCACCAGCAGGGATTACTTCGCCCTTAAGCCATTGATAGGTTTTATTGCGCCCATCCCTAGTTTTGGTCGAGCTGATATCCTCCACATCATCACAGATAATTAAATCTGGTCGGCTTTCGTAATGTCTAATACCTCTAATACTTTGATCGACTGAAGCGACTGTTATTCTGGCATTAGTATTAGAAAAGACGATTGACTGTGCACCCCATTCATCGCTATTTTCTCGAAAGGGACCAAGGTCTTTTTTAAGCAGGTCGTTATCTTCCAATTCTCGGCGTAAATTCATCATGTGCTGTTTAGCCTGTGCCTGAGTTTGGCAGAAAATAACAACAAACTTTTTCTGTTGTTTGCCGAGTATCGCCCAAATTGGATAAGCGGCAGTTACAATTGTTGATTTGCCTGATCCTCTAAAAGCAACTACAAATAAATTTTCTTTGTGGCTGGATTCAATTAAGGAGATTATATTTTTTTGAAAATCTGCCGTTTCATATTTAACATAATGGGCATAATAGAAATGAAAGAAATAAGAAAAGCTTTCTCTAGTTATCGCTGTTCTTATCTTCTTGTCTTGGGTCATTTGTTCCACCATCTCTTGTGGAATCATCTTGTTTACTATCATATGTGTTTGTATTATTAATTATTAATGGCTCATCAGCTGGCAATAGTTTTGCCAGTTTCAAAGCGTGTTTAACCACTTCTGCTTGAGCAGGAGTTAGTTCGTCGGTATCTTCTACTTTTGAAGTTACCTCAATCTTATCTTTAAACCTTGGATTGCGATGTCTAAGCCAGAAGCTGATAGCTGACCAATTCTTTTCCTTGATCATTGTTAGTAGCTGGCTTTCGCTCATATCGTTCACTAAGGCTTCACCTTCCGCTAAAGCCTCGTCCATCACTTCGGAAAACTTTTTGTCTTCTCGTTTCCAGCGATAAACACTATTGCGAGATATGCCCGACTTTTCGCAGGCGACTAAAACGATAGGGACTTTTTTAAGCTCGGCAAAGAAAGCTTCTTGTAATCGGCTTTTCTTAGACATGCTCCACCACCTCCTTTCTGCCTGTTAATTTCCGATATCTTGCTATCGCCAGATCACAGAAAACTGGCTCAAGTTCCATCGTATACACTTTTCTCTTTAATTGTTCGCCCGCTATAATCGTGCTGGCTGATCCTGAGAAAGAATCGAGGATAATGTCACCTGGCTTGGTACAGCGTCTTATAGCTTTCTCATAGAGCTTTGGGGGCTTACTGGTGGCATGTTCGTAGTCTTTACCTGAAATACGCTTGGTAAGCCAAATATCTAAAGAATCATAAACATCTTCAAACATCTCATTGCCAGTACCCAATTCTTTATTTAGAACCTCGTTGTAGTTTTTAATGTCAGGATTGATATATGGTTTGCCCTTAACACCATAGACGGCTGGTTCATAACACTTATTAAATGCGATTTTCGGAGTAGGGTTTTGTGAATTTTTAAGCCACAAGCAAACTCTTTTATTAACTATTCCCAGCTCTCTATATAGTTCTTGAAAAAGACCGATATATGTCTGATCGCACCAGTAGAAGATATGAGTATCAGGTTTAGTATTTGGTAGAGCGGCTAATAAGGAGTTTTTGATAAACTGCTTATATTCCTCATAACTTCTGTTGTCGTTTACAGCGCCACCGTAATCATTTTTTCCGCCGATGCCTTTAGAGTAATCCAATTTTATATTGTAGACTGGGTCGGAAAATATCATTGCGGCCTTGTCATGACCAAATAATCTTTTAAGATTATCGGGATTAGTAGAATCACCACAGAGTAAGCGATGTTCTCCTAAATGTATTAAGTCACCTAGTTTTGTCTTCGGCTTTTTAATCTTTTTTAGCTCTACCTCAACATCAAAATCTTCTTCCTGAACTTCTAACTCTTTATCCCAGAAATGAGATAAATCTACTTGGTCAAAACCGATATCGACCAATAGGTCTAAATCAAAAGATTTCAGCTTTTCGAAATCCCAGTCACCACCAAGGGCGTTACTGGCAATTAAATATCTCTTAGCTTCATCTTCGGTTAACTTACGATTAGGAATTCTAACGTCAATTAATTCTTCTCCTCGACCAAGGATTTGAAGGGCCTTAATTCTCATGTGCCCAGCCAAAATTTTACCGTTTAAGTCGATAGCTGGAATTTCAACCAAATTAAACTTAGACAAACTTTTTTTAAGATCTGACATTTGTTTGTCACTGATCTTTCTAGGGTTAACTTCTTGGGGAACAAGATCGTTAACTCTTTTTTGCACTGTGTGCCATTGAAGCTTTTCTGTTTTCATAGTTGTTAAAATTAATTATTAGTTGTTTCTGGTTATGATTTTAACCAGTTACACCTCGATTTTAACAACAAAAAAACAGAACAACCTTTGTGTCCTGTTAATTCATGCTATTTCTATCTATTTCTACTTTTTTGACGGGAAATCAGATGGATAAATATCATCAATCCCAGCCTTTTTCATATCTTCCATAGTTATTTGGTTTCTAAATTCTACTGCCTTGATTGATATATTTGGGAAAAATAATTTTTTAATATTTCCTTTAAAACCTAAATCATTAATAATCTGGTCAAATTTTTTTGTCATCTTGCTATTTTTAAACTTAACGAATTCTTGGTTAGTTAATTTTTTGCCAGGGTTATTTGTTATATATGTTGCAAAGTAATCATTTTCGCTTTCAAAGTGAGGTTTGGCAATAATTATTTCATTAATTTTCAATTTATGATTATCGTAAGTTATTTTCAAAATAGCCGTTTTTTCTTTTTCTTCTAAATAGCTACTTAAATTTTGGTCACTTACATGTTTCATAAAACCATCAAGTATTCTAATTTCTATCATGTAGTCAAAACGACGCAATGCTTTGTACATCATGGCATCCATATCATTTCTAACGGCTCGGTTATCAATAACTTCTATCAGCTTATTTTTCTCAAGAGTAAGTATTGTGGTGTTTATTTCAGCATCAGATAAACCAGAAAATTCAGATCTTTGTATAAAAAGATGCTCATTATCAGTTATCTGATAAAATTTTAAAATCGTTAGAATTATTTGTCGTTTTATCTCTTCGCCAGTCATATATCAATTTTATGAATATTATGCTAATATTATACTGTATTTATTAATTTTTTTCTATAATTTACAAGTTTTAAGTATGTTAGCTAAAAAAGAGTCATTTGTTAATAAGAAGCAAACAACAAAACAAAAGGGTGACTTACTTGAAGAAATCGTAGAGCAATTATGCTCTAATTTTAAAGACTCCAAAGTTAGTCGAAATGTAAAAATAAAAGGAATTTCCGGAGTTGAACGTCAAATAGATGTTTTGATACAAGCGAATCAAAATTCTTTTGATATTAGGATTATAATTGAGGCAAAAAATTATTCAGATAAAGTTGGCATTGAAAAGATTGAAGCTTTAAAAACAAAATTATCTGATGTCGGTGGTAATCTAGGAGTTATGGTTTGCCCGTTGGGTTTTACTGATGGGGCAATCAAGTCAGCAGAGCTTCATAATATTCAATTGTTTCAAATTTTTGATCATAAACTTGGTAACACAACCCAGTTTATCCCATTGCGTTATGTTGTGCCTGTAATTAGAAAATATTCATTCTCGATAGAAGGAAAATCTAGCGGAGGTGGAAATTTTGAACTTCCAGCAGATATAGACAAATGGATAATTAATTTTAAAAATAAAATTTATAATAAAGAAGAACTGTTAATTTATGCTTGGAACAACGATATGATACCACAAAGAGAGGGCAACCAGGTGGCTGATTTTGGTGTTGTAAAAATTTCTTCGGAAGATAGTATTGATAAGTTTTATTACCTAGAATTGAAGATTAATATCAAGGTTGAGGCAGAATATTATCTAAAACTTTTTCCAGATTCTTTTATGAAAAATGTAAAATCTGGAGCAGGAAATCATCAACTTTTTATTGATGCTTATTCAAAAAAGGAAGATATGATTAAAAATGGATGGAAATTTTTCGAGACTAGCGATGAAATGGAAAAGGAGGCTTTAATACTCGACACATCCAAAGATGTAAAGTATTTAAAAATTACGGCGGAGTATAGCATGAATGTTTAATAAAAAATATTTTTAATTATGAGCAAAATTGATAGCGATATTTTAAATATTGATATCGTTATTTGTAAAAATATCGATAAGTTTAATGTTGCTGATCGAGGTTTATTGTCGCAGAATATTTTATCCCAACTAAGAAATTTTGTTGAGGATATTTTTTTAAAGATATACAGCAATGGTCAAGATATTGAAAATAATTTTGAAAATATTAGAAAAGCTGAAGCATATGTAAAAACGAGGGGAAATCTTGGATTTTTATCAAAATTTCACAAACTTTTACAAATCTCATCATCTCATTACACGTTGGACGAAGATAGATCAGAGAGATTGATGTTAAAATATTATGAATATTTGATTAGAATAAAAAAATATTTAAAATCCACTTATGATTTAGATACTCTTTCTAATATTAATAAATTTCCGATCAATACTGATAAAACATTGCAAGAATATTATGAAAAAATAGCTGAAAGGATAAAACTATTAGAGCTGTCAGATAGCAAGGAGTCTTATAGGGACAGATATTATGTTCAAAAGGTAAAACCTTTTTTTGTTGATCATGAGATATATTACGAAGCTACTTTAACTTTAGCTAATGATAAAGTTAGTAAATTTGACAGGATAATTGCTTTTACAAGGTTTGATATTTCTCCAAATTATGCAGTAGATTTATCTATGATTGATGATAGTATACAAATTTTAGATAATAACATGACAATACAGATTATCGGTAATTGGAACGTTTCTATCCGTCCATGTGAGTTTAATAATTTTGCTGCTATTTTTAACTATAATTCAAAGGTTCAAAGAGGTCTTTCTGAATATGGAAATCTAATGAATTTTTTAACAAAAACCGACACTGATTTAGTCGAAATTGTTAACCTGCCAACTGGTTATTTTAACGCTGTAAAAGAGTATGTGTTGAAAGGATCAAAGAAATCATATATTTTTGACGTCTTAGAACAATGTCGCGAATTAGTTATAAATAAAAAACAAGGATCAAACGTGATTAGATATTTACTCCATAATTTAAATAATAAAATTATCAAGCAGCAATGTGCATTTGGAGGATGTAACAAATTATCCAATTTAAACCTTGATTGGAAGTGTGTGCCATTTGATGAAATGCCTTTCTACGCTTCATTAATTAATCATAATCCAAAAATCTCAGATTTATTCGATTGTATAGATCAAGATAATAGAGAACATGAATTATTTGCTAAATTTATAAAAAATAGCACCGAAATAGACGGCAATTTATATAATCCAAAAAAAGACATAACCACCTTCTCTAATATAGATAATCTTATAACTAAATATAATAGTTTATTGTATTACAAACACGGAAATCGTAAGTTAGAAATATATAAAGAATGTATTTATATAAAAGAATATGAAGACGATACATATGAAATCATTAAAAAACTTAAAGAGATGTCTTCTGGTGGATTCAAAAAATATTCAAATTCGGTAGAATCATGGTTGAAATCCGCGGTTTATTCCATTGATTGTCCGGAGAAAAAAGAGATATTGAAAAAAATGTTTGAACATTCACGGGTTGCTTTAATTTATGGTGCGGCTGGGACTGGAAAGTCTACAATGATAAAACATATATCTAATTTTTTTAATAGTGCTAAAAAGTTATATTTGGCTAAAACTAATCCAGCTATTAACAATTTAACAGAAAAAATTACTATTTCTAATAGCACCTTTAAGACAATTGATGGATTTTTGTCCCCTAAAACAGACGCGACTGAATTTGATCTATTGATTATTGATGAGTGTAGTACTGTGAGTAATTCTGACATGAGAAAAGTTTTAGAAAAAGCATCGTATAAGATATTGGTTTTAGTTGGAGATGTTTTTCAGATAGAATCTATATCATTCGGAAACTGGTTTAGTATGGCTAAATCATTTATTCCGGAGCCATCAGTATTTGAATTAACTAGGCCGTATAGAACAAAAAATGATAAATTATTAGAATTATGGAGTAGGGTAAGAAGAATTGATAGTGATATTTTAGAGCATATAACAAAAAATAAATATTCTGTAAAATTAGATGATTCCATTTTTAGTCATCCTGATGTAGATGAAATAATATTGTGCCTTAATTACGATGGACTTTATGGAATAAATAATATTAATAGATTTTTGCAAAATAATAATCCAAGCCCTTCTGTCAGATGGGGCGTCCAAATGTATAAAGTTAATGATCCAATTTTGTTTAATGAATCAAATAGGTTTTTCCCAGTTATATATAATAATTTAAAGGGCAAGATACTAGGGATAGTTAAGTCAAGTGATAAAATTCAATTTGATATTGAGATTAATAAAGTTATAAATGAGTTTGATGCCATGGGTCATGACTTTCAACTTTTGGATAGCAAAGAGAAGGATAAATCGATTATTAGGTTTTATGTTAATCAGTCAAAAAATACTGATGAAGACAATGAAGATAATTCTAGTGTGGTTCCATTTCAAATTGCTTATGCTGTTTCAATTCATAAGGCTCAGGGTTTAGAGTATGATTCCGTTAAAATTGTTGTGACAAACGAAATTGAAGAAATGATTACCCATAATATATTTTATACTGCAATAACTAGAGCCAGGGACAAACTAAAAATATATTGGACACCAGAAACAGAAAGTAAGGTTCTAGGTGGGCTTAAAAAGAAAGACAATGGGAAGGATGTGGCACTATTAAAATATAAATATAACTTATAAATTTAATTTAATTAGATTACACTAATCTGTAACTTTCGTATCAATCCTTGTGTCACTTTTGTCACTTTTTAAGAAAAACAATAGCGCACGAGGATCTTATTTATTGAAGTTTTAAAATATCACCGAAAAGCCTTGCTGGTATTGCCGAAACCACGGTTCCAGCCCGAGGTAGCCCGCAGATTATAAATAGCCCTAAACAAGGGCTATTTTTGATAGGGAGTTTATCGCTTCGGAACGCTATGTTATAATATTAGCGTAAATAATAAAAACATAAAAATTTTCCTCAATCCTATGAAACCTCAATTTGTTATCGCGGCTTTCGGATTAATTTTTGATGGAAAAAATAGGATCCTGCTTTGCCACCGCTTAGACTATGATTTATGGAATCTGCCGGGAGGAACCATGGAAACAGGCGAATCGCCCTGGGAATGTCTAATTCGTGAGGTTAAAGAAGAAACTGGTTTAGAAGTTGAAATAGTGAGATTAGCAGGAATTTATAATAAACCTGAAAAGTGCGAATTGGTCTTTTCATTTGTGTGCCGCGTTATCGACGGCGAATTTACTCTAAATGCAGAAGCAGATAAGATTGAGTATTTTGCTGTCAGCGATATCCCCCATAATACCTCTCCAAAACAAATTGAAAGAATCAATGATGCCCTTAAAGAATCGGGAATGGTTTATAAAAATCAAACAGGCAAATCATCAATCGAACTAGTAAAAGAAGGCAAGCTGTAGGACGCCAATTTTTCTCTACTTATTCTACTAAACATCGCCATGGAAACATTTAAAATCATCCGGGATGAAGATCTCGGGCAAACTATCGCTGCCCCCGTCCAGTACCGCGAACGAAGGGCAAGCCGGGTAATTATTTTTGACCAAGAGCGGAACATCGGCCTCCTTAACGTTGCTAAAAAACATTATCATAAGCTGCCTGGAGGCGGAATAGAGGAAGGCGAAACTATCATTGCCGCGTTAAGACGCGAAACAATGGAGGAGCTTGGTTGCCAAGTGAATAATGTTGAAGACTTGGGAATGATCGAAGAATACCGGGGAAAATTCGGATTACACCGGGTTTCTTACTGCTTTATCGGCAACGTGGACGGAGAGAAGAAACCACCTCATCTCGAACAAGGGGAAATTGATGACGGATTTGAACCGGTTTGGTTAGGATTGGATCAAGCTATAGAAATTTTAGAATCCGAATCAGACGTTAGCGATTATGAAGGAAAGTTTATTCGGATGCGAGACTTAATGTTCTTAAAAGAAGCAAGGAAATATTTATATGAGAAAAAATAAAACCTTGATTATCGGGATTGCCATCGGGATATTAATAATCTTGGCGCTCGCCTATCTAGCCATCTTCGGCCGAGCTCTCAGACAATCTGAAAATCATTTTGGAATCTTCCTTGCTTTACCGAAAGCTTTCTTTGGCTCTCAAGCGGTCGCTATAGATAATCAAAAATATTTGGCAAAAAATGCGACGGCATTCATCAAAACGATGAAGGAACAAGGATTCTCTTATATCGACCAGATGGGTGCCGGCTATTTCTTGGAAAAAAACGGCGTCCGTTACTTTTCGGCTAGCCGGATGTATTCATCTTATTTTATGACTTTTACTGTCCCGACGGCCGCAGGCCGATCATCAGCGGCAGCTATCATCGGCCAGCTCGTCCTGGCGGCTGAAAATAACTGCGGACGGATCATAATGGCTACGGAGTAACCATAATATACAAGCTGATAAAACCTATATGAAAAATATTAAGAAAATCTGCATACTAACCATATTCCTAGCCTTATTTTTCCCTACCGTCCTGATTGCGGGAAACACTGATAGCGGCCCAGGCTCCTTCCGAGCGAAAGTGATAGAAATCGTCGCCGTCCAAGAGAAGGCTCGAGAAGACGGATCAACTTTCAGCCAACAGGATCTGAAACTTATTGGGCTAGACGGAAAGTGGCGGGATAAAGAGATTGCTTATAACGGCATCTCAGACATCGAAGTCGCTGATGCTAAGACTTACCAGGTCGGCGACAAAGTCTTTGTCGATGCTTACGCCGATGAAACCGGAGAAACGATTTTTTACGTGGTTGATTTCGTCCGGACCGGATATCTACTATTTTTGACGGCTATCTTCGTGGCGATCGTCTTACTCGTCGGACGCTGGCGCGGACTCAAGGCTTTGCTGAGCCTAGCTATCAGCTTCTTCATTATCATTAAACTCGTCCTGCCTCAGATACTCGCTGGCCGCGACCCCTTCCTAGTCAGCTTGTTCGGTGGGCTGCTGATCTTAGCTATCATCATCTATCTGACGGAAGGGTTCAATAAAAAATCCCATCTCGCAGTCATCTCAGTTCTATTTTCCTTGTTTATCACGCTTACCCTCTCTGTCATCTTCACGAAGCTTACCAGGCTATCCGGACTCGCCCAGGAAGAGGCGAGCTTCCTGATCGGCCTAGGCGGCAGTGAAATAAACTTCCAGGGCCTGCTGCTAGCTGGTTTTATTATTGGCGCTATCGGCGTCCTAGACGATATCATCGTCGGACAGATAGAAGCCGTGGAACAGATCAAGGCAGCCAACCCCTCTTTATCGTCTAAAGATATCTTCCGGATGGCTTATAAGGTCGGGGATACGCATCTGGGCGCGATTATCAATACCTTGTTTCTGACTTACGCCGGAGCGGCCTTGCCCTTACTCTTATTATTCATCATCAACCAAGAATCAGGACTGACTTACGGCCGGCTAATCAACACTGAGATAGTCAGCACGGAAATAGTCCGGACTTTGGTTGGCAGCGTCGGCGTGATCGCCTCGATGCCGATAGCCACTTTCCTGGCGGCCATACGATTCAAAAGGTAAGAAAGCCATAATAAAAACCAAGGTGACATTATTAAAAACTAATCAATATAAATATGCCTAAATTGAGTCATAAATTATACCGCGTCTGGATTTTCGCGCTCGGCGTCTCGGCTACTATCGCTTATCGGATTATTATTTTTCTTGATGGTTATGAACCATATCTGATGCGCGCCGTCTGGTATGTCGGGACAATCGGTTTCGTCTGGTATTTTATCCATCGCTTCCGGATTGAAAACCGGCGCGACCGCCTGATTACCGATTTGAAGCTAGCGGACAAGATAAGCGACCAGACTCCTCTGGATGCGGAAGAAAGAGCGGCGTTAACCTATATCCTAAGCGGTTTGCAGACTAGCCTAGCTAAATGGAATTATATCGTTATCTTCATTGTCTCGACCTTGGCCCTGGCCTTCAGCGTCTACCAAGATATTATACCCCTGATCAAATGAGGGGGCGCCGACCACGACCGGGTTGACGGAAAGACGCGGGGCTAGTATTATCTTAAACATCATCCGCCTCTATAGTTCAACGGATAGAACGTGAGATTCCGGATCTCAAAATGAGGGTTCGATTCCCCCTGGAGGCACCGCCATAATAAAAATAACCAGCCGCTTGGCCGGTTATTTTTATTAGCGGAATGGACGGGGCTCACTACCCGGGCTCGGCGGCGCATAGGCGCATCGCCTCGCCTTTCTCGCCTCGCCCTTTCCAACATAAACAAAATCAACCCAACGCAGGTTGGGTTGATTTTGTTAGCGGAATGGACGGGGCTCGAACCCGCGACCTTCTGCGTGACAGGCAGACGCTCTAACCAACTGAGCTACCACTCCAATAAAAATGGTCTTAAAAATGGCTATTTTAAAACAGCCACGCCAGAATCATAGCAAAAAGATTCTGACTTGTCAAAAACGAATTCCCCTTGAAATAAGGGGAAAAATGACCGATTAGCTTGCCAAATCCGGACCGATAGGCTATAATTCAAGTATTAAAACTAGTCGATATATAGTTTTTTTATTTACAAGCATATGAACGAGGAATTAGACCGGGACACAATAAAAGAGATAGAGAAGGAGCTTTTAGCTCAAAAAAAGCGGATTTTAGACGAATTAGGCGATTTATCCCAGAAAGACAACCATGAAGCGGATGACCGAGCCGCCGCTTTTCCTAAATATGGAGATAAGCCTGATGAAAATGCTCAAGAGATCAGCGACTATTCTGCTAATATCGTTACGGAAAAGGTCTTAGAAAAAAGCCTGGCCGATATCGATAGCGCCCTGGGACGAATCAAAAAAAATACTTATGGCATCTGTAAATACTGCGGCAATCCGATCGCTAAAAAAAGGCTGTTAGCTCGCCCGACAGCGAATTCCTGCGTCAGCTGTAAAACCGAATTGCAAGAAAATGAATAAATTATTCTCTAAAGTTTCTACTTTCGATATAGCTATCGCCCTAGCGATAGCTATATTTTTTGCAGCCGACCGGATCTTAAAAATCTGGGCGCTGAATTCATTAATGATGTCACCCGTGCGTTTGATCGGCAATCTCTTAAGCTTCGACTTTACAGCTAATCATTACATCGCCTTTTCCTTGCCGCTCAGCGGCCCGCTCCTGAATGCTGCTATCCTGGGAATCCTCGTCTTATTAACCATAATTATCATCTTCCTGGCCTTATCCGCCCAACCGCGCCGATTCGAAATCAGCTTCCTAGCCTGTATCCTGCTGGGGGCGATCAGCAATTTTTTTGATCGTATCAGCTACGGCTACGTCATCGATTACCTTGATCTACAATATTTCACGGTCTTTAACTTAGCCGACATCATGATCAGCGGCGGCGCGCTCGCCCTGATCATTAAATTCGTCCGTAATAAATGATCTCCCGGCGCTGTTCTGATAGAGCCCGGATCTTGATCTGCCTGGCCTTGAGCGGCCAGATTTTTTTTACTTTATCGGCCCATTCTATCACTATGACGGCTTGCTGGGAAGCAAATAATTCCTCGATCCCTAGAGATACCAGGTCCTGAGCCGACCGCAGGCGATAAGCATCAATATGACAAAAAATCCGCTCCGATCCAGAAACGAGATATGTTTTTAAAATATTAAAAGTCGGACTAGTGACACGCTCTTCTACTCCGAGGCCACGAGCTAGCCCTTGAGCAAGCTTAGTCTTACCAGCACCCAGATCGCCGCATAGGGCAAAAACTTCCCCGCCCTGACAATTTTTGCCTAATTTTAAACCAAAATTAAATGTATCTTGGTCATTTTTTGTAATAATCTTCAACATACTTCCAGTCTAGATGATTCTAACATAAAAATAAAGACGCGCGCCGCCAAAAATAAAAAGAGGTTGTTAAAAGACAACCCCTGCTTACAAAATTTACAAAACCGATTCTTTGATTTGATGCCACATATATTTTAACCATGCCCTTAGCTCAGCCGTATTATCAGTTAAATACCGAATAGAAAATATCAGGCAGAGCATCATCCCGGCAATCAAACCACTCCAAAAACTAAAAATTAGCCATATTTCTAACCAGATAACGGTTCCGAGCACAGCGCCGAATATATGGTTATATACAAAATTATGGCCACTCAGAGATTTGACGGCTAAACCAGCGATGATTGCTAGGGCGCTGATAATACTGGCGGCGAAACTATACCAAAAATCTTGCCCAATCAGATGCCAGCTAACCCAAAAAATCAAGCTGGAAAATATGATGGCCGTAAAGATTATCATCTTTGTTACAAAATGAATCTTTTTCTTTTTATCCACTGGCTACCCCGATGATTTAATTATATAAAGGACAATTATTTTATGATACGACACTAACAGATATTTTAAATGCTGTCAACTTTATCGATAACAATTCCTTGCGGTTAAACTACAAAAATAATAGAATAATAAAAGGGTCACCATCATAAAAAATATGGATATCATCAAACACTTCATTGCGCGAAAACAAATCAACTACGATCGGATCATCTTTTATGTCTGGCCGCTAGCCGCGGCCACTATCTCCTTGATTCTGGAAACATCATACTTTACCTCTCTCTTCCTATTTTTCGGCTGTCCGATCATCTATCTTTTTTATCGCAACCAAAAAAGAATAAAAAAGATCCTGCTCTTCTCATTGCCGGTCTTCCTGGTGATGGCCGTCGTCCTGGACTATATTTGCGATATCACCGGGATCTGGGCAGTCGCGAGCTCTGTCTTCAATTACCGGATCTTAGGGCAAGTGCCGATAGAGAACCTCATCTGGCTGATCAGCTATACGATTTTTGTTGTTGCCTATTATGAATATTTTTTTGAATTCAGCGATCGGGATAAAAATTACCGCCCGCGCCTAAAATACTTCCACGCCTTTTTTATTTCCGTCTTCATTATTTTCCTGGCCGTTTACATCACTAATAAAGACTGGCTATATATTAAATATTTTTATCTGAAATTCGGTATCATCCTCGGCCTCTTGCCGACGATTTTGATGCTCGCTCGGTCCCCGAAATTATTCACTAAATTCATTAAGACCGGCATTTATTTCTTTTACCATTCATTAACCTACGAAATCACAGCCTTATACCTAGGCTGGTGGTCGTTCCCCGGCCGAGAGATAATCGGCAGCGTCGTCCTCGGCCGCCTATCTTTCCCGATAGAAGAATTGCTCTTCTGGATGACCTTGGGCGCCGTCGGCTTATTATCATTCTATGAATTTTTTGACGATGACGAAAAGTAAAAGGCAATAATCGCCGTCACAAAAACAGGCTACCGCCTGTTTTTGTAATAAACTCCTCAGATTCTAGGAGTGGGCGCACAAGGATTCGAACCCTGGACCCCTTCGGTGTAAACGAAGTGCTCTAACCAGCTGAGCTATGCGCCCGATCGACTGACAGTGGGCGAAAGAGGACTCGAACCTCCACAGCCTTGCGGCCACAAGCCCCTCAAGCTTGCGTGTCTACCAGTTTCACCATTCGCCCGACAGGAAAAATCGTCAATTACTTAACGATTTTTTCTTTCAATTTCTTCTTATACTCGCCGCGCAGATAATACAGCTTAGCTCGTTTAACCTTGGCTTCTTTCTTGATCTCGATCTTGGTGATCGTCGGCAGATTTAGGGGGAAGATCTTTTCCACGCCGACGCCTTCGGAAATCTTGCGCACCGTTATCGTCGCGCCGGTCTCCTTATGATGTTTGCGGGCGATAATCATACCTTCAAAATACTGGATTCTTTCTTTTTCCTCTCCTTTAGAATTCAGTTCTTTGATCTTCTGGTAAACCCTGACGGTCATTCCGGGTTTCAATTCTAATTTGGTCTCAACCATATTGGTTAAAAATTATAGAAACGAGACTAGCTTAGTCTCGTTTTAAGGCTTATTAATAAGGCAAATCTTGTCTAATGTTATAATTAATTTTTCTTCTTGTCAAGCTCGGATACCACTCGATCATAAACCGCCTGGAAAACCTGGTCGGGCGTCAAATCGGTCGTATCCAGATAAAAATCGTAATTCTGAAGATTGTGGACATCAATATTATAATATTTTTGATAACGCAGGCGATCGCTAGCCACCCGCTTAGCCATGCTCGCCTTGACATCATCAATATTTTTCAGCTCTTTATCCTCATTCCTCTCATTCTTTTTCTGCAAACTGCCAAAAACCCGCCGCGCGCCTTCGTCCTGATTGACATCCAGATAAATCTTAAAGGAATGGGGAATCAGATACCAAGACGTTCGACCCTCAATAATAAAATTATCTTCCGTCGCCCCTAATCTCTTCTGATACAGATCGACTTCTTGATCGGTACTGATATCGGTTTCTCCTAATTTATTATACTCCGCCAGAGTCATCCCTCTCTTTTTAGCCGCTTCCCGGCGCAAACCACCCATATAGTAGCGCGGCCAGCCCAGTTTATCCGCCAACATCTGGGCAATTGTGCTTTTCCCGGAACCGATCGCTCCCATCAAAGATATGATCATACGACAGTTGTTTTTTTATTAATAAAAGTCTATTATGTTATTATTATAACTTAAATTATCCAAATACCAAAACGGCTCATATGTATCTAGAAAAACTGGAAGTCCAAGGTTTCAAATCTTTTGCCCATAAAAATAAGCTGATCTTTTCCGGCCTGATCGACGGCCGGAAAAGAGGCCTGACGGCCATTGTCGGCCCGAATGGATCCGGCAAGTCTAACGTGGCGGATTCTATCCGCTGGGCGCTCGGGGAACAGAGCCTAAAGACCTTGCGCGGCAAAAAGAGCGAGGATGTCATCTTCTCCGGTTCTGACCAGAAAAACCAACTCAGCCTGGCTGAGGTATCTTTATATCTGAATAACGCGGAAGCGGCCAAAAAAAACTTGGCGGCGCCAGAAATGATTGAAAAAGAAAGCGACCTGGACCAGGTAATCTCCAGTTGCCCGGAAATCGTCATCACTCGCCGTCTCTACCGCAACGGAGAAAGCGAATATCTGCTTAATAATAGCCGCGTCCGCCTCGCTGATATCCAGATGCTCCTGGCGAAAGCCAATTTCGGACAAAAAACCTATAGCGTCATCGGACAAGGCATGGTCGAAAATTTCCTGAGCACCTCCGCGGCGGAACGGAAAGATTTTTTCGACGAAGCGACCGGCGTCAAGCAATTCCAGATCAAGCGCGATGCTGCTCTCAATAAATTAGAAAACAGCTACGAGAATCTACAGCAGGTAGATATGCTGCTGACCGAAATCAAGCCGCGGCTAAAAAGCCTGACCAGACAAGTAGAGAGGCTTAAACGGCGGGGCGAGATTGAAAATGACCTGCGGCAGAACCAACTTAATTACTATAGCTGGCTCTGGCAAGATATCAATCAAAAATTAGACAATTTCAATGATCGGTTGCTGGAAAATGAAAAATTAAAATTAGAACGGGACCGCCGCCTAGATAAGCTGAATGAAGAATTAAACAAAATCCGGGCGACGGATAATTTCCGAGAGATGGAAGAATTGCAGCCGCGGCTGAAAACCCTGGCTAATCAAAAGAATCAATACTTAAAGCAATTAGCTAAACTACAGGCGGAATTGGAAACCCGACTGGATGGGCAAGGACAATTCGACGTCTCCTGGCTGAATAATAAGCGGGGGGAACTGACGGCTGCTTTAGAAAATATCCAAGCGGAAATCCGTTCACTGACTAATAGCGGACACGGCGAGGAGGAAGCTAAGGAGCGGGCCTCATTAGAGATAATCGACGGGGAGATTGCCCGATCGCGCGAATTAAAAGAGAAAATCGGACGTCTAGAGGAAGAGCGGAACTATCACTTCAAAAATTTATCTAAGCTGGAAGCGACCCTGGAAGCTAACCTGGAAGTCCAGGGTCAATTTGACGTCTCTTGGCTTAACAATAAAAATGAGGAGCTTGGTAGCGAACTTAAAAAGATCGAAGAAGAAATCGCGGAATTACGGACGGCTAATGATCCAGCCATAAAGGCTGAATTAGAAAAAAAATCGCAAACCGTACAGGCTAAGCTTAACCGCCTGAACGAAGAAATGGAGGCGATCAACCAAGAATTGAAGCGGGCCAATGCCGGCGGCGGCCGAAACGAAGAAATTAGCCGCTTGATCGAAGAATTCCTGGATCGCCTGGATCTGATCGATAAGGAAGATGATCTAAATTTGATCAAAAAACAGATTGCCGCCGCCAAAAAAGATTTTCAAACTAAGATTGCCGGCTTAATCAGCGGCGCCAACGCCGATGACCTAGAAAAAATCCAAAAAATACAAACAGAGATCATCGCGCTGACCGAAGAACGCCAGACGATCAACAATCTCCTTAATGAAGAGAGGTTACGCCTGGCCTCCACCAACGAGAGACTGAGGCTGGCCGAAGACAAGGCAAGCCAATTAGCCAGAGAAATTAAAGATATCTCAATCAAGCTGGAAAAAAGCCAAATCAAATTCGACGCCTCTCAGATCGAACGAGAAAAAGAGGAAATCAACAAAAAAATATCCTCCCTAGATAAGGAGATCCAGGCCTGGCGGCATGATTTCCGTCCTGAAGAATTGCAAGCTAAACGCCAAGCGGCCCTAGATCGGATCCATGCTTGCCGCTTAAAATCTTCCGCTCTGGAAGAGCGCGCCCGCCTACTACGCGATCAGGAGAACCAGACTGAAAAAGAAATCACGGCCATCAATAATAAGTTAGAAAAAAGCCAGATTAAATTCGACGCCTCACGGATCGAGGCGGAACAACGGGAAATCGACCAGAAGCTGGCGGGCCTAGATCAAGAAATAAAGATCCTAGAAAATAAATTAGAGGAATTGAACCGCGCGAAAGAAAAAGAAAAAGGGCAGATGTTCGAGTGCCAAAAAAATATCCAGCTCTTACAACAGGAAATTAATAGCATTTCCGAAGAGATCAATAGGGCTAAAGTAGAAGCCACGCGGCAAGAAACCAAGCTGGAAGACCTGGAGGCGAATATCCGGAACGATGAACTGAATATCATCGATATCAAGAATCATCAAATAACCCAGGAAATAAACGATATCGAGCGCCTCTATAAGGCCATCAGCGCCCATAAGTCCCAGCTGGAATCGATCGGCGGCATCGACCCGGAAGCAGAGAAGGAATATCAAGAGACCAAAGAGCGTTATGATTTCTTAAGCGGCCAGACGACTGATTTAGATAAGGCCATCAAGTCATTGGAAGAAGTAATCTATGAGCTAGACCTTAATATTAAAAACCGTTTTGACGCCGAATTTAAAATTATTTCTGAAAAATTCAATGATTATTTCAAGATTCTCTTTAATGGCGGCACGGCCAAAATCTATAAAGTGATGATTGAAGACCTAGAAAAAGAAGAAGCAAAAAATAATGCAAACGCGAACCACTCGCCCGCTGCAACGGGCGAACCGGCTGGCGACGCGACGAGCGGGCTAAATGCAGCCGAGATGGCAATAAAGAAAGAAATGGATGAGAAGCTAAAACGGATAAAATTCCTAAAAAGACATAACGCGGTCGGATTAGCCGGCATTGAAGTCCAGGCAACACCGCCCGGCAAAAAGATCCAAACCGTGACGATGCTTTCCGGCGGCGAACGCGCCCTGACGGCTATCGCCCTGATCTGTGCGATCATCAGCGCCAATCCTTCGCCATTCGTCGTCTTAGACGAGGTCGACGCGGCTCTAGATGAAGCCAACTCCGAACGCCTAGCAAAAATATTGGACGATCTCTCCAATAAGACCCAATTCATCGTTATCACCCATAACCGCGCTTGCATGCGAAAGGCGAGCATCCTCTACGGCGTAACTATGGAATCGGACGGCGTCAGCAAGCTCCTAAGCGTCAAGCTGGACGAATTGAATCTGAAATAATGAAAATAATTTAAAAAAGATTAAGTTTTTCTTAAGCTGTCCCCCGTTATAGTAAAGGCCGTCCGCTACTGGGCGGCTTTTATGATAATCTATGCCTACTAGAATACTTTCAGCCGCCCCGAGCGGATTAGACGCGGTCATCATATCCGTCGAAGCCGACTCCGGCGGCGGCGATTTCGGCCAGATCACCATCGTCGGCCTGCCGGATGCCGCGGTTTCCGAATCGCGAGAAAGAGTCAAGAGCGCTCTGCGCCATTGCGGCCTGCCTTTCCCGCGGCGCCGGATAACAGTCAATTTGGCTCCGGCTGAACTCAAAAAACATGGCCCCGTCTATGATCTGCCGATTACTATCGCCATCTTAGCTCTCCAGAATAATTTTCTGATCAATTTTACAGAGTGCTTATTAATTGGGGAGCTATCTTTGGACGGCCGCGTCAAGCCATCGCCCAGCATCTTGGCGATGGCGATGGCGGCGCGTGATAATAACCTGAAGGCTCTTTTTGTGCCGACGGAAAATGCCACTGAAGCCCGATTAATCGAAGGTTTGACGATTTATCCCGTCTCCAATTTAAGAGAATTAATCAATCATCTGACAAAAAAGCGCTTAATTAGCCCAGCAAAAGAAGAAAAGTCTGGTTTGCCATCTGCCGGGCTATTTCCTGATCTGTCGGAAATACGCGACCAGAACCAGGCTAAGCGCGCCCTAGAAATCGCGGCGGCGGGCGGGCACAATCTGCTGCTCTCGGGGCCGCCTGGATCGGGCAAAACTTATCTAGCAAAAACTCTGCCCGGCATCTTACCTGCCTTAAGCTTGACTGAAAGATTAGAGGTGACTAAAATCCACGGTATCGTTCGGAAACAGCCGGAGGTGCGGCCCCTGATCATGGATAGGCCCTTCCGGTCGCCGCATCATTCCATTTCCGCAACGGCCCTGATCGGCGGCGGCGCTTGGCCGCGACCCGGGGAGATTTCTTTAGCCCATCGCGGGGTTCTTTTCTTAGATGAATTCCCAGAATTTAGCCGGCCGGTCTTAGAAAATTTGCGCCAACCGCTTGAAGAAGGCTATATCAATATTGATCGCGGCTTCGGCCGCCTGAGATTCCCGGCTGATTTTATCCTCCTAGCCGCCATGAATCCTTGCCCCTGCGGATACTACGGCCAACCTGGAAAAAATTGCCGCTGCACGCCCCGACAAATAATCAATTATCGCCGCCACTTATCCGGACCGATCATCGATCGGATCGATCTGCATATTAGCTTGCCCCGTGTCAGAATCGAAAAACTAGAGAGTACGGAAATCGGAGAAAACTCGACAACAGTCAGAAGACGCGTAACGGAAGCGCGAACCAGACAATCGATCCGTTTAAAAAATAATTGCTTCCTCGCTAACGCTGGCCTGACTAACCAGATGGTCAAAGATTTTTGCCGGATAGACCAAGCCGGTCGCCGTTTGCTCACGGCGGCGGCGGAAAGGCTGAATTTATCGGCTCGCTCTTATTTCCGCGTCTTGAAACTAGCACGGACAATCGCGGATCTAGCAACGGAAAAAGACATCTTAGCCGGGCATCTGGCTGAAGCGCTGCAATATCGACCCAAATTGGAATAATCCGATAAGTTTTGCTATAATAAAAATACTAATTACTGTCTCTTTCCTGAAAAAAGGAGGGCGTCAAATCTTATGTCCAAAAAAATCACGACCTTATTCCTGCTGGCTATCTTCCTAATGACGGCCGGTTTCGGCTGCAAAATAACTAATCAAGATACGCAAGAAGCAATGAAACCGATCACGATCACTTATTGGCGAGTCTTTGACAGCCAAGATGCTTTTCAAGACATCATCACCAAATATAAGGCCCTCCACCCATTCGTCACTATCGAATACCGAAAATTGCGCTACGAAGAATATGAAAAAGAACTCTTAAACGCCTTAGCGGAAGACCGCGGGCCGGACGTCTTTTCCATCCATAACACTTGGCTGGAAAAATACCAGACTAAGTTAGCGCCGATGCCGGAAACAATCACGATGGCTTACCCGGTCGTCAAAGGAACAGTCAAGAAAGAAGTCGTGACGGAATTACGTACGACTAATAGCCTGACCCTGAAAGAACTAAAAGATAACTTCGTCGACGCGGTCAGCTATGACGTTATCCTCAGCGACGGTAAAATCTATGGATTGCCGCTCTCTGTCGATACCTTGGCCATGTACTATAATAAAGATCTATTCAATAATGCCGGTATCAGCCAAGCGCCGCAATACTGGAATAAAGAATTCCTGCAGGACGTGAAAAAATTAACTAAGCAAGACCAAAAACAAGGCATTATCCAGGCCGGAGTCGCTTTAGGCGGAGCGGCGAATATCAACCGCGCCAGCGATATCTTATCGGTCCTGATGATGCAGAATGGGGCGGTGATGCTCGATGACAGTCGGCAAGTCGCTTTCCACAAGATACCGGCGATCAATAAAGAAAATAACTATAATCCCGGCTTAGAGGCTTTGCGCTTCTATACCGATTTTTCTAACCCGGTCAAAGAATCTTATTCATGGAACGACAGCCTGCCTAATTCCTTGGAAATGTTCATCAGCGGGAACCTGGCCGTAATGTTCAGCTATTCTTATGATCTGCCGACAATCAAGGCGCGCGCGCCAAAACTAAATTTTTCTGTAGCGAAACTACCGCAAATAGAAGGTAACCCGCCGACAAATATCAATTTCGCTAATTACTGGCTGGAAGTCGTCTCTAAAAAAAGCGCCCATCCGGATGAAGCTTGGGACTTTGTCCAATTCATCACCAAAGAAGAGCAGGTTAAAAGCTACCTAGAAAAAACCAAACGGCCAACCGCCCTGCGCTCCCTGGTGGCGACGCAAAAAAATGACAACGAAATAGGCGTCTTCGCTGACCAGGTCCTAACCGCCAAAAGCTGGTACAAGGGCAAAGATGCCGCGGCCGCTGAGGCGGCCATGCGGGAAATGATCGAGACGATGATTAAAAATATTTCCGGGAAAGTTCAGAGTATCGTCGATACGGCGGCGGCCAAGGTCCAACAAACCATTTATTAACCTTGCTATATGTATAAAAAAATTATCTTGGGGTTTGTTTTAAGCGGGCTGTCTCTAGGTTTATTCCTGATCAACCAAAACATAGCGCGAGCGGCCGACTGCGCCACAGAATTCGGTAATCAGGGTTATAGCTGCATGGAAGCTTCAAGCGGGCGCAACTGCAAAGTCGGCTACTGCCCGGGCACGGCAAATAATATCCAATGCTGCCAACCGGGTTTAGGGATATTACCAGAAGCTTCCGGTCCGATCATGAAATACCCGGACGGGACAACTAATTGCCCGAGCGGATATACAGCCGAGCAATGCGGCTTATACACGGTCAATGATTTTATCGCTCTGGCTATCAATGTCTCTAAATGGATCTTCGGCATTGTCGGGTCGCTGGCGCTAATTATGTTCATTTACGGCGGCTTTATGTTCTTAATATCAGCCGGTTCGGCCGATACGGTCGGAAAAGCCAAAAAAATCATTATTGCGGCCGCCATCGGGCTAGTTATCGTCTTTTCCAGCTACCTGATCATCCAGTTCGTCCTGAAGTCTATGGGCTTGAATTGGGACGGCACGATCAAGGTGCCTGAAAAGGCGCCGATTGCTCGAGCGTTAAATTAAAACCATCCATGACCGCCTTCACGCCTAAAAAGCTGCCGCTAGAAGAAACCGTTGGTGAAAAATTGCGTCAGGCCAGACATTATAAGAATTTAAAGATTGAAGATGTTGCCAAACGGCTTAATATCCGCAAAGAATACTTGAGCGCTCTGGAAGAAGAAGATTTTGACCGACTGCCGACCGGGCTATACAGCAAAAAATTTTTAAAAGAATACGCTTCATTCCTCGGACTCCGGACAAATGATCTCTTAAAAAACTGGCGGCTAAGCTCTGAGGGGGGGTATCCAGCGGATCCTTTTTCGCAAAAAGTGGTAAAAAAAAATAAATTCATCATCTTCCCCCGCATTATCAGAAACATCCTGATCGCCGCCGCCGTCTTAATCTGCTTCCTATATTTGACATTCTATTTCAAAAAAATCATTTTTCCTCCGACCTTAAACATTATCGAGCCGGAAAAAAATATGCTGACTACCAAGGATTCTATCCTGATCAAGGGGGAAACGGAGCCAGGGGCGGAAATAAAAATTAACGGCGAGATCGTCTTAAATAACGACAACGGGAACTTCTCGCAGTCAATAAACTTGAAAAAAGGCTTGAATAACATCGTTATCACCGCTAAAAAGAAATATAGCCGAGAAAAGATCGTCAACCGCCAAATATTAGTAGAATAAAAATATGCCAGAAATACAAAAAACTGCATTATTTGACATTGCTAAGATTTTAAGTAAAATAGGCATAGAAGAAAGGCAGCAAGTTGCGGAGCTCGGCTGCGGAAATTTTGGTTTTTTCGTTTTCCCTTTAGCCCGCCTTGTCGGACGGTATGGGCGGGTCTACGCCGTAGACATCTTGAAATCGACCTTAGCGGAGATAACGAAAGAGGCTAAAAAAGCCAATTTACCTCAGATCACCCCGGTCTGGAGCAACTTAGAGATATTTAAAGCGACGAATATACCGATTAGCAGCCTAGACAGCGCCCTCTTGGTAAACGTCATCAATCAATCGGAAAAAAGGCTGGAAATAATCCGAGAAGCGATCCGGCTCTTGAAAAGAGGGGGCAGGTTGCTCATCGTAGAATGGAAAAATATCGACATTCCTTTCGGGCCAAGCCCGGAACGTCGAGTGCGTCTTGACTCTCTGAAAACAGCCGCCCCTAAAATCGGCCTAGGCATCAAAGAGGAATTCGAAGCTGGCCCCTACCATTACGGCTTAATACTAACTAAACTATAAATACGCCTCAATGGCGACTCCTTATTATGACTAACCTATTAACCTTAAGCTACTGGTTCACTCTAAGCCCGGAACCGCTCATGCCGATAGCACAGAAAATCCTGATCGGAAGCATTATTTTATTAATAATCCTCGCCATCTTGATTGTGATCATCAAGCGCCGGGGAGGGGCTTACCGCGGCCTCCTTAATAATTTTTACGCCTTCTGTTCTATCAACGCGCTGGTCGGCCTGATCTTATTATTTTTCAACTACGAAGGCGTGCCCTTCTTTGCGGCGCGCTTTTGGTTCGGGCTCTGGATCCTGGAAATAATCGTCTGGTTATCCTTAATGTTTAAAAAACTAAAGTCTATCCCGCAACAGAAAAAACGGCTGGAACAAGAAAAAGAACTAAAAAAATACCTGCCATAAATGACCAACATCTAAGCTAACGCTAGCCCCTGGCCTCAGGGGCTTTTTTATTTAATATGCCTACCAAGACTAATTGGAACCTAGCCAAACAAGAATTAGGCCGGCGTGGCGAAACAGCCGCCCGAGATTACTTAGCCGGGCGCGGCTACCAAATCATAGAAAGTAATTACCGGTCGGGCCGGCTGGAAATAGACTTAATCGCCCAATTGGGTAACGAGATGATATTCATCGAAATCAAAACGCGGAACCGGACGAGAGAAGGCCGAGATGAAAATCCTCTCACGCCATTCCAAGCTAAAAATCTAAAACGCGCTATCACGGCCTATTGTCATAAAAACCGCGTTAATCTTAGCGCGGCCCGATTAGATCTGATAATTATTTTAGTCGATGCCGAGACTCAGAAGGCCGATCTCCAGCACTTTCGAAACATTCTTTAAGGCGTGCTAGGCGGCGACGAAAATGCCAAAGGTTATTTAAAAAGCTCAAACTGTCTCGTAAAAGCTTAACGGTCGTAGCGCGGCGGCGATAACGATTTTCATGCCAATCAACCGGCACTTCCTGCACCCGATAGCCTAGGCGCGCCGCCAAGATAATCAATTCTGTATCGAAAAACCAATAGTCGTCTTGTAAAAACGGGTGGATTGACTGGAAGGCGGGGCGGCGGATCGCCTTGAAGCCGCACTGCAGATCCAAGAAGTGATGATCAAGTAATAAGCGAGAAAGAAAGTTATAAGAATAGGAAATAATATCGCGATACCAAGAACGCTCAACTGCCGCGCCCGCGGATAAACGCGAACCAATCGTCAAATCGCTAGTGTTATCGATGAGTGGCTGAATCAAACCGGGGATGTCCGCCAAAGAAACGGCCAAGTCAGCATCCATATATGCCAGGATGTCGGCCGGACTCGACCCCCAATATCTTTTTAAAGCATGGCCGCGCCCGGATTCCTGGATAACGGCATAATCTACCTGATCCGGAAATCTCTCCTTCAATTCTTTGAAGATCGCGGCAGAAGAGTCACTCGAGCCATTGATGACGCCGACTATGCGCCAAGAAAAATTAAAATCAGCCTGCTGGCAATAGGCTAGTAATTTTCCCAGATTATCTTTTAAAATCAGGGCTTCATTCTTGGCTGGCAGGCAAAAATCGACTCGCATATTAATTATTCTTCTTATATAAGACAGCGGTCTCATCACGATAAATCACTTGCCAATCCGGCGCCGAAGCTAGATAATCGCGTAAATAATTGCGGGGCGTTAATTCCGCCTCCTTAATATTAAACATAAATTTTTCCCAATTACGAGCCGGGATCGGCTGATCCGTCGCGGACAATAAGGCTAGCTCGATCCGATATTCATCCAATTTGGCGGCAAATAGCGAATCTGGCCTCAAAAAATCTAAATATTCCTCTAAGAACGTATGGCCGGCAAACTCAACTTGCGGCAAACGGCCATCGATAAATAATTGACGGACCGGCAATTGCCAAATTAGATAGCCACCCCAAACATATTCATTAAAAATCTTTAAATTATCCAGCTCCGGATGATCCCTCAGGTAATCCGCGGCGCCGCAGGGATACTCGCGGCAATAGCCATAGAATGGCTCGGAGTTAAAATTAATCTTAATCAGCTCTGAAGCTGAGACTATCAGAAGGCAGGCTAGTAGAAAACCTTTGAGCCACCGACCTAGCCCGGGCTTGGCCGCGCGAACGGCTGCCGCCTGGAAAACGCGGCCGTAAGTCTCGACCAGAAACAGGAAAGTCGCTACAAAAAGCAAGGGGAAATGGCGGCGGGATTGAAAACTAAGGCCGACGAATAAGATCGTTAAAAATATAGTCCAAAGGTCGACGCGGAAAATCTTGACCCGGCCCCAAGAATAATAGAGATATAGGAATATCCCTAAGACGACCAAGGCTAAGTATAAAAGCTGCCAATACTGAAAAGGAAAATAAAACTGCGACAGCCATTCCTGGATATGGGAAAGATAGAAAGTGCTCCGATAACCGCCCAAGAAAGAATAGAGATCAGCCCGATAAGGGGTAAAGAGGGTGGCAACAAAGGATAAGCCGACAGCGATGGCAAAATTCAAGACTTTTCGAAAATCAAGGCGGGCGGAAAGGTCAAGCCAGGGTTGCGGCCAAAACCGGGTCAAGATATTTTCCACCCCCTTAATCGCTAGCCAAGCGGCCGCGAGGGTGAAACCGATCAAAAAACTGCCATGGAAACAAGACCAAAGATACATCAAAGGGGGCAAAAAAGCTAGCCGACGCCAATCTGGCCGGCGATTATAGCCGCTAATAATCGATAGAAGCAAGAATAAAAATAGCCAGCCGCTTTCCTGCATCCGCACTCCTAAGTGGGGCAAGGCGGCAACCGTACCGAAAAGCTGTAGAAAGATGATTAAGAAAAAAGACCCGGGACGAATCCGGCTGGCAGCCCTATTCATTAATATTAAAACAAAGACGATTAGCGCCGCGAAAAAACTAGAAACAGCTATATACCCCCAGTGGCTATATATAAGATAAACCGCCAGATTGCTCAACCATTCATGGTCAACCCAGTGGCCGGTGAAAGTATAGTTATAATGGTTAAGATCAGGGATGGCCCGGGTCTCGATTATTTCTCGTCCGACCTGGAGATGCCAGCCGAAATCAGGGTCTAAATAGCTAAAAGAGTTCTGGAGTAAAAGGCAAAAAATAAAAAAATAAAAGAAAAACCAGAAAATATGCTTAAAGTTGACACGTTCTAATAATTTAATCATAAAAATCCGCTAATACCAGCCTTATTGCTTTATTTTAGCATAGGCTGATTTATTTGTCTTGTTTAAAATAATGTGCTAAAATTAAATGTATAAAAAGTTTAAAACTATTAAAAACTAGAAAGGTGGTGAAATATGAAAAAAATTTCCAAACACTTAATTTCTTTAGCGATCATTTCTTTGTTAGCTTTGCCTCTGGCGACTTTAGCGCAGGGCGATGTCAATACTACCTTCGGCATGAATGAGGTCAATAAAGGCTTGGGTGGTACTTTGACCAACAGCGACCCGAGAGAAGTTATCGGCCGGGTTATCAATGTGGCCTTAGGTTTCTTGGGCGTTATCGCCGTAGGCATCATCTTATTAGGCGGTTTCAAATGGATGACGGCCGCGGGCAACGAAGAAAAGACTGCTGAAGCCAGAAAATTATTGGGTGCCGGCGTCATCGGTTTAATTATCATCTTAGCGTCCTGGGGAATAGCGACTTTCGTCATCAATTCTCTGAACACGGCGGTAAGCGGACAGTAATCAATTTAGTGGTTCTCATTACAATATGGGAATCACTGCCTTGTATGCGAAACGCTTCGCATCCAGGGCAGTGTCTAATCTTGCTAATATGAAAAAAAAGGTATTTTTTATCTCCTGTCTATTAATCCTCGCTGGCTATCTTACCGCCCTGCCGGCCCAAGCCCAAAGCATAGCGAATACTATTAATGGGCTAAATGAAACAGCGGCTGGCGTTAGCGCCTTCGAGCCGCAAGTCGCCTCCGGCGAATCCTACGGAACCTCTTTTCTCGCAACCAAGGCCGGTCAGATCATCGGTTTGATACTTTCATTCGTCGGCGTCCTCTTCTTAGGGCTGATGATTTACGCCGGAATAAAATGGATGACGGCTAACGGCAATGACCAGACGGTCACCGAAGCCAAGCATATGATCATCAACGCCTCAATCGGCATCATTATCGTCTTTGCGGCTTACGCGATCACGGCCTTCTTAGGATCCGAGGTCTTAAAATAATGCGCCTAGAAAAATTAAAAAAATTAATCAGTGTCGGCACGATCATCGTCTTGTCTGTATTTTATTTCCAGGCGGCCCTAGCTGCCGGTTCTTATGATTTCCAGAAAGAAAGCGGCCTGGATGACATCGGCAAATCGGCCGGCTTTGAAATCGGCGCTAACTCCACGCCAGTAAACACTATCATCAGCTCCGTCCTTTATACGCTCTTGAGCTTGGTAGGCATAGTTTTTTTCGCTTATCTCATATACGGCGCCTATACCTGGATGACTTCCCGCGGCAACGAAGAAAAAATCAAAGAGGCGACGACTACGCTGATTAATGCCATTATTGGCCTTATTGTTACCCTATCGGCTTATATACTCACTTATTTCATCGTCAGCAAATTCGGATCATAAATATGAAATATCTATATATCACCTTAAGCGGCCTCTTGCTCTCTCTTTGCTTCTTGGCCCCGGCTCAAGCGGATCTGATCAACCAAGCAAAAGTGAATGAGTTCAATGACAATATTAAAGTAGTCGCCTCTTCCAGCGATTATAATACCGCAACCAGCCTAGAAGATATTATCGCTACGGTCGTCCGCGTTATCCTATCGGCCCTGGGACTCATCTTCATCCTCTTGATGTTCCTAGCCGGTAACGATTGGGTCCAGGCCGCCGGGAACGAGGAAAAGGTTAAAAAATCCAAGGATACGATCCGCAATCTAGCGATCGGCTTAGCCCTGGTCTTAATCGCCTATGCCCTCGCCTCCGGATTCGGGAAAATCGTTTCTTCCATCGTGCTCACTAAATAATAAAGATATGAAAAAAATAATCACCGCCGCCATCGCTTCGCTCTTCCTCTGCGGACTGTTAAGCGCTCCGGTTAATGTCGCGGCGCAGACGGATGCTCCGGAAAATAAACTCTTAAACCGGCTCACTAACGTCGCTAAAGAGGGCGGCTTCCAGACCGACGCTAATGTCGCCTCTACGCCGATCATCATCGGCACGATTATCGGCGCTTTCTTAGGATTCCTGGGTATCACTTTCATAGTGATCATGATTATCGCCGGATTCGGATATATGCGGGCGCGCGGCAATGAAGAAGAAATCAAAAAGGCCGTAGCCAGTATCCGGGAGGCGATTATCGGCCTCGTGATTTCCATGTCAGCTTACGCAGTCTGGAATTTTATCTTCCGGAATCTAATAATCAAGTAATCATATGGTTAAAAAAATCATCGCGTTTACCATTACTCTGTCATTATGCTCGGTCTTTTTATTATCTTCCGTTTCCGCCCAGCTGCTGACCAACACGGACCAGGGGTTATTGCCGATGACGGAAACCACCCGGAAGGCCGCCAACTTCAGCGATATGCCGATTGAAAATATCATCGCCCGGGTCATCCAAGTCATCTTAGGCTTCCTGGCAACGGTCTTTATCATCCTGATGATTATCGCCGGATTCCGTTGGCTGACCGCTCGAGGAAATGAAGAGATGGTCACTGAAGCGCAAGGCACGATCAGGAACGCTATCATTGGCCTGGCTGTCGTCCTGATGGCTTATGCTATCACCTACTTTATCTTTAAATACATGCCATTCAGCGGAGGGAGCGGAGCGCTGCAAAGCACCATCTCAAGCTAACAGAAACGAAGATTAAATTTAATTATATTAAAAAGGACATCGATAGAGATGTCCTTTTTTTCATTAAAATTTATTACTAACGGTTGAGAAAAAGGCGACCGACTTATTATCAACCTCTTTCCTATTTAGACAGCTGACGAAAGCGGATGATTGACTCTGCCCATCGCCGTCGAGGTTAGTATAAACTATCCGATAATGGCCGGGGCCAGGAATCTTAAAAATTTTAATGACCGGACGGTTCTTATTAAATGTCCCTGGTAGCAGGAAAGCGGTAATCGGCTGAGAACCTAAAAATATATCGACCTGGATTTGATGATCGGAATAGCTGATCACGGCAGCTGAATCAATAGTAGATAATCCGGCGTTAAGATGAGCTTTCTCATATGCCTCCATCGCCATAATGTTAGCTAAACCGTCGAGGGCCCCCTCATAGACATTGACGTCTAGGGACCGCTTCTTATCTTTACCGGCGGCCGAGACAATAAAATTACTGAGCTGCTCTTCTAAATAGGCTATTTTTTGGCTATAAGAGGTTATCAGAAGATTATTCTGATCAATCTGCTTGAGAAGCTCCTGAATAGCTGTCTTGCCGATAGACAGATCTTCGGCTTGGGCGGCCAAGTTAATATTATGGTCTTGCAGGCGCGTTTTCTGCGCCCGATAATCTTGAATCAAACTACTATAAATCGCCGTACTTTTAGCGACCTCCTCTGTAGACACGTCCCCGGATTGCAGGCGAGACTGTGCGCCGCAACCAGATAACATAGTGGCTAAGATCATAAGCGCGAATAATAGGACGGATCCTATTGAGATACTTTTTAACACTTTTACTGTTTTCATGGCTTCCCTTCCTTTTTTTTGATTAAAATTTATTGATTTTGCTTTTTTCTTTTTTTAACGAACGAAAATAATCTTTGATGATAAAATACATCGCTTAATTATCAAGAAATACTATCATTTTTTATATAATATGTCAATATTTATTCATCAAAACTAAGCCGAAGCTAATTTTGGTCATCTTTTTTTATCCCCACCCTATACACACGCCAATATTGACTTTTTAGTAATCTAGTGATAAGATAGTCTGTCGAGAAAATCCCTGCTTGAATATCTTAAATATGATATGGTAGGGGTTTTTTAATTTAGCTAATATTAAACAATTATGTCAATATTGCAAAAAATGGGTGACGAAATAGTGCCTTTGAGTAGCAAGCAATCCCTTGTTTTATTAGTAATTATCACCTGTATCTTCGAATTTGTCTTATTTTACACTCCGGCCCTGGCTGACGCAGCTGTCCAAGCTAAAACCCAGTCTCCTGCCGTTCAGGAAGAGCTCTTAGTCAACGATGTCTTGGCCAAAGACTCTGATATCAATGAAGAGGCCGCTAAATTAACTAAACCGGTGCTTGAGCCAAACCTCGAAACCTCGGAGCCTGTCTCTCGCGATACTGACGCGACCCCAGAAACTGCGATCTCTAGTCCGCAAAACCCTGAAAATACAGATGCCCAAGGAAGAGGGCGCCTGCCAGAAGCTGGGCCGGCTTATAAAGTCATCAATAACAGCTCCCATGTCATTACCGCTTATAATTCAGAGGCGGCACAGACCGATGATAGTCCCTGTATCACCGCTAACGGCTTCAACGTCTGTACCCATGGCGTAGAAGACACCATCGCGGCCAACTTCTTAAAATTCGGCACCAAAGTCAAGATTCCCGAATTATTCGGCGATCGGATATTCATCGTTCGCGACCGTATGAATTCTCGATACACCAGCCGTGTCGATGTCTGGATGAAAGAAAAAAAAGATGCGCTGCGTTTCGGCGTTAAAGTCGCCCAAATACAAGTCGTTGAATAACCCTCTTACAAATGATTAATTAACAAAAGCCCTGGCCTGAGCCAGGGCTTTTTGGTAACTATAAAATTTTAATATCCGCGATTGCTTAAAAGAAAAAACTTAAAAAACCCTTGCTCCGCCTTATTTCTTTTTCTTTTTTGGCAATCGCCAGAGTCGTAGCGATAACGGTATCCGGATTTAAAGAGATGCTATCGATCCCTTCTTCTACCAAGAATTCAGCAAAATCAGGAAAATCGCTTGGCCCCTGGCCGCAGATACCGACTTTACGCCGATGTTTCTTCGCGACCTTGATAAGCTGGCTGATCAGAGCTTTGACTGCCTCATTCTTCTCATTAGATACGCCAGCGACCTCCAGGGTTCCGCCGGAATCGCGATCGATGCCGAGAGTCAGCTGAGTCAGATCATTAGAGCCGATAGAAAAGCCGTCAAAAATACGGCAAAACTGATCGGCTAGGATAATGTTAGATGGGATCTCTGCCATAACATATATTTCCAATCCATCTTGTCCGCGCTTCAAGCCATTAGCCGCCATCACTTCTTGGACCCGTCTTCCCTCTTCTACTGTCCGACAGAACGGAACCATGACTTTCAGATTCTTCAGGCCCATGGTTTCACGCACTTTCTTGATCGCCTGGCACTCTAGCTTGAAGGCTGGCAGAAACTGCGACGAATAATAGCGGCTGGCGCCCCGGAAACCGATCATCGGGTTAGATTCTACCGGCTCATACGCCTGGCCGCCGATCAGATTAGCATATTCGTTAGTCTTAAAATCGCTTAGACGAACGACGACATCCTTAGGATAATAAGCGGCGGCGATCATCGCCACGCCTTGCGCCAGACGATCGACAAAATATTGCGATTTATTCTTATAACCGATCGTCAACGCTGCGATCTTATTCTTAACGGCCTGATCCTTCAATTTTCTGAAATTAACCAAAGCTAAAGGATGGATCTTGATATAATTATTGATGATGAATTCCAGGCGCGCTAAACCTACGCCGTCATTAGGGATAAAGGAGTGACTGAAAGCTAAATCCGGCTCGGCGATATTCATCATGATCTTGGTCTTTGGTTTTATCAGGTCTTTAATGCTAACTTTCTCAATCTTGAAAGGCAGCTTGCCTTCATAGACAAAACCTTCTTCGCCAGATGCGCAATCAACCGTGACTGCCTGGCCGCTCTTGATCCGAGCTGAGGCTTTCTCCGTCCCGACTACGCAAGGAATGCCTAATTCCCGGGAAACGATGGCGGCGTGGCAGGTCCGCCCGCCCTTATCGGTTACGATAGCCGAAGCGATCTTCATGATCGGCTCCCAGTCTGGATCAGTCATATCGGTAACCAGCACTTGGCCAGCCTTAAAATTATTGATATCCTTTATCTCCATGATCCGATTAACCGTGCCGGCACCGATCCGATTACCGACGCTCTGTCCAGCCACTAGAACCCGGCCCTTCTTGGCTAATTTATAAGTTTCTATCACGTGCCAATCTTTCTGGCTCTGGACGGTTTCCGGCCGCGCCTGGATAATATACATCTCTTGATTCCGGCCGTCGACGGCAAATTCTATATCCATCGGCCGGCCATAATGTTCCTCGATCATCATCCCCCATTTAGCCAGCTGCCGGACCTGACGATCGGATAAAGACGGCTTCAACTGCTCGGCCGGAGCGATCGGAACATTCTTGACCGGGTTATTCCCCCGCAAATTATAGATCATCTTGATATTCTTCTTGCCCAAAGAGCGGGAGATGATCGCCCCCGTCGGCTTAAAGACATAAAATTCATCGGGAGTCACGTGCCCCTGGACGATATTTTCCCCCAGACCGAAGATAGAATTTATCAGAACCGTATTTTTAAAACCAGATTCCGTATCGATCGTGAACATCACACCGGACGCGCCCAGATCCGCCCGGATCATCTTTTGGATGCCGACCGAAAGCGCGATGGAAAAATGGTCAAATTTTTTATCAACCCGATAGGAGATCGCCCGATCGGTAAATAAGGAGGCGATACATTTGCGGACTGCCAGCAGAAGATCTTTTTCTCCCCGGACATTAAGGTAAGTCTCTTGCTGCCCGGCGAAAGAAGCATCCGGCAGGTCCTCGGCCGTCGCGCTGGATCGAACCGCGACATCAAGATTCTTGACTTTATATTCTCTTGATAATTCCCGATAGGCTTGCAAGATCGCCAATTGGAAATCTTTCGGCATCTCCGTCGCGATAATCAGTTTACGGATCGCCGCGCCGCGCCTCATCAGATCGCGGACGTTCTTAGTGTCCAAGCCCTTGAGGATTGTCTTTATTTTATCTTTTAACCCGGTGGACATCAGGAAGTGGTCATAAGCCTCGGCCGTAGTCGCGAATCCGTTTGGTATTTTAATACCTTTCTTAGATAAGCGGACGAACATCTCGCCGAGCGAGGCGTTCTTACCGCCCACTTGCGGCACATTCTTGATTGATAATTCTTTAAAAACCCGGACAAATTTGTTTGGCAACATAAAAAGATTTATTTTTAAATTTATGCTCCTATTATAACATAAACTTTACTTTATAAAAATAATTGCCTAATATATAAACCAGGCGGACGTGGCGAAATTGGTAGACGCACTAGCCTTAGGAGCTAGCGGGGCAACCCTTGAGAGTTCGAGTCTCTCCGTCCGCACATGATTAACTTCCTCCACACCTTCCAACCATCCGCCATTCTTTTCTCATACGGACCGATTACGATCTATTGGTACGGATTTTTTATGGTCTTGGCGATCCTGACGGCGCTTGCTTTGAGCTTCTGGATGGCAAAGCTTTATGGCATTCCTCGCGAAACGGTCTTTGACCTGGCCTTCTGGCTGATTATCGGCGGCCTCTTAGGCGCGCGCATCTATGACGACTTATTACAGCTTCCTTACTACCTGCAGCATCCGCTGCAGATATTTTCCGTCTGGAATGGGGGGCTAGCTATCCATGGCGCGCTCATCGCCGGCTGGCTAGTGGCTTGGTTTTTTGCCAAACGACGAGGAATAAGCTTTTGGCGTCTCGTCGCCTTAATCGCTCCAGGCTTAGCCCTTGGCCAAGCGATTGGGCGCTGGGGGAATTACTTTAACCAGGAAATTTTTGGCCTTCCGACTGCCTGGGTTTGGGGCATCCCCATCGAAGCTGCCAACCGCCCGCTGCAATATATCTCTAACCAGTATTTCCATCCGACTTTCTTATATGAAAGCCTAGGTTGCCTGCTGATCAGCGCGATTCTAGTTATATTTAACGTTTATCGGCTCAAAAATGGCCGCCAAGAACGCTATTTCGATATTTTGGCAGTAGCTCTTTATGTGATATTATATTCTATATTGAGATTCAGTCTGGAATTTATCCGTTTAGACCCGACTCCGCTCTGGCTCGGCCTCCGCTGGCCGCAGGCCGTCAGCTTAAGCCTTATCGTTACCGCTATCTTATTAATTTCCTTTAAACATCATGAACGCGAAAAAAACTCTCAAGGATAAAAATCACCATCGCCTATCCATCTTATATGTCCTTGCCCTGCTTTTAGCCTTTTCCGGCGCTCTGCCGGCCTATATCCAATCCAATTTTTTAGAACAATTCGTCGGCGTCCGGACGGTCAGCTTATTCTTCGTTATTGCTAATGCCTTAAGCGTCGTGGCTATCTTATTGTTCCCGGCTTTGATCAAAAATCTGACCAATTATTTCCTCACTAAGGTCGTTCTTGCCCTCTATCTAGCCTCTCTCTTGGGCCTCGCTCTCGCGGCCGAGCCGATCGTCGCCTTGGTTTCTATCGCCCTATTTACCATCTCGACCAACCTGGTTTGGATCAATATGGACATTCTCGTAGAATCATTCTCCGATAATAAGATCACCGGCAAGATCCGGACAACTTACTTTACTTTCATCAATGCCAGCTGGATTATTTCACCGCTCCTATCTTCTTTCTTGATCAGTCGGGGGCAATACACCCTGTCTTTCCTTATTGCCGGCTTCATGCTCGTTCCTTTTTATCTGATCTTTGTCTACACCGGGAGAAAGCTGAAGCAGGCCGTAAAATACCAAGAAGAGGGGCTGCTCCTGACTTTGCGGAAAATGTGGAATAATAAGAATCTGCGCGGTATATTTTTTATCGCTCTTTTGCTCCAGTTATTCTTCAATTCAGCGGTCGTCTATATCCCGCTTTATCTTTTCCAAAATCTAGGCATGGACTGGAACTCCTTAGGAATAGTCTTCTCGATTATGCTTATCCCCTTCGTCCTGATAGAAATGCCAGCTGGGGTGTTCGCCGACCGTTACGGAACAAAAAAAATATTGGCGGCAGGCTTCACCATCCTGACGGTCTCGCTCTTCCTTTTCTATTATATCGCCGTGCCTAATATCTGGCTTTGGGCCCTCGTCTTATTTATCAGCCGTATCGGTGCCGCTTTAGTAGAGGCGATGCGCGAAACCTATTTCTTCAAGATCGTCGATGTTGAATCTATCGGCTACATCAATATTTTCCGAGCAACCGCGCCACTGGGCTATGTCCTCGGCTCGAGCCTGGCGATCGCCATCCTGTGCTTCTTCCCGATCAACTATGTTTTCCTATTTTTTGCGTTAATCATGCTTTCCGGCTTCGGCTTCATCGCCGCGCTTAAAGACACTAAATAAACTCGAATGTAATAAAAGTTCAATTGACTAAATAGCCATATTAAGCTTAAATATAGGAGAATTAGTCTAATGCGGGTATCGTATAGTGGTTATTACCTAAGGTTTCCAACCTTATGAGAGGGGTCCGATTCCCCTTACCCGCTCCATTTATGACCTACATCTTCTTTATCCAGGGCGAGGGGCGTGGCCACTTAACCCAAGCCCTGACCCTGAAAGAAAAATTAGAAACACGCGGACACAAGGTTGCGGCCGTTGTGGTCAGCACGAAAGAAGGCGGACAACTGCCTTATTTTTTTCAAGAACAGATAAATGCGCCTCTCTTTTCGATTATCAGCCCGAGCTTCGCGATAGATAGACAGGGGCAAGGCATAGACATATTAGCGACTATCAGCCTGACTTTAAAAAATTTGGTCCAATACCGGCGCTCATATCAAATGATCAAAAAAATCATCAATGACTATCAGCCCGACGCCTTAGTCAGCTTTTATGAACCGCTATCCGGTATCTACCACCGTTTAACCAAGGACCCCCGCCCCCTATACTGCTTAGGGCATCAATATTTTGTAGATCATCCGGATTTTAATTTCCCAGACGGACATATATTATCGCGCCTGGCCTTCCGAATGTATAACCGCCTTGGCACGTCTCCTCGCGGCACCAGGATCGCCCTTTCCTTCACTGCTGCAAATGATCAACCAGATAAAAAATTATTAATCTGCCCGCCATTAATCAGGCAGGCCATTAAAGATAGGCGCCCGACGGTCAATAATTTTATATTGATTTATATCTTGAACGCGGGTTACAGCGAAAAAATTAGCGCCTGGAGTCAGAAACATCCAGGCGTTAAAATAGAAGCCTTTTGGGGCCAAGCAGATAAGGCGACTATTAACAAAGATTTATGCTTTAATCCTCTAAGCGGCGATAGATTCATCGAGCTGCTTGCGTCTTGCCGCGCCTATGCCAGCACTGGCGGATTCGATTCTATCGCTGAAGCGGCATATCTGCAAAAACCGATCTTGATGAATCCGACTAAGAACCATTTTGAACAGAAGTGCAACGCGGTCGATGCCATCCGGGCCGGGCTGGCGACCGTCACCGAAAATTTTGATCTTTCCGCTCTCGATAATGAGCAAACAAAAACCCATTCACCGGAAGCCCTGCACCGCTTCAAAGAATGGGTTGATAATAATGATGATAAATTAGTCGAACTCTTAACGGAAAAATATTAAATATTATTTAAATAACCTAGTGGCAATCCGCCAATATTCTGGATTACCATATTTTTTTTGCCAATACCACCACTCGACTCCCCAAATATAAGTCCGGCGAAAATCTAAATCAATAGAGTATTGCAAATTAGCCTTGAATTGATCTAAGCTCATAGACCTGTCAATCTGATCCGAGGTTAGATAAGTCATCTTCCCTTGCGGCACCCAGGGCTCCGCCTGCAGCTCCATGACCATCAGACGATCGGGAGAAAGCCCGGCTAAACGCGCCTTTAGGCGATAATAGGAAACAGGCAGAGGAAAGCGTAAATAACCGAACCAGGAATTATAAACTACCCGATATAGAGTGCTGCCGAAAATATCGCCGATAGCTGCTTCTCGATGCCACCAGCTTAACTCGCCGGAACCGGTAATGATAACTTCGCGACTATCTAGGGACCGAACCAAGTCAAATTCCTGCCGCAAAAAATCTTCATCAAGTGGCGGACAGACGCCGAAGCTTCCTAAGAACGGCTCGTTCTCTACCTGCCAGTATTCAACGCTCGGATTATCCCGATACCTCTCAACGATAGCCCGAATGGTCAATAAGGTATCATTATGGATAGCTTCCTGATCTTTAAGGTTAAGCCAGGCTGGGCTATGGCATTCCGGCCAACGCGGCACTCGACGGCCGACACTAAGGATAAAATTGACTCCCCGTTTCGAGCCTTCTTCGATCAAATAATCATATTTACTGAAATCATAAGCCCCCTCGATTTTTTCAATCTCATCCCAATAGACGGGGATGCGGATCTGCTTAGCCTGCAATTCATCGAGAATAGCTGTATAAGTTTCCTGCCAATCCAACCCTAATTCATCACAAAATTTCGTAGAAAAGGTAACGCCAAAAAAATCAGGACGATGCTCTAAATCCTGCCGGAATGGATAATGGTCGGCAAATTTTAAAATATAGATCACCAAAACGGCCACCAAAACGATTAATAACCACCAAATTTTTGATTTCGTAATCTGCATATCTTAAAAAGCGATAAAATAAAGACCGAGCGCAACCAGAGCGACGGCAACAGTCTTTTGCGTCAAAATCCGCCAAGAAAAAGTTTCCCGCAAAAGCCGCGGCGCTAGCAAAGCTAAACCGGTGCTGGTAATCAACAAGAAGGCATACTGGACTCCCTGCAAAGCATTAACCAAAACGACTGAACCTAAAAAGATTGCGTAATTCTGTAAAATAAATCCTAAAGAACCAAAAACCTGATTAATAATTATTAAAAATTTATTTCGGCTCGGACCGGCGCCATTAAATGAAAAAATAATCGCTCGCCGATCATCACGATTGAGTAAAAATAGAGAAACGAACAGCGCTGCCCCTAAACGATTCCAGATGAAGGCGCTAACGAAAGGTTGCGCGCCATAAGCTTGCTTCGTGCTGATAAAATATAAGGAATAAGCTAAGGCTGAGAATATCGCGAGCCAGAGTCCATTTCTCTTATCCTCTTGAGATAATCTTAATTTACTAAACACCCGAGCCAGATAGCTCCGGGAGGCCGGCAAAAGAGCGATAACAAAGACGCCGGCCGAAATCAAAACTATCCCGGCCCATTGGCCAGCGTGAAATTGTTCCTGGAAGAATACTAAAGAAAATAACAAAGAAAATAATGGCGTCAAGCCGCCGACCAGAACCAAGATCCGCGAAGCCTCGCCGCGATGGAGAGCCTCATAAAGGAGCCAGAGTGCGACCGCAAAAATAGCGCCATTCATTAAATCCCAGGCTAAAAGAGGCCAGCCTGGCCAAGCTAAGAACCAGGGGGCAGCGATAAAAACTGCTAATCCGAGAATACAGGCGATGAAAGCGTAAGATCGAGCGTTTCGCAGGACAGATTCAACTAAAAATTTATCTAGCAGATTAACGATTGCGAGGATTAAATAAGCGGTAATCGCTACAGCCAGCCAAGACATAATTTATAAGATTATTTAAGGCGTTCTATCAGTTTTTCAATATTATAGGCTCCCATCTTTTCCGCGTTCAAGAATCCATCCATAGCGGCGCGTGCGAGGCGGCCGGAAGCGAGCAAATCTGGTAACCACTCGGCGACATATTCCGGATCTAAACTATCAATGCCGGCTCCGATAGCCAGTAGCCAGTCGCGGTTAAAATCCTCTTGGCTGCCGACTGGCTCGGACATGATAATCGGCAGACCAAGGGCGCAATAGAAAGAAAGCTCCGAAGGCTTAGTCCAGAGGATATCCGTATCATGCAGACAATCATTAAACTTTCGAAAGTATCCAATTTTGTCGGGATCATAGATAACTTCTACCCCGTCACCGACCGCTAACCCGGCGCGCTGCGCCGCCTCAATAAAATATTCTTTGACTTCCGGGCGATTACCAGCCACCAGATTCAAGCCGATCTCCTTATTCTTAATCTGAATAGATAATTTATCCAATAAAACAGCGCCAATTTCTTTTTGGGCCCCGGCGCCGCCGACTGCGTAAGTTATAGTAAGCGGCAGATTGTGCTGTCGGGAGAACCCTGGCGTAATCTTCTCCAAAAGCGCCTGATATTGCTTCTGATATACGCCTTGCGGATCTAAGACGCCGACTCGACAGGCAAGATCGTCCGTCAAGATTTGGCCATCGGCGCCAATATTCTCTTTCGGTAAAGGAAAGCCGGAAATAATAATATTCTCGGAACGAACTCCATACATCAAGAATCGATCCCTAACTTTTTCACTCGGCACTAAGAATTTAGTCCGACTACTCTTTGGGTTAAGCGGCGCCCAAGCGCGAGAGGCGTCAGTATCACAGATAACGCAATAAATATCTCCGCGATAATTATTATATTCGGCAATATAGGCAGCCACAAAAAAAGTCGTGACAAAAGGCAGGCCATCCTTATCTAATTGCCTTATTAATTGCCGGCCGATTCCCTGCTTGATGAATTTATAAAAATATCTCTGCTGGGCCGTCGGACGGGACAGATCACGAAAAGGATAAAGTGGCTGGATCTTCTGAAAAGCATCCATCACCGCAAAGACCAAATCGCCTAAAAGCGGAATTTTCTTTAGCCGAGAAATATGCTCATAAGAGCGCAGGCTCTTAACCCAATATTCCGCCTCCCACTCCGGGATGCCGTCGTAATTATTAATGGTAATTATTTCTCCCGCGCTCAGGTCTAGTAAGGGATACGCAGCTCGCTGATGTCCATAGCCCATGTCAGCAGCAACGAGATTTATTTTTTTAACTGGCATAATTTTAATTTATCCGCCATCCGGCTTTCTTCCATTATTATAGCAAACTATCAATAATTTTTCGCTACGAAAGGCTGCCCTGATTTCAATTGTAAATATTGATACGCACTGAGAGCAGCCGTGGTCGCTTGGCCCATGGCTACGGTAATCTGCTTGAATTCGCAGTCTGTAACATCTCCGGCGGCGAATAAGCCAGGCGTTTTCGTCTCGCCGTTGCGGCCGGCGATTATCTGATGGCGGGAATTTCTTTCTGCTAAATCAGCGATTAAATCGGTGCTAGCAATCCGGCCGACCTCTATAAAAACACCGTCCAGAGCTATCTCTTCGCTCGTCTTTGTCTCATTATCAAGAGCCCTGATCTCCTCTACTTTACCTGCCCCGGTAATTTCTTTTATCTCCGTATTAGTCATTATCTTGATATTGGCGCGGGATTTAACTTCATCAATCAGTGTTTCAAAGGCTTTAAATTGGCTGCTGTGATGGATTAAATATACCTGTTTGGCTATTTTCGACAGCATCTCCGCTGCGTCCAGAGCTGAGTTGCCGCCGCCGATCACAGCTACAGTTTTGCCACGAAAAAATGGACCGTCGCAATTAGCGCAGTAGGAGACTCCCTTACCGTTGAACTCCAGCTCGCCAGGTACCGCTAAACGGCGCGGCGAAAGACCCATGGCAATAATAACGGTCTTAGCCGCGAAGGTCTCGCGATTAGTATAAAGCAAAAAATTGCCTTCAGCCGTGCGTTCTATTTTTTTTACTTCCTCTTCTTTCAGCTCGGCGCCACACCCCAAGGTCTGCTGCTTGATCCTATCGATCAGCTCAAAACTGCTGATTTTAGAAAATCCTGGATAATTTTCAATCTCGCTTGCCCAAATCATTTGCCCGCCGACCTCCTGACCGATAATCAAAGTCTTCATCTCACGGCGGACAGCATAGATGGCCGCTGTCATCCCAGCTGGCCCAGAGCCGACAATAATCAAATCATACATAATTTCTCAAGCCTCTTTCTGCACTAAAAATTTTAGCCAGCAAGAGCAAAAAAATAATAATTATATTCCAATTATAATTTGTATCTAAATTTAAAGCAAATAATAGCTTATTTAAAAAACATAGCTTAATTTTAGCTAATTTTTTTATTAGTAATAACAAGTTTTCCCCAATTAGTCTAAATGTGTTATTTAGCTAATATTAAACAAATTAAAAAGAAAAGTCCACATTTTTGTAGACTTATAATAAGACTTGTTGATTAAAATGTTCTGCGAAGAACAAATATTATAATAGTGATTCCATCCTCATTTTACATTTCTTAAAAATCGTTTTTATGAATCTAATAATTTTTCTAACAACGGAAATTCTTTATATGGCTGATTAAATTTATCAGACCCCATGTGCCCTTCCCCTGATCGCAATATCAATGTGCCGCCCAACTTATTCCACATATATAAACCCTCGTTGTGGTCACATCCCCAAGGATCATTGTCAGAATTTATAAAAATTATATCATCAACATTTTTTTTAATTATTTCCCAATCATATTTTTCTTGGAGAATTAATTCTTGTTTTTTACTTCCTTTTCTAGATCGAGCATAGCCGGCTACTAAAATGGCTTTACTTAATACTACATTACTCTTTTCTAATACGCTTAAAATTAAAGGGGCTCCAGACGAGTGCCCAATTATTACAGTTCCCTTTTCTAAAAAATTACTGTTGAGAATAGCCGGTAACCATTTTTCTAAATCCGGCTGGTCAGGGTCTGGCAAATTAGGCGCTAAAACTTTATAACCTTTAGACTCTAAGAATCTTTTTATGCTAGGGATCCAAAAAGATTCGGGCGAAGATCCGCTGCCATGACAAATTATAGCTTTTTTCATAAATTATTTTTAACTATCTTATACAACTATACCATATAATAATAAAACGCCACAATTTAATTGTAGCGTTTTATGTGTGGACCATAAGGGACTTGAACCCTTGACCTCTTCCATGCCATGGAAGCGCTCTAGCCAACTGAGCTAATGGCCCTTTATAAAAATTATATTGGTATATTGTTCCTTAAAGAACAATTTTAATTTTATAGCTAAAAATACTATATAATTATACCTATATGATACTAGTATAAAAATAAAAGTCAATAGGGAAGTAACAATATAATAATCTTTATCTGTCAATAATACTTGACAATTTATACAATTAGTGTCCTCGCCAGGAATTGAACCTGGATTTAGAACTTAGGAGATTCTCGTTCTATCCGTTGAACTACGAGGACGATTTGATCCATGTTATTTATTAATGAAATAACCATGGTCAATCAGACATTTAATCTAGCTCTATCTTATAATAATATAGGGGCATTGACAACCCAGGAACACAAAAAATAATTTTGACAAAGCGCTACTATTAGCCTAAAATAAAAACAGACACTATGCCTCTAAATTAATACTAAATATATGTTTAGCAAAGAGAGTAAATTAGAAAAATTCAAAGACGCGGAAACCGTTATCGGATCCTCGATCAAGGTCAAGGGAAATTTTCAAGGACAGGGAGATATCATCATTGAGGGGTCTCTGGAGGGATCAATAAAGACCGAAGCCAGCATCTACATTGGCAACCAAGCTAAGATTGTCGCCAATACCGAATCCAAAGACATCATCGTCAACGGGGAAGTGCGCGGCAATATCAAGGCTAGAAATTATCTAGCGGTCGGCGGCACGGCCAAAATATACGGCGACATCCAATATGGAGAGATTTCCATTGAAAAGGGCGCGATTATCAACGGCCAACTCCTGTTATTATCAGAAGAACATAAACGGGGCGAAAAGATAAAGCCCGAAGACAAGGAGAACGCGCTAGAGAAATAATCGTGTTTGATTAAACCCTATGCACGTTTATATCTATGACGATTATTTAAATAAGGGAAAATACCATAAGACCATCAACCGCCTAGAGATTCGACTGACCGATTTAGGCTTAAACGGCAAGATTATCCGTCTGGGCGGAATCAAGAATATCAAAGGAACCGTCCAAAATGAAATAAGATTAGGCGCCAAGACTATCATCGCCGTCGGTAATAACCAGACGGTCAACAAGATAATCGGCGCCATCATCGATACCGACCTCTACGGCGACTTCCAGAAAAAAACCCTCTTAGGCATCATTCCGATTGGTGACGATAATTCCATCGCCGCTTCTTTCGGCATTAAAAATGAAGCAGAAGCCTGTAATATCTTATTAGCGCGACGGATAGAAAAGATAGATCTCGGGCTAGTCGGCAACCATTATTTTTTAAACCAAGCGACAATCCAAAGCGCAGACACTACTTTAGAAATAGACGACTATTCTATCGAAGTGTCTGAAAAAGGGGAAGTCCAGATTATTAATTTGCTGAGCGACAAAGATATAAAAATAAAATCTAGTCCGCATGACGGCCAGCTAGATGTCTACATCAAGACTAGAAAAAAAGATCAGACTTATCTGACTGCGGAAAAATTGAAAGTTTCCAATCCTAAACACAAGCTAGTCATCGACGGTATCCTGGAAATAGAAACGCCGACGGAAATCGGTATTATCAAAGACCGCGTTAATATCATCGTCGGCAAAGACCGGCTCTTCGAATAACCGGTCGGAATAATAAAAAAGACCGACTTAAACGGGTAGGCAAGAAAATTTCTTTTAGGCACTTTCGAGCGCAAGGCCGGAAAAATCCTAACAAGAAAATCCCCATGCTTGTCGTGCCTGACCCGTTTAAAGCGGTCTTTTCTAATCTAAAAAATCTTTTAAACAACCAATTAATATATCATAGTAAATATACTTTGTCAATAGATTTATCCACAATTTAACCACAAACAAAAATACCAGTTATAAACTGGTATTTTTTATTAAATATTAGCTATTATTTATACTTTGATAACGACCGGCAGAACCATCGGGCGACGCTTCGTGGCCTGAAATAAAAATTGGCCGATATCGTTTCTGATCTTATTCTTGATATAATCATCGTCAGCCGGCGTCATCGGATTCTTATCCTTGACGATTTTTTTGACTCGCATCCTGGTCTTTTCGATCAAGTCGCGGTTTTCCTTCATGTGGACAAAGCCGCGGGAAATCAAATCCGGGTTACCAATAATATCCCCGGTCTTGCTATCGATGGTGGCGATAATGACGATCATACCGTCTTCAGACATCATTTTCCGATCACGCAATACGATCTCTGACACATCGCCGACACCCAAGCCATCAACCATAACATAATCTGTATTAACTTTTTCTTTCAGGACTTGGGGCTTCTTGCCTTTTTGGAATTTTATGACTTGGCCATTATCCAGAACAAATATCTGTTCATCGCGGAAGCCTTCGCGTAACGCCAATTTCTTAGCTTCTACTAACATATAGTGATTCGCGTAAACTGGCAGGAAATAATCCGGCTTGATCTGATGCAGGATCTTCTTAATATCCTCTGCGTTAGCGTGCCCGCCAGAATGGACGTCCATGATGCTGTCATGGATGACATTATCGCTCAAACGATAAATCAGGTCCTTGACCTTCTGAATAGAACGCTCATTACCTGGAATAACCGAGGAAGAGAAGATGACTACATCAGATTTCTTGATCGTCACATAGTGGTGGTTGCCGTTGACGATGCGAGAAAAAACAGCATTAAGCTCTCCCTGGGCGCCGGTACAGATAAGCACTACCTGATTATCCGGATATTTATGGAAGTCTTCGATGGGGATCAAAGTGCTTTTATGCGGCGGGATATACCCTAACTCCTGAGCGATCCGCACATTCATCTTCATGCTGTAACCATCTAGCGCTACTTTCTTGCCGATCTTTTCGGCGTAAGCTAAAAGATGGGTAATCCGCTCTAACTGGGAAGCAAAAGTCCCGATAATTACTCGGCCGGAAGCTTCGCTGATGATCTTTTCCAGGTTGGCAAGGGTAGTCTTAACCGGCGTCCGTTCTTTCGTATAAGAAACGCCTAAACTCTCGAGCATCAATATCCGCGGGGAAGGCAATTGGGCTAAATGGCCATAACTGACAGCCGCGCCATGGATCGGATCGTCTTCCATCAGCCAGTCGCCCGGATGAATAACGGTGCCGTGCGGGGTTTGGATAATCACGCCGACGGCGTCAATGATCGAGTGCTCGACCCGAAAAAAACTGATTGAAAACTTACCAAGGGCGATCTTCTGATTGATTGAAGAGATGCTGATAGTCTTCAGATTCTTGGTCGTGCCGCGTTTATAATCTTCCTGGCGATGCTTAACCATCGCCAAAGTCAAAGGCATGCCGATGATCGGCGGATTGCCGAGCTGCTCTAGCAGGATCGGCGCGGCTCCGATATGATCAAGATGGCCGTGACTGAATATGACGCCACGGACATTCTTCTCCTTGCCGCGCAAAGAAGAAACATTCGGAATAATGTAGTCAACACCGGGCATATCTTCGTCGGAAAATTGCATGCCCATATCTAAAATAACGATATCTTCGCCATACTCGAAGACAGTGCAGTTTCGACCGACTTCTTCCTGCCCGCCGAGCGGATAGATCTTGAAGCTGGCGTCGATAGACGGGGCCTTAGATGCCTGGGGCGCGGGGACTTGTCGATTAGAAGAAAACTTGGCATGACGGTTATGCCTGGCTGGCCGACTGCTAGTCGGTGCAGAAAACTTAGCCCTTTTAACGGGTCGGGCGGGCGCCGGAGTAGAAAAGCCCTGGCGCTGAGGTCGCGCTGCGTTCTGGATCTGACGGCTGGGCGCATCAATATTGCCCAGGACAGGATAGGATTTTAAATTCATAAAATTGGTACCAAATACCTGGTAAGTACAGGTCTTTTCTAAAATGACCGGATCCAGGTTTGATAAGTTGAGGCTTAGCCTCTTTAATAGATTAATAAAGCGTCACAGCGTGACGACTTAAGATAAATTAGATAATAGGTAATAGAGTCTAAACCGAACAGAGCTTGATAGTGGATCTACCACCGCAAAGCGCTCTTGGTTTTGAGATACCAATGGCTAATACTACTGAAACGATCAGCCGGCTCGATGATCATCGTTCCAGAAAAACCCTTTAATTCCTGGCTCTGGACATAGGTATAGGTCGGAGAATATAGAAAAATTACTGGCAAATCAGTCGTAACGATCTCTTGGAATTTCTGATATTTGGCCGTCCGGTCTCCGACATTGGTCGTATTCCTAGCTTCAACTAATAATTTATCAACTTCTGAATTATTATAGTTCGCTAGATTCAAGCCTTTACCACCGCTCTGGCTGGAATGCCAAAAGGCATAGACATCGGGGTCGCCGCCGACCGCCTCGCCATAGAGCAAGACTTCAAAATCGCGGTTTCTGATAATCTCTGCGGCTTGATCGCCAGAAATAGTCCGGATCGTTACCTTGACTCCAGCCGCCTCCCAATAAGCCTTGAGCTGATCCGCGACGATTATATTGTTGCCAGAATCAATGACCGTCAGGACTAGAGAGAGCGATTTAGCTTTGAATGTGGTCGCGGCTGCTATCGGGTCATAATCATATTTAACAATCGCTTCGTTATAAGCAAAATTCTGGGGCAAAATCGGACCGTCGGCGCGCTGATAAGCGCCATTAAACACTCCAGCAATAAGCCGATCTTTATCTAAGGCGCGCGCCAGAGCGACGCGAACCTCTTTATCACTCAAGGTCTTATTCTTTTCGCCATTCAAAAACAAAGAAACGATCCGCGCTTGCACTAATTCATGCAGACGCAGAGAGTTTTTTGCTAACAGATCCTTACGCAAATCAAGGGGCAGATAATTCAGACCGATGACCTTATTATCATTCAGAGCCTTTATGGCCTCGGGATAATCAATAAAAAATTTAAAATCTAAAGTTTTTAAATAGGGAATCTGCCCGTAATAATCAGCATTCGCCGCCAAATAATAATCTTTTAAATCACCGGCGGAATTTTTGACCAGGGATTTAAACTTAAAAGGCCCGGAACCGATCGGCTTAAGATTCAAATCAGAAAGCGTAGCTGCTTTCGGGCCGATATTCTCCCATAAACTCTTAGGCAGGATGCCGAAGGTCAGGAGTTCCAAAAAGGGCGCATAAGGATTAGCTAGCTTGAACTTGACGGTCGTCTCGTCGATCTTCTCCGCGGTCACATTGGCGAGAGCTGGTCGGAGCGGAGAACGATAATTCTGATCTTGGATCAGGTTAAAAGTAAACATTATATCATCAGCAGCTAATATCCCGCCATTATGCCAGCGAACGCCGCTTTTGATCTTAATGATATATTCAAGATGATCAGGGCTGATTGCCACGTCTGCCGCCAAATCCGGCTGCAGGCGTCCATCTTGATCATATTGGAATAAGCTAGAATAGATTAAACGACTCAAGTCGCCATCAATATCACGATTAACGGCATAGAGCGGATTAATTGTTTGCGGGAAGCCCACGACAGCTTCGCTATATTCTCCGCCGGCGACCGGCGCCTGCTGCAAATGGCTTTTGACGAAAACCACGCCTAAATAGGCCAAATTTACCAGGATCACCAGCAGACAAAGCTTAATAACTAGAAATTCCCGCGGATTCAAAAATTTATTGACATGCTTCAACTGCCGCCCGGTCGGGATTTTACGGGAAGAAAGATTATAAACTAATTTTTTATCCAAATCGTCCGGCTTAACGGCGGCTGTTTTAGATAAGCCAAAAAAGGGCCAAACCGCTTTTACCCGTTGCCAAACTAACTTAATTTTAGTTCTAAATGGATCCACAAAAATCTTAAATTTCTAGCCAGACAACTCTGAGCCCCCCCCCTCTAAGCTTTAACAAAGAAGACGCTCAAAGATAAGAGTATGAAAACCACGGCTAAAGCTATGGTCGCAATAAAAAGTTTTTTTTCTAAGCCGCGCTTAGTGAGGTAAACGCCGCCAGTGCCGCCAAAAGCGCTACCGAGTCCGGCGCCGCGATTTTGCATCAGGATAGCCGCCATCAAGAGAACGGCGACGACGACTTGCGCGATTTTAATTTCAAACATCATATTATTATTTGGAAACCTGGGAAATCAAGGCTGCTAAAACCTCCTTATCATTCACGGCCAGATCGGCCAAAATCTTACGATCGACAGCAATCTTATTTGCCTTCAGCAGGCCGATAAAGCGAGAGTATGACAAATCATACGCGCGGACAAAGGCGCTAATCTTAATCTGCCACAAGCCGCGCATCGTTCTTTTCTTTTTACGACGGTCGACATAAGCATGAGCGCCGGCTTTAGTCCGGGCGGTTTTGGCTAATTTTATCAATTTTTTTCGTCCCCATTTATAGCCTTTGACATCTTTCAAAAGTTTCCGTCTCTTCTTGACATGGGACATTCCGCGTTTTACTCTGGGCATATTGGCAATTACTAATTACAAAGATTCTCTAATTATAAGGAGTTAGCTGTTTGATGGTTTTCTCGATAGTTTTATGGACCGCGATATCTAATCGCTTCTGACGGGTCGTATTCCCGGATTCCCGGGAATTGAAATGATCCTGGCCAGCCTTGCGTTGCGTTAATTTATTAGTGGCCGTTCTCTTAAAGCGTTTAGCGGTGGCCCGGTGGGTCTTAATTTTTGGCATATATTATTGGCGGATTAAAAAAACAGGCAGAATACCTGATTTAACGGTTATTACTTTCTATTTATCAATATAATAGTAAATCTTCCGCCTTGATTTGTCAAGGGTTGCTCCGTCTCAATATTTAAACCAGGATTAGATTTTAGCTTAGTCGTAAAATTATTAACTATTTCTACGGCTTTTTGCGGATGTTGCCTCTCTCGGCCACGCAAAATAAGCTCGACCTTGATCTTATTATCTTTAGATAAAAATTTCTCGGCTTGAGCTACCCGCAAGCCCAGGTCATGATCGCTAATCCGAAAAGATAGGCGGATATTCTTAGTTTCGGTCTTTTTCTGCTGCATCTTCTGACGATGTGCCTGCTTCTCTCGTTCATATTTAAGCTGACCAAGATTCACGATTTTCACGACTGGCGGTTCAGCTTTGGGGTTTACTTCTACTAAGTCTAAGCCTGCTTCTTCCGCCATCCGAACGGCCTCGGTGGTCGCGATCTTGCCGATCGGATCATTATTCTCATCAATCAAAAAAACTTCTAAAGCCTTGATTTGGGTGTTGGCCTTAAAGATCGGCGCCTCCTTTCGCTCTACTCTGTGAAATTTAATACGCATGGGTTTATATCCAACTTCTAATAACCTGAATTAATTAATAACTAATTATATTTATAGCTTAAAAATAGCTAAAAGTCAAACTAAAATTTAGCGCCAAATCTATATAAATTGCCCCTCTTGACAGCCATATCCAATTAGTATAAAATAAGGTTATTAAAAATAAAACAGAATATATAGGGAAAAACAAGATATGTTTTATATCTTTGTTTTTTTCTGTCTGTTTCCGTCCCTTAAAAAATTCATATAGCACAATCATGGTGATGGTTTAATTTTGATGCTAATTGGCATCAATTCGGTAAACAAAAATTTTGTCCGTTTTTCAAAACGGAATCATATACGAAAACGCAAGTTTTCAACAGAGTCAATCAAATTTTTAGAGAGTTTGATCCTGGCTCAGGATGAACGCTGGCGGCGTGTCTAAGGCATGCAAGTCGAATGCCTGTAGCAATACAGGCATGGCAAACGGGAGAGTAACACATTGGCAATCTACCTCTAAGACGAGGATAACCTTGCGAAAGCGAGAGTAATACTCGATAGTATTAAAGGGCTCAAGCCCTTTAATTAAAGCTCCGGCGCTTAGAGAGGAGCCTATGGCCTATCAGCTAGTTGGTGAGGTAACGGCCCACCAAGGCGACGACGGGTATGGGGTGCGAGAGCATGGCCCCACTCACTGGGACTGAGACACTGCCCAGACTCCTACGGGAGGCTGCAGTCAAGAATCTTCCTCAATGGGCGAAAGCCTGAAGGAGCGACGCCGCGTGTATGAAGAAGC
>JBAZJR010000006.1:0-62768 GCA_041651195.1 Patescibacteria group bacterium
CCAAATATATTATTACAACCACAAACGAATTCACACCGCTCTCGCCATGCCTCCAGTTCAATTTTATACCTTAGCCGTTAAAGGTCGAGCTTGAAGAAAAAGTGTCCGAAGAAATGGGTACCTGCCATCGGATAAAGGTCTCCTCCGGCGGCACATAAGTCAAAATCTTTTTTAAATTCTTCAAGAGATAAATATTCTGCTTCATTAGGCAATAGTGTGACCACGAAAGCCCTAGAATCCTGATCACTACCTTGATATTTAAAACTATATATAGTTTCTATTGAATCCCTAAATTTAGTTGTCAAGCTATCAAAATAAGCAATGTCATGTTCTACTCCGCATTCATCAGACATTACCTTTAGTTGTTCGGAGCTATAACTAAAAGGTCGGGACTCTTTTGCAACCTCAATCTCGCCAGCAGAATAACTTAATGGCTCTTTATCATCACCGCAGTCACAAAGAACTTTTTCGCCACACAAGGTAGACACGCTTCCACATGGGACTTGTATATTCTCATATTCTTTACATCCGAATAAACCTTCACAAGTTTTCAAATTGAACTCACAATATCCTTTTTCTGGATATGCCTTAAAATCATTATCACAGGTCGCAGGAATTAAAAAAAATAAAGCAAAAATAATAAACAATAAAAGAAATATTATTAAAATGCTTAACTTCCAATTCATTTTCATATCTTTTTTTATTTATTTATTTACCTATCTAGAGTCTTGTTCTATACTATCAATAATTTGGATGGTTTCTCTAAGCTTTTTTTCGGTAGCACATTTTTTTTCCAAAATATTATTTAGAGCTGTGTCAGGAATCTCCACAAAACGTTTTCCGACTAAATTTTCTGTGAAATACATTTTTATTAGACTGCCTTTTACTAAAGGTTCCATAGATTGTTGAACTTTTTCCACCTCCGAGCAGTCTTTCTCTGCTTCAATGGCAAGCTTATTATAAAAATCAGAATAATAGCTTATAGTTAGATTTTTCTTAAAATAAAAGTTATTCTTTATTAAAATCTTTGATATTACTCCAAATGGATTATTTCTACCTTGTTCTAACTTGTCCAAGGCTTGCTTCAAAATAAGATATTCTGTTATAAAAGGAGCTGAATTCCCTTTCGCTTGATAGTTTTCTAATTTCAATTTGTATTCTGACAACATCAAAGAATCTTTGGGAATTATTGAGATAACTTTTTGCAAAACATCTAACCCGCTGTCCTTGATACCAATGCCAACTAAATGAGTAATTAATAAACCTTGTGAATTTTCTATGGCAGTTCCAACAATAATTGACTTAAAGGCCTCGTCAAGCGCTTCTTTATTCTGACCATTTTTAGCCAACCAGACAGCTTTAACACCACTTAAACGACTTACTTCTCGCCAAGTATTCATCGCCGTCACTGGCATATCGCTGGATATTTTTGACTGGCGGTCTGCTTCGGGCAACTGGAACACTCCTTTAGCAGCAGAATCAGTAAAATATTGTAAAACGTCTTCATTATCAGCTAGAAGTTGTGTAACAACTTCCTGATTCCACTCGTCACTGTTTAAGTAATCAGAAACTAACTGTTTTCCTTTAGGAATATTTTTTAGACTAATCAACTCCTGATGTTTTTCTGTATCGTATAGTTTATTCAAATCATAGAAAGCATTTTCTTCTTCAGGGAGATTGATTGTTTGTAGTTGTAAATTTGAGTCATCTACGGGCGGAATATCTTTTCCTTTGATGATACTCAAAAATGACGGGATTATTATAATAACTATAATAAAAGCCCCCACTGCTACTAGAAATTTTAAACCTCCGCTAATAATTTGTGAAACAATTGTTTTATTATTTTTTTGCATAATTATAATCATTGATTATATAACTAAAGTATATCAAAAATAGCATACTTATAACAGAACTCGGATTCGAACTAATAATCACCTTTATTTACGGCTCTTTTTACAAATTTGACTCTAACAAAAAAACATGACCTAAATCATGTTTTCTTGTTTTTTGGCTAGTTTTACGACAAATATGTCGGTCTACAGCACAAAAAATGTGTTGGCTCGGGGACAGGGATTATTCGCGCTCGCTCCGCCCCAAAAGTGGGCGGAGCTCACTTGTCCTGGGTTGGCGCCCGACCTGCCACCGGCAGGTCGTTCGACGCTCGTCCGCTCGTTTCGGCTTCCGCCTCAACTCGCGTCTCGCTTCCAACCTGTTCGAATCCCAACTCCTAAGATGAAATAAAAATAGAGGCTATTAGCCTCTATTTTTATTTAGCTCGGGGACAGGGATTCGAACCCCGATAAACAGGACCAGAACCTGTTGTCCTACCGTTAGACGATCCCCGAATGATTATTAAGCCTGGATTTTAGAAAACAGATAACTGCTGATAACCAATAAAAGTATAATAATTGTTCCTAAAATTGTAAAGTCAGCGGCTAGGCTGAATTGATGTAATCCTACCAAAGTGCCGCGTAAGGCGTCAACCCCGTAGGCCAGCGGATTAGCCATCATAGGCGCCTGAATGGCGCGTGGCAGGCTATCCAAAGGGAAAAAAGCCCCGGAGAGGAATAATAGCGGCATGATCAGCAAATTAATGATTAGCTGGAAACCCTGGACATCTTTCATTAGCGAAGCGACCGCCGTGCCGAATAAAGTAAAGAGAAAGGCGATCAGGAACATAACGACGACCGCGGCCGAAAGCATCCACCAATCAATAATATGGAAGCCGATGAGAAATGATAAGACCAAAACCACTAAGCCTTGTATCACAGCCACGGTGGCGCCGCCGAGAGAGCGGCCGATCATAATCTTCAGGCGCGAAACCGGCGCGACCAGCATTTCCTTCAGGAATCCGAATTGTCGATCCCAGATAATTTCCAATCCGGAAAAGACAGCCGAGAATAAGATGCTCATAGCGATGACGCCGGGCACCAGGAATTCTAGATAATTCCCTTCTCCCGCTTTCTGATAGATCGGTCCGAAACCGAAGCCGAAAGCCACCATGAATAATAAAGGCTGGCCCAAAGAACCGATTATCCGGGCTTTGGAACGGTAATAACGTTTGATTTGGCGCAACCACAAGATATAAATTATTTCCATATTGCGGATTATTAGCGGCGGGCGAACCGGCGCATCAGATTTTGATTAGGATCCACGGTTTCGTCGCGGATAACATTGCCGGTCAGCTTGATAAAGGCTTGTTCCAGGTTATCCTCGCCAGCTTGGGCTTTGAGTTCGGTCGGCGTCCCGACGGCGATAATCCGGCCGTGATCGATAATGACGACGCGATCCGCGCTCTTTTCCGCTTCTTCGATATAATGGGTCGTAAAAAAGACGCTCATTTTTTCCTCGCGGTTCATCTGCCTTATATATTCCCAGATATGATTGCGCGTTTGCGGATCCAAGCCTTGTGTCGGCTCATCTAAGAACAATATCTTCGGATGATGCAATAAGCCCTTAGCGATCTCCAGTCGGCGCTTCATGCCGCCGGAAAAATTTTTGACGAAATCTTTCCGCCTATCCCAGAGTTCCACGAATTCCAAAAGCTGCCTGATCCGCTCCTGCCGCGTTTCGCGCGGCACGCCGTATAGAACAGCATGCATCAGCATATTTTCATAGGCCGTCAATTCATCGTCGACGCTCGCGTCCTGGAAAACGATGCCGAAGGAATGGCGGGCTTCGTCCTGATGGGTCAAGGGGTTGAAGCCATTGAGTTCGATCGTACCGCCCGTCGGTTCTAGGACGGTAGTCAGCATCTTGATCGTCGTCGTCTTACCGGCGCCGTTCGGCCCTAAAAAAGCCAGGATTTCTCCGGCTTGGACCTCGAAAGAGATATTATCAACGGCGATAAAATCGCCAAATTTCTTTGTTAAGCCTTTAACAGTGATAATCATATAGGATCTACGCGGCGAGATCGTTATTTCTTCGGCCGCATCAAGGGGAAAATCTGACATTCCCGGCCAGATTTATCCATCAAGAAGCTGAACAGGCGCTCGCTGAAACCGAAGCCGCAAGTCGGCGGCATGCCATATTCCAAAGCTTCGACGAAATCATAATCATGTTCCTGGGCCTCTTCGTCGCCGGCCTCCCTGAGTTTTTGCTGTTCCTGGAAGCGCTTTTCCTGGTCCAAAGGGTCGTTCAATTCGCTATAGCCGTTCCCCATTTCCGAGCCGGCCAAAATAACCTGGAATCTCTGGGCTAATTCTGGGTTGTTTCCATCACGCTTAGCGAGCGGCGAAACCGTAATCGGCGTGCCGATCAGGAACCCGGGACCGGCGATCTGCTTCCGGCAATATTTCCAAAGGTTATCGATCGCCCGCGTGATATTGAAGCCTTTCTTATCATAATCGACTTTCAGCTCTTCTAATTTCTTGATGATCTCCGCCTCACTCGCCATCAAGACATCGACGCCGGTCATTTTCTTGACCGTCTCGCGATAATCATATCTTTCCCATTTCTGGCCTAGATCGATATTGAAATCCTTGATCTTGAACTTCAGGGTACCGAAAGCCTCCTGAGCGATATATTTGTATAATTCTTCGACGAGCGTCATGCCCATCTCATAATCAGCATACCCCCAATAAAACTCCATTTGGGAATAGTCCTGCAAATGCTCGGCGTCCATGCCTTCATTCCGGAATTGGCGGCCGATTTCAAAAGTCTTATCCAAACCGGCGACCATCAATTTTTTCTGCCATAATTCGCCCATCGAAATGCGGAGATAAACATCCAGATCTAAAGCGTTATGATGCGTCTTGAAGGGCTTAGCATCCGCGCCGCCAGCCATCGTTTCCAGGATCGGCGTCTCGACTTCGATAAAGCCTCTCTGGAGCAAAAAATTGCGCGTCGCCTGCCAGAATTTTGCCCTTTTTAAGATCATTTCCTTCACTTCCGGATTCAAGAGGATGTCCAAATAACGCCGCCGAAAAAGTTCGTCCTCATCTTTGAGGCCGTACCAGGAATCAGGGATCGGCCGGATCGCTTTGGTCAGCAGTTTCCAGTCCTTGACCATCACGCTCTTCTCGCCTTTATGGGTCAAGAAACAGACGCCGCTCACCTGCAGAAAGTCGGCGACATCTATAAATTTTAGAAAATTTTTATAAGCCTCCGGACCGAGATCCTTCTTAGAAAAAGCTAATTGGATATTACCAGAAGCATCTTCCAGATTAGCAAAAGCTAAATTGCCGTGTTCCCGCTTGGAACGGAGACGGCCGACGGTATAAAAAGACTTCTGGCTCTCCAGTAAGCCGTCAAAATCTGCCAATACGGCGCTGATTTCATAGTCGCGCTCCGCTTTCGCCGGATAAGGATCAATGCCGCGCTTAACCAAGTCCGCTAATTTGTTAAGCCGGTCTTGACGTTCGCTGGCTGAAGATTTCTCCAAGATCTGGTCGGACATATGATTGCTTGTTATTCTATCTTGATAATCTTATATTTAACTGCCCCTTTCGGCGTTTCTACTTCGACCTGATCGCCCTTATGCTTATTTAGGAAAGCGACCCCGAGCGGCGATTCATTGGAAATCTTGCCGTTTGCCGGATCGGCTTCATTGAAACTGACGATCGTATACTGCTTTTCTCCATTCGGGGATTTGACCGTCACGCGGGAGCCCATCGTTACCTTTTCATTAGAATGGCTGGTTTCCACTACGGTCACATTCTTCAAAGTATTCGTTAATTCTAAAACACGCCCCTCATTTAAAGCTTGGGCGTCTTTCGCTTCGCTATATTCGGCGTTCTCGCTCAAATCGCCTAATTCTTTAGCGCGCTCGATCCGATCGGCAATTTCCCGGCGCCTGGTTGTCGCTAAAAAATTCAGCTCATCTTTCAATTTATCATAGCCCTCTTGGGAAATGATTTGTTCATTCATATTTTTTGCGTGATAATAATGTAGGTTTAATATACTCTATTTGGCCAGATTAGACAAGAGCTGACCAGGAGAAAACCGAGCCCGAGCGGATGGTTGAGATAGGGCGTAAAAAAATGGGTAGCGATCAAAAAGACCAATCCGACGGCCAGAGTCATAAATAGAGTTCTATCATCTTGCCCCGCCCGCCTTAAGCCGTCTGCTAGCAGCTTATACAAAAGCAGGAGATAAGCGGCTAGTCCCAGAAGCCCTAATTTCAACCAGAGATCCAGATAGCCCCATTCAAAGGCATAGGTCGTGTATTCACCGCTCGGATTCTTCTCTAAAATGCGCGGATCACGGGAAAAATAAGTGACGGTTGCGCCGTAGCCCTGCCCTAAGAACGGCTCTTGCCTGATTTCGGCGAGTAGTATCGGGAGCAATGACCAACGGGAAGCTAAGGCTGGCTCATTGCCATTACTGACCCGATCCAAAAAATTAGCACCCAGGTTCCCGGCCGAGGAACGGACATAAGGGAAAGCGACAACTAGATAGATCATAGCGAAGCCCAAGGCGCCGGCCAGGAGACACCAGAGACCGCTCACAAGCATTTTCTTAAAAGAGGCGACGCGCCAGACTAAGAGCAAGCTGAAAACAAGAGCGACAGCTAAAGCCACCCAGAAGCTGCGGGAGAAACTGATAAAAATCGCGCTCAGGAAAAAACCGGCTGACAGTAAGGCGAGTAGGTTCACTCGCCAGCGGAAGCTAGGCCACCGCAGATGAGCTTGGTTAAACCAAAAAACAGCGAAAAAAGCGATGGCGGAATAAACTTGCCCCTGGATGAAGACACGCGGCCAACCGGTCTTCGTCGGGGTCATCTCGCCGACCAAGGTCTGGCGGAGCCAGGTATAGATATTCGGGGCGAAAGCAGTCGTATGAGTAAAGATAAAAAGCAAGAATAATGTCTTTAAGCTCAGCCAGGCCGCGGCCGCCAAAAAAATATTTACCAAACGGTTTATCTTCCGCCGATCTGCGTCGCCATAAACCACGATGAGCGGCCAGAGGAATAATAAGTATAGCCAAGCGTTGAAGTCGGCGAAGATCAAGCTCGGATCATGGCCGCGCCAATAGCCGTTGAGGCAGGCGATAACTATAAAAACGCCTAAAATGCCGAAAAATTTTCGTCCGGGAAAATTTTTTAGGCTGAGCCAATACGGCGCCTGCTTTTTCTGCTTGATAAGCTGGATCAGCAGCCGGATAAAGAAGACTCCTATCACGGCCGCCCATAAAGCCATCCGGATCGGGATCTGGATGGAGCAGATATCTAGCCGGAAAAGATGGCCCATCGATCCGATGAATAATTCCGCGAGGACGAGTAGGACGCCGTATTCCAAAGAATAAACCGCGAGCAAGATGATGGCGGTAATCAGGCTGACGGAAACAACTTGATTTAACGTGGGGGAGACGAAAGTGCTGAAAGACAAGATCTCAATAATTAGGAAAATCAGCCAAGACGCGTAAATTTGTTTTTTTTCAAGCTTAAACATAATTTTATTCTCTATTCCTTCTCTATGACTACCTGGTCGCCAACTTGGAATCCGCGCTCGCTGGCGTAACCGGCTTTGAGCTCCAAGACCTGATCGGCCGGACCATCGCTAGAATAACGGATAAGCGGCGCGCGGCCTTCCGGCGGCAAGTTAGCCGCGATCTTAGTGATCCGCCCTTGATTGATAAAGATGATATCCAAAGGAAAAAGCATATCCCGCATGACAAATATCCGTTCCCCGCTCTCCGAAAAATCAAACAACATGCCGTGGCCTGCCTTTAACTCGCTCCGTCCGCTCAAACCCTGATATAGGGCTTGCGGCGTGGCGGCGATCTCTACTATTATCCGCTGGCCGCTAATTTCTATGGTTTTCTCTGGTAAAGGAGCGGTTCGGCTAGGTGGGCCGATCAAAGCCAGATAAGTGGCCGCAACCATCAGGCCAGCTGAGATAAAAATGCCGATTATTGATAATTTCCTAATCAAGGCCATGTTTTGATTTGATTATCTTGACTGCTTCCTTATATTTCTTGACGCTGGGCAAAAACGGTAAGAGCTTATAAGCGAAGGCGGGCAGCCAAGAACTATAGACTCCGCCCGGCGCGACAGTAAATAGGACTTGGCCAACCCAATAGCCAGACTTCCCTTGTTCTAACATCGTCAACCAAAGATCCCAATCTTGCAATTTCTTGATTCCGGTATCCCAGCCGCTGGCCGGAAAATCCGACCGGCGGATCAAGGCCATCGTATGGATATAAGGCATCTGCTTGAGCTTCGCCGGATCGAAAGGGCCGACTTTGAATAATTTACGCCCCCAATAGAAAGATGGATAGGCATAACTAACTTGCGGATTATGGAGCAAGGCTTCCAGCATCGTTGCCAGCGCTTCCGGTCGCAAAACCGCGTCCGCGTCACAAAAGAATAAATATTCGCCGCGCGCCTGCCTATAACCATTATTACGCGCCGCGGGCGCGCCTTGATTAGCCTGGTTGATAAACAGATACTGGCGGCTGGCCGATAGCTTCTGGTAATAATCCGTAAAAATCTTTTCGACGTCATCGTTCGAGCCGTCATTGACAATGATCACTTCAAAGTCCGAGTAAGTCTGCGCCTCGAGACTGGCCAGGGTCTTGATGAGCTTAGAGGCCTGGTTATAAATCGGGATGATTATAGAAATCATAAATTTAGGGATCGGCGATTTTAAGGGCCGGTGGTTATTAGATCGACTAATTTAGCGCTTTGTTTTTCCCAATTGAATTCCCGGATCGCCCTGATGCGTCCTTGCTCCCCTAATCGGCGCCTCAACTCCGGGCCAGCGGCTAAGCTCGTTATCGCTGCTCCGATCTCGACCGGATCTTCCGGATCCACCACTAAGCCGTTATAAGCGTCGATGACGGCATCGCTAACGCCGCCGGCGCGTCCCGCGATCACTGGCTTGCCGCTCAGATTAGCCTCAAGATAAACGATCCCGAAGCCCTCGAAATCGCCGTGGATATCGCGGGCGGGCATAATAAAGATATCGCATTTCTTAAGCCAGATCCATTTTTCTGTTTCCGTCAGCTCGCCCAGGAAGATAATCTTATTCGCCAGCCTAGCTGGCACTAAGCGGCGCAAATATTCTTCCTGCGGTCCGCGGCCGGCAAGGAAATAAACCAGGTTATCAGCTAGCGCGGGCGGCAGCTGATCTAAGGCTTTAATAGTCTGGTCAAAGCCCTTGCGCCGGATCAGGCGGCCGAGGCTGAATAAGACAGTCTTGCCCGACAGATCATAGCTCATTTCTAATTCCAGCAATTCATTAGGACTGACTATCGGCGCACCTCCTGGTACGCCCGGGTTGACGACGGCTATTTTGTTCTTTGCCGCAGGATATAATTCTTCAGTTTGGCGGGCGACATAACTGTTGGCGCAGATAATCTTGTCGGCTCGCCCGAGGATTAGGCCGGCCAGCCATTTTTTCCTACCTGACTTCAAGGCGGAACTTAAATCTAAGCCGTGCAGGAAAACTCCGTATTTGAAAGACTGGAACCAAGACAGGAGCCAGGCAACGGTGCCAAGCGGCAAGATCTGCCCGACCAGGACGTAATCAATCTGATTTTTCTTAATCTTACGCCGCAAAAGGCTGATTGCCGGACGCCAGGCAAAAAAATCACGGCCGCGCAAAAGTTCGCCTCGGTTATTATTCAGGATCACAAGCCTTTCAGCTAGCGGCCAGTGGCTAGCTAAATTACCATAATAATTAGCGATGCCGCCTTTGAAAGGTGGAAATTCAAGGGTAAAAAGCAAGGTTTTCATAATTCGTCCGGCGCCTTATCGGTCCGTTTAAATGACTCGTAAATGCTGATAATATCTGCCCGCCGCAAGCCGCCTAATAAGAGCAGCGCTAAAAAATATAAAAAACCGCCGATGATCGTCAATAAAAAAATATTCACGTAAGCTTTCCCGACTAAGATGATTATACCCATAATCAAGGAGGATAAGAAGACCTTGCCGAACATCAGAAGATTCTTGTCGGAGCGGTAAACGATTATTTTCCGGACAGCTATTAATCCGAGCAAGGACATTAGGCCGCTTGTCGCCAGGACGGTCAAGCTGGCGCCGACGGCCTGGAAACGCGGAATGAGCAATAGGTTCAAGGCGATGCTACAAAGAGTGACAATCGCGATATTCCGGGTATTCTTGCGCTGGGCATCGCAAGCGTTCAAAAGCGAACCGATGGGAAAGTTGATAAAAACGAAAAGCAGGGCCACGATAGAGATGCGGAGCGGCCAGATCGCGCCGTCATAGCCGCTCTTGAAGAGCAGGACGATCTTATCAGACAAGACGATCGCTCCGACGATGATCGGCACGGAGATGATGATCAGATAATTCAAGGCCCGCTCGAAAGAGATTGCTAATTGCTCGCGGTTGGTGTGCCAGTAAGTGCTCATCGCCGGATACAAGGAGGCCGTAAAGGCCATCGGTAAGAACTGCAGGGCAAAAATTATCTTAAAAGCGACCTGATAGAGCCCGACCTGGGTATCGCCCGCTAAAACGGATAATAAGACGGAGTCTAAATAAGTATACAAATTCTGAAAAATAGCGTAAACACCGAAAGGCCAGCTGATCATCAGTATTTCCTTCATAAACGGCCTATCCATTAAGGCGCGAACCCTGATCTTTAGACGATATCTGACAATGCTCAGGGAGAAGAAAAAATTATAGCTGCTAGCCAGCGCCAAGGCGCCCATCGCCGGCAATAAACCGCCGCCCAAGAGCAAGGCGCTATAACCGACCATAAGAACAATCAATTGATAGATAACTGAAGAGATGCTTTCATATTTCAAAGTATGGAAACCGCGGGCGACCGCGAAAAAAGTGCTGGTAAAAGAATCCAAAACCATAGATATAGCGGAGATATAGACGAGAGAGCGCGTCAGGGGATCATAGGGCAAAATATTAACTATGATCAAAACGACAGCGAGAGCAAAAAAAGCCAAAGGAATCTTTAGGCCTAAGACATTTCCCAGCCAGCGCGTCGCCTGCGCCTTATCCTTGGCGACCTCTCTGGTCAAGGCATTAGTCAGGCCGATATCAATAAAGATGGAAAAAATAGAGGTAAAAGATATGGCCAGATAATACTTGCCGAGGTTGGCCGGGCCGACATAGCGGGCCAAAAGCGTAAAATAGGAAAAGGAGATGATCTTTTGTAGAATTAGGGCAAAAGTCAGATACGAGGTATTTTTGGCGATATTTCCGATTTTTGTCATATAATAGCCGCTGCTCTTGATTAAATTTAAAACTTATGATAACATCATATTACCATAAAATTATTATAAATAATAATCTAAATTTTATTTATAAGCGATAAAATTTTTTTTATAAGTATGAAATCCGACATCCATCCTAAATATTATTCTAACTGTAAAGTGACCTGCGTTTGCGGGAATACTTTCCTGACCGGCTCGACCGAACCGGAAATCAAGGTTGAACTATGTTCCGCCTGCCATCCTTTTTATACTGGTAAGCAGAAATTAGTCGATACCGCGCGCCGTGTTGAGAAATTTACCGCTAAAGCTAGCGCGAAAGAAGGTATCGCTAAACTCAAGAAGGGCAAGAAAGTCAAACGGGCGGCCCGCGCTGAAGTCAGATCGCGGAAAGAGGTGGTCGTCAAGACTAAGGATTTGAAAAAGATCGCCCAGGTCAAATTGAACAAAAAATAGCTTCGATCAAAAAGCAATCGGTTTTTATTTGGCATTTTATGCTAAAATAGAGAATAGGCCGGTTGTTTTTTATTGTTGGATATTCGTCCGGCATAAAATGCCTACGTCATTTAAATAAAATCTCATAATATGTACGAAGAAATCAAAGATCGCTTCGCCGCCCTAGAAAAAAAACTGATGGATCCCGCCCTGATGAGCGATCAGGTAGAACTTAAGAAAACCTCGCAGGAACACGCTGGCTTAAAAAAAGCTATGGCGCTGATTTTAGAATTGGAAAAAATCGCTGATAATATCCGGCAGAATAAAGAGATTATCGCCGGGGAAACCGGCGAGCTGCAGGAAATGGCGCAAAGCGAACTGGCGGCCCTGCTGCCGCAAGCCGAGAGATTGCAGGAAGAACTGGAAGAAGAGCTCCATCCGGCCAGCCCGAACGATAAGAAGAACGCTATCTTGGAGATCCGCGCCGGCACCGGCGGCGATGAAGCGGCCTTATTCGCCGGCGACCTCTTCCGGATGTACTCGCGTTTTTGCGAACGGCGCGGCTGGAAATTAGCTTTGATCGATTCCAGCGTCATCGGCATCGGCGGCTATAAAGAAATCATCTTTGAGGTTAAAGGCGAAGGCGCTTATGGCTTATTAAAATTTGAGGCCGGTACGCATCGCGTCCAAAGAGTGCCCGAAACTGAGAAACAGGGCCGCGTCCATACCTCGACCGCGACCGTCGTCGTCCTACCTGAAGCCGAAGAGATCGATATCGAGATAAAGGCCAACGATGTCCGGATCGATACTTTCTGCTCCAGCGGTCCAGGCGGCCAGAGCGTCAACACGACCTATTCCGCGGTCCGCCTCGTCCATATCCCGACCGGGATCATGGTCAGCTCGCAAACCGAACGTTCCCAGCATCAGAATAAAGAACGCGCTTTCCAAGTCCTGCGTTCCCGTTTGCTAGCTAGGCAAGAAGAAGAGCGGCGCCTAGCCAGCTCTAACGCCCACGCGACGCAAGTCGGCGCCGGCGACCGGGCGGATAAGATCCGCACCTATAATTTTCCGCAAGACCGCGTTACCGACCACCGCATCAATATTTCCTGGCACAGTATTACCCGGATAATGGATGGCGAGATCGATGAAATGATCGGTGAATTAAAAAAAACGGCTAAGGCAGAAATGAATAAATAAAATGCCCATAGTTACTGGAAACAAACATTCAGCCAAGATTTTCACTGATATTTTACGCGCCTCTCCGCTGCCCAGATTAGAAACAGAGATTCTCATCTCTTTTTTATTGGGTAAATCACGCGAGTACCTGATGGCTCATCCGGAAACTAAAATACCTTTTAATTTATATAGAAAATTTGAGGCTCTAGAAACCAAGCGCCTGAAAAACTGGCCCATCGCTTATCTGACCGGACATAAAGAGTTTTACGGCCTTGATTTTAAAGTGAGTCCGGCGGTCTTGACGCCGCGGCCGGAAACAGAAATGATAGTCGAGGAGATTGTCAGCTTGATTGGGCCTGATCAATATAGATACGACAAAGAGCCTTGCATAATAGACATCGGCACCGGTTCCGGCGCGATCATCATCGCGCTGGCCAGCGAGATCAGACGTCTCTTCCCTGCCCGTTTCCATAAAATTAAATTCGCCGCCGTAGATATTTCCGCGGCTGCTTTGAAAATCGCCGCCCAAAACGCCCGCCAACATAAATTAGCGGGAAAAATAAAATTTTATCGCGGCAACCTCTTAAGGCCGCTTAAGCTTCGGGCCCTGGAAGAGCGGCCGCTGATCATTGTCGCCAACCTGCCCTATCTGACTCCGGTCCAGATAAAAAGGTCTCCGAGCATCAGCTACGAGCCTAAACTGGCCCTAGACGGCGGCATAGATGGATTGAAATACTATCGACGCTTATTAAGACAATTAGATCAGGCCCCTTTTACTGATTCGTTTCTGAATCTATTTTGTGAAATAGACCCGAGCCAGGCGACTCGGCTAAAATTTATGGTCAGCGCGCATTGGACTGATGCCCGATACCTAATCAAGAAAGACCTGGCTGGACAGCGCCGCTTAGCTCGGATCGTCAAGGGCTATTAAGTATAAATTGGTTCCGGATCATGGATTTGCACCACGATGCGCGGCTTCAAAGGCCGCTGTCTTACTAACTTAGACCAATCCGGAATACAAAAAGTCAGCCGCGCGGCTGACTTTTTAAATAGGCTTTTATTGTTTCTTTTCGGCCTCTTTCTTGGCTCCTTCGGCCGGGGCGTTCGCTCCCGCAGCCGGGGCTCCGGCGGCGGCTTCCGCCGCTGGCTCAGCGGCCACCGGCTCTTCTTCTACTTTCGGTTCTTTAACTGCGGCGACCACTTCGTTGGTATGCAGGAGAAGGGTCATTCCTTTCGGCAGGATCAGGTCGTTAACATGGATGGAATCGTCGAAAGTTTTCAGAACCGAGATATCGACATCGATATGATCGACTAAATCGGTCGGCAAACATTCAACCTCTACGGAACTCATATCCTTGATCAAAGCGCCGCCCAATTCCTTGACGGCCTTAGCTTCGCCGATAAAATGCAGAGGGATTTCCGTCGTGATCTTCTCTTTCATATTCACCTGGTAGAAGTCGACATGGGTATAGAAATTCTTCAGGACATCGCGCTGGGTCTCTTTAACAAGAACCTTGACCGTTTCTTTATCTACTTCTAAATCGATCAGGTTAGATTCTCCCGCCTGTCCGAAAACTTTATCAAAATCGACTTTCTTGATCTGCAGATTCTTGTTGGCCACCCCTTTGCCGTATAAGACGCCTGGCAAATAATCCGGACCGACTTTCTTCTTATCTTCCCGAAGCTGGGCGCTGAGTTTGATCGTCATAAGATTAATAACTAATTTTTGATTTAATAATGATATTTTCCACTATGCCCACCAGGATCAAAAGCGAGACTAGCGAGCTCCCTCCGTAACTGACGAAAGGCAGGGGCAGGCCGACAACCGGCATAATCCCTAAGTTCATACCAATATTAATAAACATTTGGATAAAAATCAAGCCTCCGGCGCCTAAGAGGAAATAAATACCGAAATCATTATTGATTTTACTTAAAATTGAGAAACAGCGGAAAAAAAATATAAAATAAAAAGCTAATATCAGCGCAACCCCTAAAAACCCTAGCTCTTCGGCAATAACGGCAAAAATGAAGTCAGTCTGCGCTTCCGGCAAGAACTTCAGCTGGGATTGCGAGCCAAAACCAACGCCTTTGCCGGTCAGACCGCCGGAGCCGACGGCGATGATTGCCTGCGAGATATTATAACCGGACTCCAAAGCGTTCTCTCCGGGATTGAAGAAATTAAGGATTCTTTCCTTCTGGTAATCTTTAAACAGGAAAAACCAAGAAACAGCCAGGATCAGGATCGCGGCCAAGCCGACGACTAAGAAATATTTTTTAGGGAAACCGGCGGCTAGGATCATAACCAGCCAGATGGCGCCAAGGATCATCGTAGAGCCGAAATCCGGCTGCATAATTACTAAGAAGACTAGAAAAGCCGCGCTGGCGGCGGAAATTAAAAAATGGCGGGCCGTCTTAACCCGGGTCGCCAAATTAGAAAAATATTTCGCTAAAAATAAGATCAGGACGATCTTGACGAATTCTACCGGCTGCAGGCCAAGGCCGAAAAGCGAAAACCAGCCTTTCGTGCCGCGAATAGTCTGACCGAAGACCAGGACGGCTACTAAAATAATGGCCGCTAAGACATAAAAATAACGGCTCAGACTCCGCAAGAAACGGTAATCGATAAAAGCAAAGGCAAATAACAGAAAGAATCCGGTGCCGGCGAAGACCAATTGTTTCTTAAAATTGAGGAGATTGCCGCTGCCCTGCCCTAGAGCTACGCTATAAATCTCTACCAGCCCGAAAGTTACCAGCAGGAAGACGGAAGCGAAAATAATCCAATCGAAATTCTTAAGATAGAGCTTGAAACGGCTAAGCATAGTTTATTCGGAAGAAGCGCCCTGATATTTCAGATAAGCCGCTTCATCGATAATATTCAGATCCGGCACGATCTCTGTCCGATTGACCCCGCCTAGATTATCCGGCCAGACCATCTTAATCTGGCGCTCGGCTCCCGCCAGGAAATCCTGCAAGATATAGCGGTTTACGCCCACCAGCTCCGCGCCGCTGTATAGCAAGATGTTCAAAGGCACTTCATAATAACTATAAGCGGTCTGGTTCTGGATAGAAAAAGACAGACTATTTAAGTTGATCTTATCCGACAAGCTATTCATCGCGCCAGCGGAAAAACTCAGCTCTGAAACCGAAAAATCCAGACGGCTGGCCAGATAGGCGTTCCAATCCGGGATCTGATGGGCGTTTATCCGACGCCAAAAAATATCAGTGATAGCGAAGGCAGCCTCGCTCTGGCTGCCGGATAAGCGCTGGCCGAGAGCAAAAATATATTTTTCTGAAGCCGGCAGGATAAACCCTTCGCCGCAAGCCAGGTCCTCGCCGGCTAAGGTGAAACAATATTTGAAAGTCGCCATGAACTTATCGTTCTGGTTCCTTAATTTAACGGCTAAATCAACCTGCTCATCATGAGAAAATATCTCAAGCGGCGCGATTTCCAAATCAACGGTCAATTGGCGGGGAGAAGTCGGCACAGCAACGGTAATCTCGGCATTAGGGTCGCCCGCCAAAAAATAATTGATCAGGCCATAGGAAGAATAGATAAAGAAAAAAGCGCACAACACGATCAGACCGACTGTCAGAACCTTTAATAATTTCTGACGATTCTCCGAGAGCCACAAGCCGAAATTCAGCTCGCGCAGGCTGATGCCGGTCGGATCATCGTAATTCTTGAGATCGATATCCTTATTTAGATTTTCCTCTTTTGACATATTTATGATATAATCTTCTTGTCCTTATCATACCATAATATTATAAATTTATAAATAATTTATGCTGAAAATCAATATTCCGGCCAGCGTTCCGCGCCGCTTCCAAGACGAATATCGTAAGAATTATGCTTCCCTGACTAACCAGAGCGGCCGCCTGCTCCTCATCGCCGGAGACCAGAAGGTAGAGCATCTTAACGCCGACTTTTTCGGCCCCGGTATCAGCCCCGAAGATAATGAACCGGAACACCTTTTCAGGATTGCCGCGGCTTCCCAAGGAGGCGTCTTGGCGACCCACCTGGGCCTGATCTCCCGTTATGGCCACCATTACCGGCAGATTCCTTATATCGTTAAGTTAAACGGCAAGACTAACCTAGGGCCGAACGAAGATAAAGATTCTAGCCGCGCCTGGTGGACGGTGGCGGATATAGTTAAATGCAAGAAAGATAGTGGCCTAAAAATCGTCGGCATCGGCTATACTTTATATCTAGGCGGAAAATACGAGGCACGGATGCTAGCTGAAGCTGCTCAAGCGGTCTATCAAGCGCACCAAGCCGGATTGACCTCGGTCATCTGGGTTTATCCCCGCGGCAAGAACATCAAAGAAGAAGATGTCCACATTATCGCTGGCGGCGCTGGCGTTGTCGCGGCCTTGGACGCGGATTTCGTTAAAGTAAAGTATCCCTACGGCCTCAAGGACCGATCAGCCGCCGCGCGGCGTTTCCGTGAAGTCACGGCAGCCGCCGGTCGGACCAAGATCGTCTGCGTCGGCGGTGAAAAACGGCCGGTCAAAGATTTATTGGAATATCTAGAAGTCCAGATCAAAGTCGCTGGCACGAGCGGCTTGGCGATGGGGCGGAATCTGCACCAGAGATCCTTAGAAGAAGCGACGCGGCTCAGCGCGGCTCTGGGGGCGATCATATTCCATAATAAGAGCGCGAAAGAAGCAGGCGCGATATACGCGGCCAAGAAAAAACCGGTCACCAAAAATAGCCGCTTTCTCGGATTATTTTAAAATTTTCTCCAAAGATTGACAAAATAATTCTCATTTACTAAAGTAATAATGCACTTCCAAGAGGTGACTTATGGTTCTTCTAATTTTTGGAAGTCTCCCCCTGCGCATATTGCCAGGCAACCGGTTGGGAATCCTCTATTTCTTGTTCCCACCTTCGATCCCATTCAATAAGGCTGCGGCCTTGAATAATGTTGAAAGAACATTGAATACCGGCGATCAAGGAAAGGGAGACTGTCTTTAGGCAGAGCTCGAGAGGCTAAGCTCTGCCGTAAAAACCACTATTTACCTAAACCCCTCTCTCATCTTAAAAAGCTCCGGTTTATTTTATCCGGAGCTTGTTTTTTATTTTCTTCTTAATTCAAGATAGCGCCCTTCCTTCTTGATGTATTTCAAAATATCTGAAAAGGCGGCGCTAACATCCGGATCATAACAACCCAGAAAAGTCGCTGAGTTGCCGACTATTGTTAGTTTATCCTGCGCTCGAGAAATAGCGACATTCAGGCGCCGGAGGTCGCTATTGAAACCTACGTCATTATAAGGATTAGACCGCACTAAGCTGAGGACGATGCCATAGCGCTGCGAACCCTGGAAAGCATCGACGGTATCGACCAGTTCTTCGAGCAAGCGGTCGATATCTTCCTTAGCGACCATGATCGCGCTGTTAAATAATAAAGCTTGACGCAATCTCTTCTTAATCTCTCTGATCTGAGCCTGATAGGGCGTGATGATGGCGCAGTCCTGGATCTTCCCGCCTTCGGCTAAGCATTGCTTGACGCGGCCGATGAATTGGTCCACCGCAATCCGCGCTTCCGCGACATTATAGAAAGAGGTGCCTCTTTTCCTTTCTTGATTATCTGGCCAAGATTTAGTATCAATGAATTTTATGCTGCCCTCATCGAAAGGATTGAAGCGTCCGGAAATCAATTCAGCTCCGTAAAAACCCCGGCTGACCAGATCAGCGATCTTTCTTAAAGACCGGCGATTGATCGCCAGCAAATGGCTCGGGACAAGCTGCTTTTTGACTAAAGCTGTGAAAAAACCGGTCGCGAAGGAATCCAGATCTTCCTCAGGAAAGTTCTGCCTAATTTCATGTTTGGCTTCCTCCGGCAAAGAAATATTCCCTAATTGCCGATGATCGCCGATCATCACTAGTTTTTCCTCAACCGCCGAGAAAAGAGGTAGCATTTCATAGAGATATCCCTTAGTCGCTTCATCGATGAATCCGAAATCGATCGTGATGCTATTCAACAGGATCTTCATCGTGCGATCGACTATCGATGAATTGAGGGTGACAAATAGAACGACGCCTTGCCCATTATTCCGCTTAATCATGATATCCTGATATTCTAGGCTGGATAATTGTTTTTCAACCGCTTCGGCTTCAGGCGCTTCGCCGGCTTCCGTTTTTTCCGGCAGACACTCTTCATACCGGCTGGAACGGTGAAAGCGTTTATTGCCATAAGAAATATTCGCGGGATTATTCGTTAAACGGAATAACAGGCCAACGCTTTCCGGCGGCAATAAAGTGGCTACTTGCTCCAAGATGTTGTCCAAGCCCTGATTGCTATGGCTCGTGACTACGACCGTCTTATTCTGTTTCAGTAATTGCTCGATGGCCAGAGCGGTGAGGAATGTTTTGCCGGTGCCCGGCGGCCCTTCGACCGCTGTTACATAATCTGGACCGAATATCTTAGCTAGGGCTTTGACTTGGGACTGATCGCGTAAAATTTTTTGTTCCGTATGGCTGAGCGTCAAGCAATGATAGTTATTCCCCCGATCAGGCATACGCTCCCCCATCAACTCCGAAAGCGGAGCGGGGTATGTAGCCGACCGGGCCCTTGATATCTTAAGACAAGACCGGCGATATTCATTAATAATAGAGCTATCTGATTTAAGGTTGAACCAGCGGATGCTATTGATTACCGCGGCTGATTTCCGACTCAAAAAAGCGACGACTATTCCCTCTTCAGAAACTTTTTTTACGCTCGCCTCCAAATTTTTGCCATCCGCCAAGGAAAAGACCAATTGGCTATCTTCCGTAAAAATGTTCCTTCCTTTATGCGTCATCTGGCCAGAAGACAAGGAGATGCTCAAAGTCTTGATCTTCTTGTTAGCGCCATACCAGAAACGCTGTTCAAAACAGATCGAAGTAACATCGGCCAGCCAATTGAGCAGCCAGTCTAAATAGGCGAGCGAACAGTCCAAAGCCGTGGTGAAGTTATCCGCTCGGCGATTCAGATGAGCATAGGAAATATAGTCCGCCTCAAATCTGATCAATTCATATTTTCCTTCCGCGAGCCGTTTAATATGCTTATCCGGATCAGGCAGAATACTCGCGACCAAGCGCGCAAACTCAGGCCAGCTACCATAATTATAATAATCATGATCCAGGTCAGAGCGGATATTGATCAGATAAGGCTCAAAATCCTTCTTGCCGCCGCCATAGACCAAGAGGACTTTACTTTGCGGCCAAGATTCCTTAGCTTGCAGCCCCTCAATCTGCCCTCGATTCACTAATAAGACAGTTTCTGGAGAAATAATTTCAGCCGGAAGATTTCTTTTCAGGCTATCGGACAATTGGAAAGATATTTTCCGTTTTTCTAATTCTTTGACGTAAACATTGCCTGGATTATCACAAATTACTAAGATTTTTTTCCCATTCATTTAATTGCCTCGCTTAAGTTGTTAATGTAAAATTTTCCTATCACTTTACAATTTTTATCGTTGGATGTCAACCGTGAAATAATAAAAACTACCCCCGATATTAAGAGGGTAGTTTCATGCGATTATCTAATAATTAATCTTTCCTGATCAGGATCTTGATGCGATCGACCAAGCTCGGCGCTTTCTTGATGAAAGAAGGGGAGAAATTTAAAGAATAATCCTTGATTTCCGGTTGCGCCTTCAGATAAGTCGCGATCTGTTCCGCGGTCAAGTTCACTAGTTGTTGCGGATTGATAACTTCCGCATCGCTCTTAAGGATCATCACTCCATTAAATATCGCTTTGACGGTCGCTGTCTTGGTAGCTGGATCATAATTTTCCAGGCTGTAGATTATCTCTTCTGGATTAAATTCAGTCAATTCCTTGTCATCAGGGATGATCAGATTAAGCTTAGCCGCCGCTAGGCGGGAAGCTTGCTCTTTATTGAAAGAAACCGCAATCACTTTGCCTTTAGCCTGCGCGGTAAACTGTTCCTGCTGGCTGCCTTTTTTGGCACTCAGGCTAACAATCGGCGCTTCGTCGGCCAGATACAGCCAGCTGTCATCCGCCGAAAGGCCGACGCTAGCCTGTTCTTTGGCAGTTTTTAGCAAAGTATCCGTGATGTCCGCAGTTGCCCGCTCTAAATCGCTCACATTGACGTATTTCTGCACCTTCTGGGTATAAACGAATTTAGCGTCGCTCTTCGCGTAGATCTTGTCCTGCAGGCCCAGCCATAATCCGGGGATAGTGAAAGTCGTCGGCCCGATCGCCAAGTTCGCCGCGGGCTTGTCGGCATAGATGCTGACGGTCACTTCCCCGCCCGCCGGCACGTTTACGGCATTCTTCAAACGGAATAGTTTATTATCGGGACTAAGCAGCCGAGTCGTCGCAACTAAGGCCTGGCTCTTATTATAATTATTGATTATCCTGACTTCGCCGATGATCTCTTCGCCTAGATAGGTCTCGCCGGTCGCCTGATAGGCCTTTTCCACGCTAGTCTCGATTTCTTTGACCAGGCCGCTGACGGTTTCGCGCGGATCGTTTTCGTCAATCAAGCCGGCGGTACTGGAAGCAATATCCGTGGCACTGGCCTGATCAACGACTTTCAATAATAAATTATCATTTATGGATTCGCCTTTTAGACTGATCGCCACCGTCAGCTTAGAAAAAGAAAAATAGGCGACGATGGCTGCCAGGATCAAGACTAAGGCGACAAACTTTATGACCAAGCGCCGATACAGCCCCAAGCTGCGCCCGGCTTTCCGCCCCTTGCCTCTTTTTGGATCCGGCTCCGCCTGGCCTTCCTCTTCCTTCATCTCGGAAGCCAGCCCGGAGAAAAATTCTTTTTGCCGATCGATAGCTTCCGGAAGGTCTGATCTTTCAGATTTATTTTCTTTCCAGTCGCCCGCTTTACCGCCAGCCTTATCAGGTTCATCGTCGAAAGAAGATAAGAACAAGCTATCGTCTACCGGCTCATCCTCAATAACGTCGACCAAGATAGATTTAGTTTTCTTTTTAGGATGGATAGTGCGCAAAGCCGGTTTTTTAGGAGACCTAGTCCTTTTTGAAACTGCGGCCGGCGCGGCTGATTTAGTTCTTGGCATAAAAAGATAAACAAAAAAAGATAAACAAAAATGAAGCAAATCTATAATAGCTTCATTATAACAGAATTTAAAAAAGCAGACAATTTTTTTGCTAGCTATCAGCCCGCGATCTTGATGGTCGCAGAAAATTTATCCGTTAAGCGCTGGCGGAGATCAGGATTATTGTCGACTTTGAACGCGGTCTTGATGATCTGTGCCGATCCTGACGCGTCAATTCGGAAATAGACCTCGTCCTCGCCCGGATAGTCCGCGAAGATAGCGCGCAGTTCCGCCAAATCGTCCGACGGCGCGGCCTGCAAAAAGATCAAGCGCAAAGGATTCGCGGCCGGGCGCGCGAGTGCGGCTACCGCTGCCGGAGACGGGGACGGCGCTGGAGCCGATTTAGCGTTATAGTTATAGCCGTTGCCGTTAGCCTGTCCGTAACCATTCCGGAAACCGTTCCTCGCCGGTCCGCTTTCCAAGATTAATTTTTTAAAAGCATCGACGGATTGCTGCGGCGCCGCGATATCTAAAGCGGCCGCGCGATTGATCAAAATCTTGATATCGGAATCTTTCTCGGAAATCTTCCCATCAATAATAATCGCCTGCCCTTCGCGCCACAGGGCGACAGTATCCTTGAGCAAACGCGGGAAAACCAAGACTTCGACTGCCATGCTCGCGTCCTCGATCTTCACGAAAAGCATCGATTCGCCGCTCCGCGTGATTATCTTCTTGATAGTCGAAATAATGCCGGCCGTAATGATTCGGTCGTCTCCCTTGTGCCCGCGGAGCTCCGCGAGCGGCAAGGCATAATTAAGCAGATATGGCCGGAAAGCATTATACGGATGCTCGCTAACGTATAGGCCTAAGAGTTCTTTTTCCCAATTCAATTTTTCATTCTGTTCCGCCGGCGCCGACGGCGAAAGCGCCGGCCGGTCGCTGCCCGCGGAAGGCAGATCGGCGAAAAGGCTGCTCTGCTTGTTCTCTTTATTCTTAGCTAACTCTTTATTAAAGCTCAAGAGCCTCTCCATATTGGCTAATAGCTGGCCGCGCTCGCCGAAACTATCCAGGGCGCCGCTCCTGATCAGGCTCTCCAGCGATTTCTTATTGAGATCTTTATCAGTAATCCGGGCTAAGAGGTCAAAGATATCCTGATAGGGGCCGTTTTCTTTGCGCTCCCTGATGATCTCTTCCACGATATGTTCACCGACGTTCTTGATCGCCTTTAACCCGAAGCGGATAGTTTTGAGCTTCTCGTCCGCGGCAACAACCTGATTCGTCTTGGTGCCGGCAGTAACGACCGTAAAGGTCGCGAAAGACTCGTTGACGTCCGGCGCCATGATCTGGAGTCCCATGTTGCGGCATTCTTCGATCTCGATCGCGACCCGATCCGTATCGCCCTGGTCGGAGGTCAGGAGGGCGGCCATGAATTCGACCGGCCAATGCGCCTTCAGATAGGCGGTCTGGTAACCGATCATCGCGTAACAGGCCGCGTGGCTGCGGTTGAAGCCGTAACCGGCGAAAGGTTCGATAAAAGAAAAAACCTTCTCGCCTAATTCTTTATAAACGCCGTTCTTGACGCAGCCTTCGATGAATTTTTCCTTCTGTTCGGCTAAGAGCGAGGCGATCTTCTTGCCCATCGCTTTGCGCAAGACATCGGCCTGGCCCATAGTAAAGCCGGCTAGGTCGCGGGCGATCTGCATGACCTGTTCCTGGTAGATCGCGACGCCGTAGGTCTTTTCCAGGATCGGCGCCAGCTTCGGGTGCAGATAGGCGACTTTCTTCTTTTGATGCTTGCCAGCGATATAGTCCGGTATCCATTCCATCGGACCCGGCCGATAGAGGGCGACCATCGCGATGATATCTTCAAAAATCGTCGGCTTGAGTTCACGCAGATAGCGTTTCATGCCGGAAGATTCAAACTGGAAGACACCGGTGGTTTCGCCTTCCTGGAAAAGCTTATACGTCTCGCTGTCATCGAGCGGAATATCGTCGATATCTATTTCTAGGCCGCGGGTATTCTTGATTATCTTCAGGGCGGATTCGATGATCGTCAGATTCTTCAAGCCCAGGAAATCCATCTTTAAGAGGCCCAAATCTTCGATCGGATGCAAAGAATATTGCGAGATGATGCTTCGATCGGAAGAAGAAGCGTATTGGATCGGCACATATTCCGTTAAGGGATTCTTGGTAATCAAGACGCCGCAGGCATGGGTCGAGGCATGCCGGGCAACGCCTTCTAAGCGTTTCGCATAATCTAGGATGCGCCGCGCCGCCGGTTCCTGGCTATACATCTCGCGGAGTTCCGGCACGGTCTTGAGCGCTTCGTCGAGCTTCATGAACATCGGAATGCTCTTGGAAATTTTATCGCAATAATCATAGGGTTCGTCTAAGACCCGGCCGACATCGCGGACCGCTGCCCGTGCCGCCATCGTCCCGAAAGTGATGATCTGGGCGACGTGGTCCGAGCCATATTTGTTTTCCACGTAATTCAAAACCTCACCGCGCCGGATATCGGCAAAATCCATATCGATATCAGGCATGGAAATACGTTCCGGATTCAGGAAACGCTCGAAAAGCAAATCGTATTTCAAGGGATCCAAATTAGTGATGCCGGTCAGATAGCAGACTAATGATCCGGCCGCTGAGCCACGTCCCGGACCGACTACGATCTTATGGTCCTTAGCCCAATTGATAAAATCAGCCACGATCAAAAAATAGGAAGGCCAACCCATCTTGGCGATAACGGATAATTCGTAATCTAAGCGCTCGTCGATCGCCTGGCGCTCGGCCGGGCTAGCCGCCGGGAATCTTTTTGGTATCCCTTTCTCGCACCACTCGCGCAGATAAGAACTGCCGTCATAACCCGCCGGCACTTCGAAATGCGGCAATTGGATATTGCCGAGCTCGATATCGACATCGCACATCTCGGCGATCTTGACCGTATTGGCGATCGCTTCCGGCGTCTCGCGGAAGGCAGCGATCATCTCAGCGTTAGAACGCATAGAGTAATCGCCGTAACCGAGCATCTTCATCCGGTCGGTATCGGTAATTTTTTTCTTGTTCTGCAGACAGAGCAGGATGTCCTGGGCTTCGGCATCCTCTTTCTTAAAATAATGATTATCGTTAGTGGCCACAAGCGGAATGCCCAGTTCGCGCGAAAAACTGATCAGCTGCCGGTTGACCTTGGGCTGCTCATCTAATTCCGGGTGATCCTGGATTTCCAGATAATAATTCCCCGTTCCGAAAAGCTCGTTATATTCTAAAATCCTTTTTTTCGCCTCCGCCAGCTTATCGGCGACAATGAGCCGGGGGATCTCTCCGGCTAAACAGGCGGAACAAGCGATCAGGCCTTCATGATGTTCCTGTAATATTTCCCAATCGATGCGCGGCTTATAATAAAAGCCTTCGATATGGGCATGCGACACCAGCTTGATCAGATTCTGGTAGCCGGTATTATTCTTAGCCAATAATAAGAGATGGTAGCCGCGGCCGTCATCCCTGGTATTCTTATCAAAACGCGAACCCGGCGCCAGATAAGTTTCGACGCCTAAGATCGGCTTGATTCCGGCTTTCTTCGCTTTCTGGTAAAATTCAATGATGCCATACATCGTACCGTGATCCGTCAAGGCGACAGCCGGAGAGCCCTGTTCTTTGGCATAGTTAACCATTTCATCCAGCTTGGTCAGGCCGTCGAGCAAAGAATAATGGCTATGGTTATGGAGGTGGACAAAAGACATGTATTGTGTGATAAAAACTAAATAAAAAATTCCGGTTGTCTTTAATATTTTAGTATAAGGAAATCAGATTAGCAAATAAGCGGCCTTATTTGAAAAATAAACAAAAATAGATATTGACTGATCAGCTAAAATAAGATAATATTATAATAAATACGCATTTTTATTAATAATACTCCATCTATGCGGGAAAGGATCTTATATCATGACGCCGAGAAAGGCCAAGAAAATAAATCGAGCATATTATGGAAAAAATATGGCTTTAGAGGCCAGCCGCCGAAAGCCGGGTCAGTTGTGGAAAAACGGCTTATCGATACTTGCCAAGAATATTTAGATGCCATTAAAATACGCGCAAAAACGGGAATACAATTAGATTCCAGAATAACTGGGCAAAACATAAATCTAGATCCGATGAAAAGATCGGACGATCACCAGCGCCAACTGCATAATCAGATATCTCTGATGATAATCGGGGCTAACCGCTCCGGCCTGCCTCCTCAAATGGCCGAAAAAATAAGCGATTTTGCCTGTGAACTCATCTATGGAATGAAGTTAGCTGCTTATGAGAAAATACTATTTTATGAACAACCAGAATAAACTTCCGAAATAGATTAAAATAAAAAATAAAAAAGGATAAATAAAAAATAGCACACCTGATAATGGTCGTGCTATTTATTTTGGCAATTCTCTTAAAGACGAAGACACAAAAATCAGGTTTTGATATTGTACCTTATAATAAAATGTCCCATCTTTATTATGTTTGGCTTTTTTGATACCGGCCCCGGCTTTAACCAGGATTTCTAATTCTTCAATAGAAATAGAGTAATTTTTACGTCTCCCGGACCAAGAGTCGACCATTCTTAAGAGAATTTCCTGTGCTTGAATAGTAAATTCGTTCATTTAATCTCCTTTTCTAAGCTGAGTGGTATTATAATACATTTTAATAATTATGTCAATATGTATAAAATAAAAAGGTTAAATTTAAAATCTTATATTTTTTATACTAATATTAACGTTTTATCTTCTTCATAATTTCATTGAGTTCTTCTTCACTATAAAAATCGATAATCAGCTGGCCGCCCTTCCCTTTCCGCCTGATCTCCACCTTAGTGCTGAAATATTCTCCGAGCTCTTCTTCTTTGCCGCGATCAAAATAATCCTTCTGCTTGGCCGACTTGGTGCCACCCAGCCTTTTTATCTCCTTATCGGTCTCAGCTACGGTCAGATTCTGGCGCAAGATTTTCTTGAGCATATTCAGTTGCTTGGCCTCGTTCTCTAGGCCCAAGAGATACTTAGCGTGCGCCTCGGTAATCTTCCCGACGGCAAGCGCTTCCTGGATAGCGGCCGGCAGAGCGAGCAAGCGCAGAGCATTAGCGACGCTGGAACGAGCCTTGCCTAACTTCTTAGCCGCTTCTTCCTGCGTGATATTGAATTCATCGATCAGGCGGCGATAAGCGCGGGCACTTTCTAGCGGGTTCAGATTCTCCCGTTGCAGGTTTTCGATCAAAGCTAATTCTAATTTCTTTTGTTCCTGTTCAGACCGGACGATGACCGGCACTTCCTTCAAGCCGACGAGTTTCGCGCTGCGCAAACGCCGTTCGCCGGCGATGAGTTCGAAGCGCTCGCCCTTCTTAGTGACGAGCAGAGGGGAAATGATCCCGTGCTGCTTGATAGATTCCGCCAGGTCGTTCAAGGCCGTTTCATTAAAATGCGTCCGTGGCTGCTGCGGATTGATATCGATCCGCTCTGGGCTGACTTTCAAGACCCGGTCGCCGTCTTGCATGATCACGACCTCATCTTCCGACGTTTGGGTCGCAAAAGGATTCTGACCGTAGGTCATTGTTTTTTTCGGAATCAAGGAACCGAGTCCCCGACCTAAACCTTGAGGCATATGATAATAAATTAATATTCAAAACTGATTAAGAGCTTATTTCTCCAGACTGAGGATCTCTCTGGCCAGCCCTTCATAGGCCCGACCGCCTTTGGATTTCGGATCATAATGGAAAATCGAGCGTCCATAGCTCGGCGCTTCAGCGAGGCGGACGCTGCGCGGGATAACCGAACGGAAAATGCGATTAGGAAAATATTGATATAATTCGGCCATTACTGATTCGGAAAGCTTATTCCGCCGATCAAACATCGTAATGACCGCGCCCATGATCCCTAGGCTCGGCTTTAGATTATTCTGGACCAAGCTGATCGTCTCCAGGAGCTGGCTTAATCCCTCTAAAGCGTAGTATTCGCTCTGGATCGGAATCAGGACCTGGTCCGCGGCGACGAGGCTATTGATCGTCAATAACCCTAGGGAGGGCGGTCCGTCAATGATAATATAATCAAAATCCGCTCTCACCTCTTCTAGGATATGGGACAAGCGGAATTCCCGATTATCCAAAGCGACCATCTCCACGCCGGCCCCGGCTAGCGAAATCGTGGCTGGAGCAACTTTTAGACCGGACTGGACAGTCCTTTTTATCACTTCGATCAAGGGCTTAGAGCCTAATAAGGCCTCATAGACGCCGGCTTCCAGATTGCGATGGTCAAGACCCAGGCCAGAGGTCGCATTTGCCTGCGGATCAACGTCTACTAAAAGCACCTGCTGGCCAAGGTCGGCCAGGTAGGCGCTGAGATTGACAGCCGTCGTGGTTTTACCGACGCCACCCTTCTGATTGACGATAGCGATCACTTTGCCCATAATAGTCGTTTATAAAAATATTATAAGGCAAAAAAACACTTTTGACAATTAAATAATTATTTATTATACTAAAATCCGTAATCAAGGCTTATCACTTAAGCCTTGTTAACTATCTTGAGAGCCGCGGTGGCGGAACTGGCAGACGCGCACGACTCAAAATCGTGTGGGGGCGACTCCATGCGGGTTCGATTCCCGCCCGCGGCACTAGAAAAAAAACGAGCAGCCTCATCTGCTCGTTTTTTCATACCCTTATATCTGGATGAGCCAAATGGCTCCAATCTTATATTTTTACTGCTGTCCGACCGTAGCCGAGGCCGTGACTGCGCCTTGGCCCAACCGGCCATGCCCGCGACCCTGGCCTAAATAAGCGCCCATCATTAAACCATCGCCCGGTCTGGATAAGCCTAGATTCTTCATTATACTATCCGCTTGAACGCGTAATTTATAAGCTTCGGCATATTGGCTGAAATTAGACGCGCTGATCTTTTCCAGAATCGGAGAATCAGCATGGATAGCTTTCACGGCCGCGGCCCAGGCTGTATAATCGCCATTTTTAAGAGCCGTATCAATCGCCGCCCGCTTAGCCTCCATCTCTGTCTTTTGCGCTTCGGTCAGATTACATTCGCGGGGCGCATTATTCTTTCCTCGGCCGAAAGTCGCGCCCGTGCTAGAATCAGCGGCTAGGACCGTGGTCGCGCCAGCGGCCAGCGCTAAAAACGATAAAATGCCTAAACCCAGTAAATATTTTTTCTTCATAAATTTATCTCCTTTATCAAGCGCCGGATCAGCCGGCTTATCGATAAAGTCCGTTAATTAATTAGTTAATTTTATTAAACACGAGAGATCTCTACTGCCCTGTGCAATCTATTACGCCAGCAAGCGCTTTAATCTTCAACTGCCCCTTTCCGCAACCAAAAACGACCCGGCTGGGTCGTTAATATTTTTATTAATATTAGCCTAATTATCAAGCTTTCTTGAATCTCACCGTAAAGACCGGTTCATACTCCACCTGATTCTCATCGATAATCTTCACTGCTTCGCCGCTCGTCAGCTGGGCCATCGCCAGATCGCTCAATAATTGATTATCGCCGGCGATATTGAGCTTCAAACCCTCCAGCTTATTGAATTCTGCCTGAAAATCCGCTTGTACGCCGGACTCCAGCTTTTTCTTCTTGATTTTCAAGTCATTCAATTCCTCTGAAATCTTCTGATACTCGCCGTTGACTGATAAGGCGTCGCGATACATCGCTTTGAGTTCGCGCTGTTCTTTTTTCCGATCTTGGATCCGTTTAAAAACGTCAGGAAGCTGTTGGGACATAATGGTTTTCGTAAATTATTTTTTTAAACACGAAAATCATTATAGCACATAAAAATAAAAACGCCTCATTTTATGATACCGTCTTATTTTATAATACCGCCGCCCAAGACTCGATTCCGTTCGTAGAAGACAACGCTCTGGCCCGGCGTAATAGCGCGCTGGGGCTTAATGAATCTGACCAGATAATCACGCCTATTCTTAGGCGTCACGATGCAGGGCGCGGCCGGATGGCCATAACGGATAACCGCGCCGCACTTAAAGGCGCGCTGGGGCGCTCGGCCAGATAGCCAATTAACCTTTTGGGCGATGAGCTCATCCCGATATAGGATCGCTTGATTCCATTCCTTGACGACATATAGAATATTCTTCTGGTAATCGAAGCGCGCTACGTAATAAGGGCCGGTGCCGCCGACCAGTCCCCGCCGCTGGCCGATGGTATAAAGCGGCAAACCTTGGTGGACGCCTATCTTCTCACTATTCTCTAAAAGCCTGATATCGCCTGGTGCCAAGGTCAGATATTTCTTCAAAAAATCATTATGAGCGCCGGAGAGGAAGCAGATGTCCTGGCTCTCAGGCTTGCTGGCGACTCGCAATCCGAATTTGGCTGCCAAGCGGCGGACCTGCGGCTTAGTATAGCGGCCGAGCGGAAAAAGCAGATGCTTAAGCTCGTCGGGCCGGAAAGTATATAAAAAATAAGACTGATCCTTTCTCTTGTCCTTCGCCTTAAGAAGCTGATAAGCGCGGCCGACCTTTCTAATCGTCAAATAATGCCCGGTCGCGACATAATCAAAGCCTAGGGCGCGAGCCTGCTGCAACAAGCGGCCGATCTTGACCTGCCGATTACAGACCACGCAGGGATTAGGCGTCCGGCCGCTAGCGTATTCGCTCAAAAAATTGTCTACGACCGCTGCCTTGAATGGCTCTGAAAAATTAAAAGTATAAAAAGGGATGCCGATCTTCGCCGCGACCGACCGAGCATCCGCCAAGGACTCTAAAGAGCAGCAACGGTTTTCCGCGGCCGCACCCGCTCCTTCGTCTTTCCAAAAATGCAAGAAGACGCCGGATACATCATAGCCTTGATCCTGCAAGAGCTTGGCGGCGACTGACGAGTCGACTCCGCCGGAGATAGCCACTAAGACCTTTTTATTTTTTGCTCTCATAATATTCGTCAAATACTTTCAGATATTCGGCCGCCGCCTTTTCCCAGGAAAAGAAACGGGCGCGTTCATATCCGGCGGCGATTAAACGGCTCCTGACGCGGCTATCATCCAGGGCAAACTCTAGGGCGCGAGCGATCTCTTCCGGCTTGAAAGGATTGATCATCAACGCCGCGCCGCCGACTACTTCCGGCAAACTGGAAACATTAGAACAAACGACGGGTAATCCGTAGGCCATCGCCTCTAAAGGCGGAAATCCGAAGCCCTCATAGTATGACGGGTAAACAAAGACTGAAGAGATGCTGTATAATATTTCTTTTTCTTTCTTGCTGATATAGCCTAAGAATTTAATATCATCCTGATAAGGGGAACGTCGCCAAGCGGCATAGATATCTTTATTCTTCCAGCCGTCGGCGCCGGCTAAAAGCAGGCGCAGATCCGATTGGTCGCCACGCGCAGCCTCTTTATCGCGCAAAAGATTAAAAGCTTCGATCAGGCCGCGGATATTCTTGCGCGGCTCGATATTGCCAAGATACAAGATGAAACGCCCGGCCGCGGGCTTCAGCGCCGCGCTACCCATCAAACTATGCTTGACCAAGAATTCACGCGCCTCTTCCGCACCGACTTCTCTCTTAATGACATTATTGCCGGAATAGATCACCCTGACCTTATCCGGCCGCACGCCCGCCAGTTCAACGATGTCATTCTTAGTATTTTCAGAGACGGCAATAACCTTATCGGCCGCCCGCAGGGTTTCCCTGACTGATAAAGTCCGATGCCAGAGATTCTTGCGCCCGCTAAAAAATTCCGGATAACGCAGAAAGGAAAGATCGTGGACCGTAACGATGCGCCGCGGGCCGCCTGGCCGGGCGCTCAAGCGGGTAAAATTGAAATGAGGCGACCAAAAGACATCTGTCCCGCCTAAAACACGGTCTATCTTCGGCCAGGCTAAAGTTTTCTGCAAAAGATAATTAAAAACCTTGTTCGGCCAATGGGTACCGATGACCTTCGCCCGCGCGCTATTCCAGGCGCGGAAACGCTGGTCAAAGTCATGGTAGGAATTATAAAACAGGCGGTAATCGTTAATCGCGTCCAAGCGCAAGATCGCCGCTAATAAATTAGCGGTGTATTCCGATACGCCGCTATAGTATTCATCCATCAAGACCCGGATATCGACGCCAATTTTCATACTTTATTATTATCTATAAAATCTCGCAACCGCTGCTTAAAATTGTCGACCGAATATTGTTCCGCGTGCCGGCGGATAGCGACCGGATCAAAATCAGCGGGACGGAAAGATTGGATCGCGGCCCGTAGCGATTCAGACGTCTGCTCCGTGAAGAAAATCCCGGTCTGGCCGGCGATGACAGTCTCGGTCGCGCCGCCTTTCTGATAAGCGATAACCGGCCGGCCGCTGGCCATCGATTCGATGACCGTAATGCCGAAATCCTCTTCCTGCGGATTAATGAAAGCCTGCGCCCCGCTGAATAAGCGAGCCTTCTCTTCCTCGCTCACCCGGCCCAGGAATTCAATGTTGGCGCTGCCAACGGCTAAATTACGGAGACGCGGCAAATCGACGCCGTCTCCAAAAATCTTCAAACGATAATCCGCGCCTAATTTCTGAAAAGCGTCAATCACGATATCGATCCGCTTATAGGGCGCCAAGCGGCACCCCGCCAAGAAATAAGGGGCGCCGGGCGCTGGCTGGCTCAAATCACTGATAAAAAATTTGTCGGTCTCCACCGGCGGATAGATGACCGCGGCTTCGCGGCGATAATATTTCCTGATCCGGCCAGCCACCGTCCGGGAATTAGCGATAAAATAATCGACCCGCTGCGCCGCGCTGTAATCCCAGAGGCGCAGACGGCCTAAGACCAAGGAAATAACCTTCTTCAACCATTTATTATAAGGGAGCTCATTCAGATATTCATGCGCGTCACTCCAAAGATAGCGGGTCGGCGTATGGCAATAGCAGATATGGGTCGTCCCGGGCGCAGTGATCACTCCCTTGCTGAAAGCGCTGGCATCGGAGATTACCAGGTCATAGGGGCGCAAATCAAAAAACTCCACGGCCAGAGGCATAAAATACAGATACCATTTATAATGGCGGATCCCGCCCGGCAGCTTCTGGATGATCGAAGTTTCGATATGGCGGTCGGCAAAGTTCTTAGCCACATTCTCCGGCTCGTAAAGAAGAGTATAGATTGGCGCGTCCGGGAACATCTCGGCTAAGACTTTCAGAACCTTTTCCGCCCCGCCGTCTTGCGCCAGATGATCATGGATGAGAGCGACTTTCATGTGATTATTCCGCCTCCCGATGCCGCAAGACGGCGAGAGGGGTCTTAAATAAGATAGAAATATCCAAAAGCAATGACCAGTTTTCAATATAATAAATGTCTAATTTAGCTTCTTCTTCAAAGAGGAGGTCGCTGCGGCCGGAGACCTGGGCTAAGCCAGTGATGCCCGGCTTCACCGTCAGAGTCTTCTTATGGTAATTTTCATATTTAGCCACTTCTTCGGGCAGGTGCGGACGCGGTCCGACCAAGCTCATCCGGCCGATAAAAACTAAGAACAATTCCGGTAGTTCATCGATCGACCAGCGGCGGATAATCTTGCCGACGCGGGTGACGCGCGGATCATCCTTGATCTTGACCATCGGGCCGTCGGTGCGCAGATTGCGATCCGCCAGCTCGTTATAGCGCATGCTGTCGGTATTCGGGGTCATAGACCGGAATTTGAAATATTTGAAAGGCGCCCCGCCCTGGCCGATCCGGGTTACATAAGCACCATCGTCGCGGCGAGAAAAAAAGATCGGGCCGCGCGAATCCAGGAGGATGGCGAGAACCGTCAGCAGGATCAAAGGCGAAAGGATAATAATCAAGAAACCGGAGACCACGATATCAAAAATCCGTTTCAAGATCCGGCCCCAGCCTTCCAGAGTCGTCCGCTTGACTTCCACGACCGGAATACCGATGATTTCCGTCACCTCCGTACGCAAGACCTTTACTTCCAAAAGGTCGGCAACATATTTAAAGGTAAGGTGGTTTTCATTAGCAAAATCATATAAGCGCAGGGTTTCAGCCTTACTGAGATTCGGGTCGCTCTGGATAATCTCATCGATCGCCCGGTCCTGGATGAATTCCGCGAGCTCTTGTGCGGTCTCTAAGGAAAAATCCCGAACCCGCTTGACCACGGCAAAGCCGCCCTTGCTATTCTTGGAAAATTCGGCCATCAGATTTTCCGTGGTCTTAGAGTTGCCGACCAAGATGACCTTATGGACACCGACGCCGTAGCGGAACAAGAAGCGCTGCAGCCCACGGATCAAGAGACGGGCTAAACTGAGATAGATTACCGCGAACAGCCAGCCGGCCAGGACAATAAAACGGGAATCGAATAATTCCCGCTGGAAAAAGACTAGGACCGCTACGAGAGCCAGGCCGGTCGAACAAGCAAAAAAAATCTTCTGCAGTTCCTGTGCTAGCTGGCGCGTACTGCGGATCTGATAGAGACCGGCGAGCATCAGGATCAGGCTCCATAAGACAGCGATAATAAGCACCGACCGGAAATAGGCCGGAAACTCTAAATTAAAAATCACCGGTCGGAGAGTTACCGACCAGTGGGAAAATCTTAAATAGTAAGCCGAGATCCCGGCCAGCACCACTAAGATAAAATCAACCGGCACGAACAGGGCGGAAAAAAACGACTCAATCTTTTGCATAATCTAAATTTTTAAAAACCGAATTATCGGGGGCAGCCGTAAGCCGGATTCTGTTCTAGCGATCATTTATCTAGGCCGGTTATTGCTAACCGGCTCGAGCGAGCCACTTGTCATTTATCCGAAGCACGGATAAAGTTTGCTCTTGCTTCCGATAGGGTTTACCGGGGTCTCTCCGTCGCCGGAGGCCCAGACCGGTAGCCTCCAAGAAGGCATCCTGTCTCTTTTCACCTTTGATTCTGTTAAATATTCCAGAATTAGTATTGTCTCTGTGGCACTTTCCCTAAACCATCCGTTTTAAGGGGACGGCTCGGTGGGTATTACCCACTATCGTTTTTTATGAAGTCCGGACTTTCCTCCCTGCCTGACGGCAGAGCGATCGCCCGCTTACCCCTGATAACGATTCTATACTACAATAAAAGATTAAAAAAAGCAAATTTTTTAAAATATTTTATTTAATATTAAACAAAAAGCTACCGTACTTCAATACGGTAGCCTTGCCGCCCATCAAATAACTAATCGGCCTGGATTACTTAGTCTCAAGGTGGTGGATTACTTAGTAGTCAGATAGATCTGCCGCACCTGCGCCGCACTCAAAGCGCCCTCATAAATCCCCAGGTCGTCCATTTCCGAACCATCGCTATCACTCGTTATTACCAAGCGGCTGATCCGATCTTCAGGGCGGAACCAGATTTCCGAAGAACTGGCTTTTTCTTCTCCATCGACATAAAAACGCAATTTATAGCGATAGGAATCATAAACCAGAGCCAGGTGATGCCAAGCGTCGTCATAAGGGATATGTTTATTAATCCCTTCAGATAAGACGCCATAACGGCTATTGAACCAATACCCCAGGCGGAAATAATTAGTGATCAAGACGAAGAGATTCTTATTCTCATCTGTTTCACCGCCCAGATGGATATTCGCTCTGCCTTCTATCGGATAAGCGCTATTGCGCCACCAGAAGGATAAGGAAAGATCGCGAGAGTCTAATGGCGCGCCTAAATCAGCGGTAAACGAGCGGTTATAGATCGTCTTCAAGGCATAGTTATCGTGCCGCCGGCCAGCCCAAGCTTCCGGGTCAACATGTAGCGCGACCAGGCCGACGCTATCAAGCGCTAAGGAGCCGGTATCTTCTTCAAAGTCCCAAAAATGAGCTAAACGAGCCGGCGTTTGGGCCGGACGCGCCACCAGCGGAGCAAAAGGCGCATCGGCCAGATAGTTGCTCAAGATCTCGCCGGGCGCGAGCGGGCGCGCCCAGAAAGCTAATTCATCGAGCACCGCCCTGTCATACTCATCACCGGCCTGCCAGGCGGTTATGAGCGGCAGGCGCGCGAAGAAATTTTCTCTGATAATTTCCTGGCCATCGATATATACGGCCCAATAATCTGCCGCCTGATTTACTACTAATACCGCCTGATGCCAGCCCGCGTCAAATTTAGTATCCAGATAATAGCGCCACTCGGAGTTAGGCAGGCCTTCGACCGTCACCAAGCCGGACTCTATAATTAATTTGACGGTCGATCCGTCTTCCCCGGACAGATCAAAATTCAGGCGAGGAAAATCGAATATACCTTTCTTATAATAGAAGCTCAAAGAAAGGCCGTCCAGGTCAATCGGCGGATTCAGGGGGCTAGACAAGATAGCGTCCGGAGCGTTGATGGCGCGGGCGCAATCCCATTTGCCGACCGTCCATTCCCCGTCCCCGTAGCATTCGTCAAAATGCCAAAGCTCGGCGAGATCTGCGGAAATTGTCGGCGTTGGCGCGATAAATAAGTCCAAATCAGGATCATCGCCGGCCGAATCAGGATCAAGGACGATAGACGGATCATCGGCTAAAAGCAGATTAAAATCCAAGCGGTTATCGCCAGCCGAAGCGATCCGGTTCAAAAAATAATTATCACTGATCTCCGGCGCCGGACCGCTGCCTCGGAAATAGGTCGCGTCCGACCCGAAGCCGACAGCATCGATGATGTTCTCATCCGTACTAGAGCTGACTGGCCCGTTCCCTACATATACGGTATACCCGGAACCTGTCCAGACGAATTCATCGCGCGTTGCCAACGCGTCGGCCCGACCCTGATAATAAGAATTGGCCTCATCGCGGACGATCAGATAACTATCATGCGCCTTGATAACCGTGCCGCCCGGATAAACGCCGTCTTCCGGATCGCCGATTCGCATCACCAGGCTCGGCTCTTCGGCTGTCTTGGTCTTTTCCAGTCGATAGCCGGCGGCCGCCAGATCAAAATCGTAGTCGGTCGGATTAAATAATTCAATCCAATCGTTATCGCCGGTCGCATAGATCTTATTAATCAAGGCAAAAGACTCGGCTAGCTCCGGAGTAGAGGTCGCGATTTCCGGAGTCGAAGTCGGCGTCTCTTCAGCTCCTGGCGTGGAAGTCGCGATCTCCGGCGTCTCCGGAGTAGAGGTGGGCGTATCCGAAGTTTCCTCGGAGGAGGTCGCGACCGCCTCGGTAGAACTAGCCAAAAGGGCGGCGCGCGCGGCCACGGCCGCCGGATCAGGAGCCGGCGCGAGAGTGAAATCAGTCCGGTTGTCTTCACCATTATCGATCCGGCTCAAGAAATAATAATCCGTAATTTCCGGCGCCGGACCATTGCCTTGGAAGTAAGTCGCGTCCGGTCCGAAGCCGACAGCATCGATGATGTTCGGATCCGCGCTAGAACTAATCGCGCCATCGCCCGTATATATAGTATAAGCGGAACCAGACCAATTAAATTCATCGCGCGTGGCCAGAGCATCGGCTTGGACGCGATAAAAGTCAGCGGCGGTCGAGCGGACGATCAGATAACTATCATGCGCCTTGATGACCGTGCCGCCGGGATATGAACCATCCGCCACATTGCCGAGCCTGATCATTAAGCTTGGGTCATCAGCCGTCTTAGTTTTTTCCAAGCGATAGCCGGCGGCCGCCATATCAAAATCGTAATCGGTCGGATTAAATAATTCGATCCAATCGTTATCGCCGGTTCCGGAAATCTTATTGATCAGAGCGATCTTCGGCTGTTCATCTCCTGATAACGAGGCGCCGGAGCTGGCTGGATTGCTGACCGTAGTATAGATCACCGGCTGATAATAAGCGGGCGCGACTGGAGTCTGGCTCGATGAATTAGCGGAATTAGTAGAGGCGGTCTGGACGGAAACCGGGGACACGGCGGCTGAAACCTTATCAGCCACGGCTGCCTTATCAGGCGCCGTTTTCTTGACCGTTGTTTTCTCAGCCGTCATTCCAGATTGCTTAGCCGCTTCTTCACTCGCTGATCCTATATTTCCTTGCCCTTTAACCGCCTTATTAACCGTTACTCGCGGCAGCGCGTCAGCCGCGACCTTTTTAGCCGTCGCGGCGCTACCTGTTGTTTTCTTAGCCGTCGCGCCAGCTGCCTTCTGTAAACCTTGGTCATCTAGGACTAATTCCGTGCCCGGATCCGAGCCGAAAAATTTCTGGAGCAAGCCCTGCGCTAAAGTCTGGGCTTGGCTGGCGACCTGGACCAAGCTTTCCTTGGCCAGGCGCGCAATATTTTTCAGACTCGATACCGGGTTATTGATCAAACTCCAGCGCAAGGCTAGAGCTTTCACGTCGAGCGCGCCGCGGACATCCTGATTCGCGAAAGAAGAAGCTATTTCCAAATCCGCGGCCACCGGTTCAAGGGTCCCTTGCAAAAACTGCGTATAGGGCAAAAAGATATAGCGGTCGCCAGCGTATTCTAAGCCTAAGTCATAGCCGATCAGCTCCGGCGCCGGGATCAAGAGGTCGCGGCGGCGGGCGATCTTCGAAAATTCCCGATTTCTGGAAAAGCAGTCGCCTTCCGAATTAACGACACTCTGATTATCATAACCATCCGGAGTAATATCTACCGCATAATGGTCCGGGTCATATTCTAGCGCCCCCAGATTATTAGGATTAGCTATGTCCGCGCTTTCATAAATCTTTTCTAAGAGGCCGACGCAGGTCCAATCGCCGCTAGCCGGACCTTTCTGGCGCTTAAAATCAAAATCATAAGCCTGATCGCGGCCGACCAAGCTCTTGGCGATCGCGACTGCTTTGGCTCGCTGTAGCGGACTGGCATCGCGGGGCAGACGGGCGCCCAAGAAAGTCTCCTGCTCCGCCAGATTGACAAAATATTTAGCCGGCGTCTTGACTATGCCGCCGGCGCCAGCCTCTACGACATAATCGACGCCATCTTCCCGGCCGATATAGATCGCGGCATGGCCGGCATAAACATGCCGGACTATCCCCTGCTCCGCTTCCAATAAAGGATCGCCGCTATAGCCGAACATCTTGCCATTCTCCGAGCTGCGGTATAAGAGGGTTCCCGGCGGCATGGCCCGGCACATAGCCGGCAGCCACAGGGAAAAAAATATCGTTGAGCCCAGAAAAGCAAAGCTGGACAAAAATGATTTCGTTGGTTGCATATAATTAACAATTAATCGTTATAATATTCCGACCATTCCGCCTCGCTGATCTCTGGAAGAGGCAGGCGGACGCCGGTTTTCCGATTCAAGATATCGGCGGAAAAAGCGCGGCTGATCTTATCCGGATTAACCTGATCACGGTAGATTTCCCGGAGCGCCGCTACGGTTTCCTCCGGGTGGAAGGGATAATATTCGCTTAAGAGCATAACCAGCGCGGCGCGCAACCGGCTGTCGGTCGCGGGACTAAGGACGATCTTCTTAATAATCGTCAATTGTCCGATACTGAAATCTGCTGCTTTATCCGCATAGTTGCTTAAGGAGCGCACGGCTGCTAATTTCGGCTTTAGGCTATGATTACCGGCCAGAAGGCCGAAATAATAATCGAGCGGCGCGGTTGAATCTTCGCCCGCTAAAGCGGCCGGGCTGAAAGAGACGATGATTTCGGCCTGGATCGCCGGGCTGGACGCCGGATCCGAGAGAAAATCCCGGACATAATCCGGCGGATTATCCGTGCCGTAAGCGGAGCGCATCAGCCTGATTAATTCGGTCTTGAATTCCGGCGCGACAACGGAATCTAAAAAATAAGCTTTCAAGCGGCTCGGAAGGCGCGCTTCGGAACCGCTGGCCAAAGCTTGAGCGACTTCCCGCTCAGCCTCTTGCCGCCGCTTTTGGCACGCCTCATGGCAGAGCGCCTCTGTCCGCCAGGATTCCGCTAATTCGGCCAGGCGGTATTCGGCCGGGCTGACCGCGCAGAAAGCGATGACGTAATAAATCGGTATCGACAAGATTACTAGGATGACAAAAAGGGCGGCAAGCGCTAGTATCCGCTTCCGAAGAGGATAATGCCGGTATTTATTTTGCCAGACGGCGAAAAGATTTTTCCAATTAGGCATAGATATAGAAATTAATTTATAAGCTTCTCCACTATAGCAAGCTACCCATGATGAGATCTTAAGTTATCTTTAAAATCTTCTCCGGCCAAAAAATCCTTTCCGGCCTTGGCTAGGCGCGTTTTCCAAGACCACAAAAAAATCAGACCGTCCGGTCTGATTTTTAATCGAATAGATTTTATCTTTTTCTGATCGCTAAGGCCTAGCTTCTGCCGGCGTGGCAGAGGCCGCGCCCGGCAGACTATCTAGAAACTCCGCCCAACTATCCTGTAATTTATGATCGAGGTCTAAGGCCCGCCCTAGAGCGTTTTGCGACTTGGCATTCTCGCCGGACAAGAGATAAAGCTTGGCCAGATTGAACCAAATCTGGGCGTTAGCCGCGTCCAGTTCGGCCAGACGGTCGGCTAGCTTCAGGGCGCGCGGATAATCTTGCTCAGCCGTAAAATGGCTCAGCGCGTTCAGGAGCAAAGGGCCGGAATTAATATCGTTAACCCCGTTTAAGTCTACACATTTAGTCAACGGCTCGCCCAGGCGCTGATCATCTTTCAAAAATATATAGAACTGCGCTAAGCGACAATAACCCTCGGAATAATCGGGATTCAGGCTGATGGCATATTCTATCGTCTGGATCGCCTCCTCTTTTTCGCCCCGCACCAGCTGCATCTGTGCCTTGACCAGATAGACCGGCACGCGGCCTGGGCTAGCTTCTAGGGAACGGTTGATAGCCGCGATCGCCAAGCCGGAATAATGGTTGAATTGATCCAGATCCTGATAATTGAAACGGGCGGCCGTATCATAGACTTGCGCCAATTGCATCTGCATCAAACTGTCTTCAGGATTGCCAGCCACATTCTTTTCGGCTAAAGAAATAACGTAATCTAAAACCGTCTGCGCCTGCGTCACGGTGAAAGAGTCCAGGAGATCAGGATTGATCGTCACCAGATTGATCAGCGTCACCGCGCCGTCATGATCCAACGGAGTGCCGATCAGCGCCTGGTGGTAAGCTTCGACGCCAGCCGCATATCGGCCGTCGATTATTTTCCCATAACCGTCGATAACGCCCTGGAACATCCGCCAAGGCTTGATATTATATTGATGGGCGAAAAGATAGGCTGCGAACAGCAGGATAATCAGAGCAGTCCATTCCCATTCCCGGCCGATCGCCAGAAAAGGTTTTCGCCCCGCCGTCTCCACCGCTTCCGCTGCCTGGCCATCTGATGGCAGCCAATGGATCAGTCCTAGCAGGATCATCAAGCCGACATAAGTGACGAAGGAGTCGAAAACGGCCAGGTTCTGGATAAAATAAGCGGCTAAGAGCGCGCTGAGCACGAGAACCTCGCCGCGCCGCCGCCCGCTTTTGAATTCTCGCACCAAGCAATAGAGCGCGGCCGCAAAGATGCTTAGATAGGTTAGAAGGCCGACCAAGCCGGTCGTCGAGGCGATATCAATCAGGTTATTGTGCGCCCGGTCAAAATAAGTTTCAGTGCGGGCGTAATTGAAAAATTTAGGATCGAAATGACGATCGAAAGTGATCGCGTAATTGCCGAAACCCGTACCAAAAAGCGGATGATTCTTGAAATCCGCGGCGGCGCCGCGCCAGGAGATCAGCCGGGTCTGAAAAGTCGGTTTTTGGAAAGTCAGATTCTTCAAGAAGCTCTTCTGGAACCAAGCGGCTTGATGCTGTGAGAAAACAAATATGACACTAAAGACAGCTATTAAGAGGGCCAACCAGGCCGAACGCCGGACAGTCAGGCTCTTATGGAATAAGCCGAACAGGAAAAAAAGAAGCAAAAGCGAGGCAAAAAGTCCGATAATCGCGCCGGAAGTACGGCAGGTCCAGAATTCCCAGAGCATGATTAGCCCCGGCAAAACATAAAGCCAGCGCCAGGCACTATCCGCACTGCGCCGAAATAAGATCAGGAGGAAAAAAAGATTAAAGATAAGGTAGCCGCTCACATAGGCGGTGTTCCCGATCGTGCTGAAAGTCGTTCCGGATAAGCCGATATAGCTGACGACAGTCGCTACTCCCGCCGAAGAAAATAATAGGACGCGCCACTCGCTCCAAGAGCGGAAAGCTGTAATCAAAATCAAATAAAAGATCAAGAAGTGCAAAAGATGGAAAACGCCGAGCATGCGTTCAGCATCACCCCAAAAACTGAGGCCCAGATCGACGCTCACCGCGCAAGAAGCCAAGACGGCTAAGAAATAAGCCGATAAGCCCCAGGTGATATAGCTAATCTTCGGCCGATATTCCGGATAACGCATGATAAAGACCAGCCAGATCGCCAAAAGTAATTCCATCAGGATATTGAAAGTGAGCTGCTTGGAAGTGATGAAAGGAAATAAGAGGTCTTTGAAGACTAAGAAGACGATCAGGAGCGAGGCGAGCAGGCCGCCTTGCAGGATACGTAAATAAATTTTTGCAGGCATAGGGTTCCGCCCTGGCGCCAGCTGGCGCCAAAAAGCTTAATTCATAATTATCCTTATTATAACACAGCCGTCGACGGGCTGTCGACGGCTATTGATCGCCTGATCCTGTCTCCGTTAATCATTTTGAGATCTTAAATTCCAGTTTTTTGACGCGTATCGCATGGTCAGCGGTAAAAAGATTAAGCTCATTGATATCCCGCTCATGTCTTTCCAAGGCTTTTTCTACCCGATCTAAACGACAATCTAAATGTTCAAATGAAGTGTCTAATTTATAATCGAGCTGGTTAAATTTTAGATCTAGCTTGTCGTCCAAATTTTTGATTTGTTTTTCTAAGCTCTTAAAGTCGTCTTTGGTCGCGAAGTTTTTGAGATCGTCTTTGGTCGCGAAATTTTTGAGATCGTCTTTGGTCGCGAAATTTTTGAGATCGTCTTTGGTCGCGAAGTTTTTGAGATCGTCTTTGGTCGCAAAATTCTTTAATCGTTCGTCAATGTAATCTTTGGTCGCAAAATTCTTTAATCGTTCGTCAATGTAATCTTTGGTCGCAAAGTTCTTTAATCGTTCGTCAATGTAATCTTTGGTCGCAAAGTTCTTTAATCGTTCGTCAATGTAATCTTTGGTCAATAATTTATTAAACTGCTCGTCGGTCAATAGCGTGTATTTTTCCGTCATAATTTTTGGCCGGCCCCGATAAAACGCCTGTCCACGGACGTTTTTTTCGGAGCGCGCGGCAATTAAATTAATAATTGCCTCCGTGTCTTGGCTGATACAAAGTTTAATCAAGAGAGGTCCGGATTATTATAGCATATCCGAGCTGCCTTGGGTAGCCACTAAAAATAAAGAAAAATCGCCGGTCAAAGCGATTTTTCTGATTAGGCGGTCCAGTCCCTAGGCTTTAGCCGCGTATGGTCCGCCCGGGACATAGGCGCGAGCGGCCAGTTCCTGATCCAGCATATAGAGAGCCGGGCCATCGGCGCCGAGCCTTTTAATCTTATCGATATTCTCGTTGGCATTCGCCTCTTCCTCTACCTGCTCGTCGATATACCACTTGACGAATGATTCTAGGGCATAATCCTTCTCGGACCGCGCCAGCTCATAGATCGCGTTGATCTTCGCGGTGATATGCTGCTCATGCTTCAAGCCGGCGGTAAAAATAGCGAGCGCGTCTTTCAGGTCCTTGACTTCCGGCTTAGCGATCGCTTCTAAAACCGGCTCCTCTTGGCGCTCTACCAGGAACTTAAAGAAGCCCTGCGCGTGATCGACTTCCTCTTTAGCCTGGATCTGCATCCAATTAGCCATGCCCTTCAAGTTCAGGCTCTCCAAACGGGCCGCTAAAGCCAGATAGAGATAGGCCGAGTAAAGCTCTTCCTGGATCTGCTTATTAACGATTTCCTTTGTTTTTTCAGTCATATGATTGATGCTTAATGAATTAAGGTAAATTAAATTATAGCATCAGTTTAGAAACTTGGGAAGTCTGTCCTGGGCTGGCCGGACGCCGAGCCATGTTCACTCTGGTCACCCTCCCCCCGCCCTAACAGAAAAGAGCCCCCGAAGGGGCTCTTTTGCTGTTCCAATTTATGTTTAGGAAATTGGGAAAACTGTGATCAACTTAGTAGTTGAAGGAATAGCCGTTAATCGGCAGATTCTTCACTACATAACCATTGCCGTAAGTACCGACAGTGGTGTCGTTCCATTGCCAATCAGTACCTGAACCTAACGCATCAGCTGAAGTTAAGTTCAAAGCTAAATTGTTAGAGTTCAGGGCGCCCAAGTTGGCAACGCTGACCTTGACGACATAGGTCTTGCTGTTGCCAGCAGAGATCAAGGAGTCATTGGTCAAAGCGATCGCATACTTGGTGTTGGAAGAGGCTAAGGAAACCGGAGCGCTGATCAAGTTGGTGGCCATGTCATTGATGTCATAGACACCGTCAACCGCGATATTGCTAGCGCCGTTGAACAGCGGGGTTACCGTGAAGGTCTTCAGATTGATCGGGCCGTTAGAAGCGGCAACCGTAAATCTTAACATCTCCTGCGTTCCAACGCTCAAGATGCGGCTGGTCGGAGTGTAGTCAGCCAGGGAAACAGTCGGCTTGGCAGCGACAACTAACATGGTGTTAGCCGCGACGGTTAAGCCGGACTTTTCCGCCGGAGTGTTCACGCCGATCTGGTACTTGACGTAAGTCGCCGTTAACTTGGACTGAGTCCGGGTCACAGTGGCGTTAGTGCCGACCGTGTTGTAGTTAGCGGTAACAGTGACGTTAGTGCCGACCGTGGAGACCGGAACATCAATCGCTAAGGTCCCATCGAAGAACGCGACGTAATCCGAACCGTCATAGACGACCGGGGCAGTCACGGAACCGATGGTCAAAGAATTGATGGAAGTTCCTTCGTCAACATCGGCATCGGTGGAGACTTTGAACTTCAAGCTGCTGATCTTAGCCGCGCCATTGGTGGCCACGAACTTGTAGACCGCCGCAGTCGCGCTGGTGCCGCCGACGACTAAAGCCGCCGGAGCATCAGAGCTGACCAAGGTCGGATCAGACAAAGTACCGGTTTGGAAGGTCAAGACCTGGCCGGCGACGTTAGCATCAGCCGTTAAGTTGGTGCTGACGGTGCGCGCGGAAACCTTCAAGTCGCTAACAGTCAAAGTCGCGTTGTTAGAAACCTGAGCGACATCGGCGTAAACGTCGATAGTCTTGGTCTGGCCGGAAGTCAAAGTAAAGTTAACCGGGAAATTGTTGATACCAGCAATCGGGTTGCCGATCACGTTAGTCGGATCCTCAGAAGTATAGAGGTTAGAGACATCAGTGATGACAATCGCCGGGCTGCCGCCGGAAACCGCTAAAGTAACCGCTAAATTGGTCGCTCTAACCGCTTCGGAAGAACCAGCCTGGAAGGTGAAGGAACCGATCTTCTGCTTCTGGACATTCGGGGCGATAGTTTGAGCAATCGCGAACGAATTATTCCGAGATACGCTGGATAAGCCGGTCGAAACAATCGTTAAGGCCTTAGTCGCGTAAGTAGTAGCGTTAGTCGGGCTGGTGGCAAAAGAAGTCACGCCCTGATAAGCGCCCGCTGCCGCCGCCATATTAGTGGTAATCGTGGTAGAAGTGGTAGAACCGGAGTTCATAACCAAATCGCCCTTGATTTCCACGGTCGCGGTCGTACCAGCCGGAATGGTGAATAAATTAGTGGTACCATAAGCCTTGGTCGCGGTATAGCCGGTCACAGTCGTACCGGAAACCACGGCGTTCTGAGAACTGCCGACCTGGGAACCGTTGACGTAGACAGACAGGTTATTGACGCCATCGCCAGAAGCGGTATCGCCGTTAAAGAGGATGGTGGCATTCAAAGTGGTAACCTTCATGTCTTCGCCATAAGCCTTCATGGTGTATTTCGCCAAAGTGACGTTAGAAGCGCCTTTGACGACCTGGGTGCTGGAGAAAGTCGGATCAGCCGCGATCACCAAGCTGCCGTTATTGATATTGGCAGAAGTGGTGGTTTGCGGTAAGCCAGTCGCCGCGACATTGACGTTGTAGTTGGTGTCAACTACGACGATGTCGGAAGCGGTCTGGATCGAGAAGCTGAAATTGGTGTTGGAACCCTTGACGACATCACCTCTTAATTCCAAGGTCCGGGTACCGGTGTTCAAACGGTAAGGAGCCGCGGATAAGTCAAAGTTAACGCGATTGTCGCTGTTAACAGAAGAGGTGGAGCCGACCTGGACGCCATCCGCATACAGCTTCAGGCTCTGGATGCCGTCAGCCGGCACGGAGCCGATCTGGCGGAAACTGACATATTTCAAGTCAACTGCCTTGTTGCTGATCGTTAACGGCGCGGACCAAACAGTGGCGTTCATAGTCCCGGCGTTAACATTGCCAGAACTGGTCACGGAACCGGCCACAACCGTGGCTAAATCAGTGGCGGTAACGACCGACATGGTGTTGCCGTTGAGCGGGAAAGAACCCGTGACGGAAGCGCCAGTCGAAACGATATCAGAAGCGGCATTGACCGCGAAACCGATATTACCGGTAGCGCCGCCCGCGATGTCAGCTTTGACGCTGATCGCCTTGGTCTGGCCAGCCGCTACGGTGAATAAGCCAGTGGTATTGGAGAAAGTGACCATGCCGTTCGATAAGGAACCAGCATCAGTCAATTTGGTGTTCCCTTCATAAAGATAGATGGAAGATACCGTGCTATCAGAAGAAACGCCGATTCTCTTCAATTTCAAGGTCTTGACCGTAACCGCACCGTCATTAGCGGCGGTGAAGTTGAAGGTCGCCATATCCGCGATGGATTGGCCGCCGGTCGCCGTCGCTACGACGTTGGTCGCCGCCGCCGTGCTGGAGCTCAATGAAACCATCAAACCGGAGCCGGTAACGACAACGCCCGTGCCGCCGTTCTGGGCGACGTTAACTAAAGCAGTTTCCGCAGAGGAAAGAGAATTGCCGCCAGCCGTCAAAGTATTGGTGACGGTTAGGACATTGGCCATCTCTAATCTGTTGGCCGCTAAAGCAGATTCGCTCGCGACGCTGCGATAGTTGGTACCATCGTAGTAGTAAACGGTCGAACCGCTGGCGTTCTTGACTAAGGAACCAGCCGGGATAGCGCCGTTAGCTAAAACCGCGCCGACAGTGTAGTTGGTGAAGAAAGCATCAGGGACGTCAACTACTCTCTTGTTCCAGTTGGTGCCGTATAAGGAAGCGGCTTGCGCTTCGCTTTGGATCTTTCTGAGAACGCCATTAGGTTCAACGGCATAAACAGAAGGATCGGTGGTGATCTTCACTAATTTCGTACCCGGTCTCATGGTCACATTGCCACCCAAAGGATAGCTCTGTAATTCAGCGGACGGGATGGTTACCACGCCGCTGAAATCAGGGTACCAGGAGAAATAAGTAGCGGAATTAGGAAAGACATATCTCTTGCCATCGGAGCCAAGGTAATAAACGGAAGAATTGCCGGACATCTTGATCAGGTCGCCAGCCGAAGCCGCAGCCGAAGCCGGGGAAACGACGACGCCGCTCATGGCAATCACCGATAATACCATTACGCCGATCACTAAGAGTTTGCGTAATTTTTTCATAAGTAATGATTAAGATCATCTTCATTGTCCGGACATTGGAGTCAGAACGAATCAAGATGATCGATGTTTCAGTCCGCTGCGCGCCGCGGCCGATTTTAGCTTACACTGTAAATCAGTCGGAATCCCGCTCCACCAGCTCGCTTGAGCTTAAGGCGAAGGCCGGCTGATCTTAGTCATAAGTTCTGCCAGCCGAGCGCGTGTTGCCCGCCAGCTGGAGAAAAGCTTAACCGATTTACTGTGGAAATAATCCGAACCGTTAAGCGCTTGAGACTGAAAATTTTATTTAGTAAGGGACAAACCATCTCGTTTGACCGAGACTCGACCCTTGACGGGGTTTGCCAATCCGCAAACGCGAATTTGTTAATTTATCTCGCTCGGCCGGCCAGAGTAGAGGACGGATCTTCCAGCTTGGTTCACCTGACAGGAGATAAACTAACAAATTAGCGCTTTGGCGCTCAACTAATCACAAAAAAAATTATTTGATTATTTCATCGACTTCCTTTAGCTTATCGGCGGCTTTCGTATAATCTTTCTGATCAAAAAGTTTCGTCGCTTCTTCTAAGACCTTATCCGCCTCGGAGGATCCGGTTTCCGTCTCGGCCGTCGCCGCGGCACCCGTCTCGATTCCGGCGGTCGAACTCGCTTCCGGAGTCGTACTAGCCGCGACCGTGCCCGTGCCCGGTTCTGCTGGCGTCACAGCCGTCTCTGTTTTTTCAAAAAGCTCGATTCCCTGCCCGTCTTTAGAATTTTCCGCGATGACCACGTCATCAAGAGCAGCCGGAACCGGAACCGGCGCTTTCTTAACGGTAGACGGCAGGCGGCTGATCCGATCCTTAGCCATGTTCACTTCCGCCTTAAAGCTATCATTTAATTTCGCCACCTGTTCTCTATTCGCTTCGGTATTGAATTCCGGATCAGCTAAGACGGCGCTGATATCCTGGGCATGGCTGGTCGCGAACTGCACCGCCAGCTTATCGCGCGTTTCTGTATTGAAAGTCGTATTCAGTTTTACTTGTTCAGAGATTATCCGGGCGATATAAAGAGAATCGTTCGGCTTCGCGCCAGCCAGGAGCTGCTGGCTGAACATCGCGCCGGAAAGCAACATCAACACGAAAGCGCCCAAAGCATAAGCTGGCCGGGAAATTGCTTTCATAGCGCTCGTAAAATCAATCAAGACGATTTTCCAAACCGCTAATTTTTCCGCGCCGGAATTAGAAACCTGGGATAATAAAAGCTCCCGATTGCTCTTCAGCCAATTTTGATCGGGGCTAATGTTTTTCAGGCTATTTAATCTAGCGATCAGTTCTTTATCAGTCATACACCATAGTATACGTAAAACTCGCAAAAACGTTACAGATTACTCTCTTTTTCAACTAACTCTCTTAAGGCATTTAAAGCCCGATGCAGGAGAACGCGGACATTACCCTTAGTTTTTCCGCTAATATCAGATATTTCTTCTAAAGAAAGGTCATTGATAAACTTCATGATGATCACTTCCCGATATTCTTCTTTGAGAAGCGGGAGTAAGCGTCTTATCAAGGCTAAATTCGCTTCTTGGTCCAAGCGTTCTGGCGTATCTATGCTATCATCAGCCACATCTATCGGCCGGTTTTCATCATCCAAAGAGACGCTCACCTTATTACCGGTTTCCCGATAATAATCTACGATCGAAGTGCGGGCGATTTTATATAATAGAGCTCTTAAGGTCTTGGCGTCTTCGAGAGTCTTGTTCTGGATATAGTTCCAAGTCTTCAGGAATATCATCGAAGTCAAGTCATTAGCCTCCTCGGAGTTGCCAATCTTAAAATAGACGAAACGATGGATTTCCGCCACATTTTGATCATAAATCTCGATAAAAGCCTCTTTATCGCGATTTTTAAGGCGACTCATGATCTGCTTATCCTTAAATTTTTCTAACGGATTCAGGGCCATTTTTTTAACAAAAAATAACGGGGATGTTCAACCCGCCGTGCGCGATGCCTATTATTTATACCTTTTCATCCTATCACAAGAAGGACGGAAAGGCAAGAAAAAATACGGCTTATTTTACACTATAAAATGTATATATGTATATACGCTCAAAGGATTTTTTTAATCATTCTTCTATATTATTTTAAGTTATCGATCTTCTCTTGACTTTTTAAGAGTAAAAGGACTAATATAATATAACTTAAGTCTAAACATATATGGACTTAAAGCTTATTATCAATCATTTTTAGATCCTTAAATCAAGCTTGACTGATTTCCAAATTTTATAAAATTGACATTATTATGCACAATAAGCATATTTAAGTCTAATATAATATAGACTTAAAATATTTTTTAATTTTTTATTAGCCTATTTCTATATTTAAGTCTAAGCTATATTAGACTTAAATATATAAAAATTATAAAAATGGCGGACAAAATAAAGCTCCCAATTAAAGATGTCGGCTATCCTATCTGGGTATCTGTTTCCGAGGCAGCTGATCTCGGCGGCGTCCAAGGGAAAACTATCCGACGAGCGATCAAAAGCGACCCTAATTTACGCTATAAAATCGTCAAAAACCGCTACCATATAGAATTCGGATCGTTGCTCGCCTTCCTCCATAAGAACACCAAGTTGAGAAACAAACTTAATGACCTAGGCTTGGGCCAGTATGTCAGCGCCTGGAAAGAATAAAAAGGATAAACGATAAAATAAAAAAACCACTCCGGATTCCGTCGGAGTGATTTTTTATAGGAAAACTAAATTTTCTTTCTCAACCTTGCTTTCTTTCGAGAATCTAAACTTAGGAAACTAGAGGACCGCGTCCTTGACTGCCTTGGCTAAGCGGAATTTAACTACGGTTTTCGCCGGGATCTTGATGGTTTCGCCGGTCGCTGGATTGCGGCCTTCTCTAGCCTTGCGATGAGCTTTAACTAATTTGCCGAAACCTGGGACAACGCATTCGCCGCTTTTCTTCGCTTCTTTGTAGACGAAAGCCGCTAAATTATCCATAAAACTGGCGGTTTCCTTCTTGCTTAAACCGGTCGCTTCCGCTAAAGAGGCGATCATCTGTGACTTTGTCATTTTTGACATAATTTTATTATGGGATCTTAGAAATAAATAGCTCAAAGCTATTTAATAGGAAGATCCGTTTAAATAATTACTAACCTTTAAATATAGACTGATTCATTTTTAAATAACAAACAAGAAACTCAATGTCTATGGGGATATTATAGCATACCTAATAAAATATGCCAATAAATAAAGGGCTTATTTGAATCCAAGGAGCTCGCGGCCGCTAAGGCCCCAGATAACCAGACCTAAACGTCGGAAACGGATAGGCCTGCCTGCCTCGCGCAGCGTCCGGCGCAAAACCGCTAAGGTCGGCAAAGTTTCTGCCTCGGATAGCAAAGGTTTAGCTGATAAATTAGCGAATAAATCATAAGCCGCGTCATCCTTGATCCGCCTCGGATAAGTGCCTAAAGCGGTCAAGACCGCGCCAGGCTTAAGCAATTTAAAGGCCGCTTGCCGCCGCGCTTCTCGGCGACATAAGCGGCCATAGCGTTTAAGCTTGGCGACACTTACATACATCGTGCCGCGGCAAACCGGGCTGCCGCAGGAGCATTGGTGCAAAAAATCTTTCTGCTTACGAGCCTCGGCTTGATCGGCATCAAAGCTATAATCGATCGTCAATTCTTCGCCCGGGAAAATATGCCGCAAGGCGAAATAAAGAGTATGGCCGAGATAATAGTAGCTATCGCAATTCGGCGAACAAGAGTGATTGATCAGGTGCACGCCCGGCGCCTTGATATCCAGTGGGAAAATCGATAAGCCGTTATCAGCATAATCCATCGCATAGCAAGCATGTCCGTACTTATTCTCTAGCCGGACCGCGGCTTTATCAGGGACTAAGCGGCCCAAGTAATCGCCGATGACCGTGCCGGCCGCTATGCCGCGCCGCGCGAAAACGCCGCGCCCTTTCCGGCCCGCAGATTTGATCTGATAAAAATCGGGAGTCAATAGGAACATAACTTTAATCTTTTAATTTCTGGCTACCCCTTTTCCCCCGCCTCATCTCAGGCCACAGCCTACCCCGATTGCGCCGCCGAAATTCCGGATCAAGCCAATCCCGTCCGGTCACCACCCCGCGGCAATCCACCGCGCCGCAGGCGCATTTCATCTTGAACTCGGCATCCGTGAACATGAAGCCGTAATCGATGAAGAGCTCTTCCCCTTTCTTGATCGCCCGCGCCGCCACGAAATTGCCTTGCTGGTCGTAAGCGATATTAGGCGCGCAGCTATGATTAAAATACCAGGAAATACCCATATTATTCAGGTCGGCCGGCACGATATACTCGTCGTCTTCCAAGACGCAGAAATGTTTTATCTTTTCGCGCGTCGTCTTGTCCAGCTTCCGGAAATCCCGCCGGCCCAAGATAACGACTTCCTCCGGCGCGTCAACATCAGCGACAACTTCTCCGCGCCTGATATTCCGGACGGCGAAAGTCGCGACCTCGCCAGGTAAAGCCCGGGAGGGACGGAGTTCGAACATCAGCCGCGGAATCTTTTTGACTTTCTTCATAATTTAATAAATTTATATTGCGGTTCCTTGTCCAGATGCCAGGCCTCCTTCCAATTACAACCACCTAAAGAAAAATTAAAGGTCTTCAGTCCCAGGCTGATCGCCAGTTCCAGATTAGCTTTAGTCAAATATTTAAAAGCATCGCTCACCCGGCTGATATCCGAGCCGACAATCAAGTAATAGTAGATATTATTATAAACGATCGATAAAGAAGCGGCCAGCTTTTCGCCGTCTATTTCGACTGTAATGAGGTGCCAAGCCAAGGATAATCTGACCAGGTCACGGAAAGGCTGGCGCTCCGCTTCCGTCCGCAGATAAGATTCCGCGCCGAAGCGCCGGACGTTGAGATCCATCAATAATTCCAGGTCCTTAAAATCATTATGGATGACCTTGACCGCGTGCTCGCGTTCCAAGACCGTAAAGATCCGCTTGAAATTAGAACGCTTGTGGGCGCTGGGGAAAGCCACGGTCAGATAGTCGCCGAAACTATGAAAACGGCTGATATCTAAAAAATAAATATAGTCTTCCAAGGGCAAGGAACGAGTAAAATCATCCTGGCCGGAGATATCGAAGATCTTAGTGACGGCTGGCGCCAAACGGAAGAGCTCAGGCACCAGATGCTCATAGCCAGCTTTGACGAAAGGCCGGTTCTCTTCCATAAAGTTCTCCGCAAAAAATTCATAGGCGGCGAGAAGCTCGTTATATTGCAGAGGTAATAACCCGACTGCCTGGCCATCCTCATAGATGGCATAAAAATGGAGCGGCTGGACGTCATGGCAATAAAAACAATAACGAAAATCCCAGAGATCGTAGAGCGACCGCTGGGGCGACAATTTATTCCATAGGCGTTTGGCCTCCGCCAAATCGTGAAAAATCTTGATTTCGGTCATAATTTACCGCCAGATCATGTATATCACGGAATCACATGATATTCGGCTGGAGATGATAATAGGGCGGATTATCCTTATAGCGTTTGATCGCCAGACGGATGATCTCCTCCAGAAAATCGCCATAATCCAGGCCGATAACTTCCGCCGAAGCGGAAAATGTCCCCTCGGCGTCCAGCGACGGATTAGGATTGAGCTCCAGGACGTAAGGGTTATTATTCTTGTCCACCCGGATCTCGATCCGGCCGTAATCATGGCAATCCAGGATATTATAAGTATCTAGAGCGATCTCGCCCAGGAGAGCTTCTAATTTCTTATTGATATTCTTTGGCGGACGCTGGACGATGATCTTCTTATATTCCCCGCCATCCGTGTATTTTGATTCGAAAGGATAAATATGCCAGAGATTCGGCGGCAGCTCGTCGAAGATGGAACGCGCGAGCGGCAATATCCGGAGATCATCCTCCTCGCTCCCGATGATCGGCACATCGTATTCGTCGCCGTCGATATACTCTTCGATCAGGGCCGGCCGGCCGATTTCTTTCAAGACCTTCTCTAATTGCCGATAGAGCTCCGCCTTATTCCGGACGACCGAATCGTTGGTGATGCCGATTGAATTGTCGGTATTGGCCGGTTTGACGATAAGCGGATATTTCAAATCGTCGCGGATATCATCATCCAGAGAATAGACGTAGTCCCATTCCGGCGTCGGGATCTTATGATAGCTCAAGAGCTTCTTGACGCGGATCTTGTCGATGCACAAGCCGAGAGTAAAGGGGTTGGAGCCGGTATAAGGGATCTGCAAGGTATCGAGGATGGAAGCCACGTGCGGCTCCAAGAGGCTGGAATTATTGATCCGTTCGCAGACATTGAAGACAAGATCCACGTCGCTATTCTTCAGGTCATTGAAAGCCTGCGGCAGGTCGTTGAAATCGAAAAAGCTGATCTTATAGCCCCGTTCCCTAAGATTTTTCTCGATATCCTTGCCGATGACCGTCAGATCATTCTCCACGGCGGTTTCCTGGTCGGCCGCGTTCTCTTCGTAGAGATTGCAGGCGATGCCGATATGCAGATTGCGCTGATTAGAGATGGCCATGCGCCTGATCTTCTCGATCTTAGAGCGACGCTTCAAGATGTCGACATTGATGGCGGAAACGGAAAATGGCGAACGGCGCGTCGTCTTGCCGAGAGAAGAAGCGGGATGGAACCGCGCTACGTCATAGCTGATATATTTTTTGGCTTCGTGGAGATTATCTTGCGCGTCCAGGGGATTAGAGCCGGAAACCAAGATCCAGCCCAGATATTCATAGCCGTCCGGCGGCAGCAAGACCGAATCGCCGATCCTCTTCTCGAACTGGAATTCCTTGACGAAAGGCCGGCGCTTCAGATCGTCGCCGATCTCCAAGTTGACGATGATCCCGGAATGATCGGAAGAAAAAGTATCGGCGATCAGATATTCATAGGGGCCAGTCGGAAATTCGAATTTCGGGATATAGACGCCGAGCGCGATCTTCAGGAGGTTCTCGATCAGGTCGATATGCCAAGCCGCCTTGACGCTCGGATAGACCTCATCGCCGCCGAGGCGTAGATTTATTTCCAAGGGGACAGGGCCGCGCGGCGTGGATTTCGCTTCAAAATGGATGCAGCCGTTCAGGATCCCTAATTTTTCCAAAGTCTCGTCGGCCATCGCCAAAAGCTCGGTTTGATTCTTAGCGGGCAGGCTAGAGGGAGTCATGCGCGTCGTCTCGATAAAAAACGGCTCCTTAGTCTTACCATTATCGGAAATGCCGCAAAACTTGATCTTCCCGTTCTGGATCAGGATGTCCATATCGACTTCATCACCATCGATATATTCCTCGACAAAGACTTCGAGGCCGTCATTCAGGGCAGACTCGATCTTCGGAGAGATGTCTTTCTTGATGTAATTATAGCTCTCGCGCAACTCTTCTTCGTTGTCGACCTTGACGACGAAAGCGCTAGCCGCGCCATAGGCGGGCTTGACGACCAAGGGAAAATTGAAAGATTTAACGGTCTCATCCAGATCCCTGGCGCTTTTCAACTCCCTGAATTTAACGGCCGGCAAATTATTGGCCGCGCAAAATTCCCGCAAAGCGTATTTATTGCGGACACGATTAGCTACTTTATAAGACGTGCTGATCAATCGATATTTATCGGCGATCTTCGCGGTCAAGAGGACGTCGTCTTCCAAGAAAGTAATGACGCCGTCCAGCTTGACGGCCGGATTGAGCTTGAAAAATTCATCTAAGGCGGCTAAGGCGGCCGGAAAATTCAGGGTATCAGCCGTCACGCAATGATCGACATAGGGCTGGAAACTATTAGCTTCTTTGCTTAAGATGACAATCTTTAACCCCAGATTCTTGACTTTCCGGATAAAGGCTTTTTTCGAATGGAGCGGATCATTTGCTCCCGCCGTATTGACGATCAGGATTGTCTTGTTAGCGAGCGGGCTACGGTGCGAGTCTGCATGGCCATTGCCGTTCATAATTATTTAATGTTATAAGTCGCGATTATTTGATATTATAAGTCACGCCGATTTCAATAACTACTTCCCGATCGCCGGACGGCGTGCTCGGCGAGACCGCGGCCGCGGCGCCGAGTCCTCCCTTGCCATAATCCGCGGCGCCGTAGACCGGTAGCGGCGAAACCAAATTTTCATACCAACCGGTGATCTCCTTGAGCTCGACGCCGGCAGTATCTGCTAAAGCGACGCTCTTCCATTTAGCGTCTTCGATCGCCCGGATGCGCGCCTGCTGCTTCAAGTCGTTCATATTAGCGGCGTCGAAACTCAGATTATTGATCTGATTGGCGCCGGCCCGAGAGGCGGCAGCGATCACTTTGCTTAATTGGTCCGGCGCCTGATCATAGCCCGTTACTTTAATTACGAGCTGCTGATTGGCGTTATAGCCGGAAACCGTAGAAATATTATCTTTGTAATCGTACTGCGGATACAATGAATAATTCTGAGTCTGGATATTTTCCGGAGCGATGCCGGCGGCCTTAACCTCTTTGATGATACTAGCGACCTTGGCGTTCAACTGGTCCAAAGCTTCTTCCGGCTTAGCGACCTTGTCGATCTGGACGCCGAGAGTGACGATCGCGATATCCGGCGCGTAAACGATCCGGCCCTGGCCGGTCACTGTCACCATCCTCATCTGCGGATTGACGATCCGGTCGCGCAAGATAGCGACCGTGATGATGCCAGCCAAAAGGATCAAACCGACGATGATGATCGCGGTCCGACCATGGCCTTTACCGCAACAAGATTTCAGCTCGTCGCAGCAATTATTCTTTTTTTCTTCTGACATAAAAATATAATTATTTATTAATTGTTTACATTATAGCACCTTATTAAAAAACTACAATAAAATCCACTGAAAAACGCCTAGATCAACGCGCCAGATAGCGCTCTCTCGTCCGTGGCTCAAGGCGCTCGATAGCATAGCGCAAAGCGGTCCGCGGCATCGCGCGATAATGTCGGTCCAGGAATCTTTTCAATTCGGCTTCGCTCACCCGCTTGCCCGTTTCTCTCAGCATCCAGCCGACCGCTTTATGGATCAGATCCTCTTTATCTTTCAGCAGTTTTTTGGCGATCCAGAAAGTTTCAGCACTCCGGCCGGCTTTGATAAAGGCGTAGGTCGCGACCATCGCCATGCGCCGCTCCCAAAGATTCCGAGAAGCCGCCAGGCGATCCAGTCGCCCGGTTTCCCCGGTCAGGCACAAAAAATCGCCCAAGATCTTATAGACCGAAAGGTCGACCAGATCCCAATTATTGATCCGGTTCGTATTCCTCAGATAGAAGTCGACGATCGATTTCTTGTCTTCTCGCTCTTTAGCCCCCTCGTACTGGAAAACCATGATCAATAAAGCGACCAGGCGGAATTCGTGGAATTTGCTGTTTAAGAGGCTTTGCAGGGCTGGACGGTCCAAATCAGCATACTGTTTGGCAATTTGGCGCTGGAGCGGCACCGTGAGGCCTAAAAACACGTCTCCGGCGCCATATTGGCCGGGGGCCGTCTTGAAAAAACGCTGCAAGATAGAGCTGCGCGAGCGGCTGGCCTTACTCTTTAATTCGGTGCTAATCAGATCGATCGGGCTGATCTTTTTCTTGGAAGGCATAAACGGATCTAATAATGATAAATCTTCTTATTGATTATCGTCGTGGCCCGATAGATCTGCTCCGCTAAAACGACACGGGCGAGCTCGTGCGGAAAAGTCAGGGGCGACAAGGAAATCTGCGGATATTGGGCGTAGAGGCGATCACTGAAACCTAAAGCGCCGCCGACTATCAAGATCAGGGGCTGCTTCTTGTTTAAGAAGGCGGCAAATTCCGGCGAACTAAAATTTTGTCCCCGTTCAGCCAGAAGGTAAACCGCGGCCGGACTCTGTTTCCGCTCCATCTTCAATAAAAAATTTTCAATGGTTTCCGCTTCAAAATTTTTTGCCTGTACCTGATTATTCCCAGCGAAAGGCACGCTCGGCAGCTCCACAACTTTCAAGCGGGCGTAAGGACGCAAGCGTTTCAGGTAATCGGAAAAAAGCGCCTGATATTGGCGATCTTTAAGCTGGCCGATGGCCAGGATAGTGATATCTAACATTTTTATATTATAGCATATTTCCGCAATAATGACGGTATTTTATTGCCCGCAAGAACTACCTGATTCGCACCTGATACGCCAATTGACAGAAACTGAAAATTTATGATATTCTTCCCTATTACGCTTAGTCCTTTGCAAATTTAATAAAATAAATAATCAACTGCTAAACTGGAGGAAAAATGAAAAGGAAGGCCTTCCTGCTCATCGCTATTTTCTGCTTAGCCTTCTTAGGCCTAAATAAGGCCCAAGAAACAGCAAGCGATACCAGCTGGATCCTGAACGAAAGATCCGGCTTACTAGAAAAAATAATAACTACCGTCACTAAGACGGAACAAGCAGCCGATCAGATAGGCTTCAAGGGGGTGGACCCCGATTACTTCTCGCGGGAGAAATTAGACAGCTTGATCAAGAACGGACGCGTCAACGGCTATCCAAAATTCACTAGCGGATTCTATCCAACCAGCCTCTGCCCGATACTAAAGCGGGAAGTCAATCGCAATAAAGTCTATGAGATAAAAGACGGCTTTATCCAAGAAGTAAAAAGACCGCTCTTAATCTCCGAGCCGAAGATGAATATCCTAGACTCTATCGCTTTTTTGGCCGGACCGGTTATATGCTTAGTCTGGCTGGCGATCGCCCTGTCTAAAAGAAAGCACGGCTGCCGCAAGATGATGATCTTTCTCGGTGAAACGACATTAGCCTTGCTACTCGTTGCGCTGATATCATATCTAACCTGCTCAATATTAGGCTTAATAGTAGGAACAATAGGTGTCGGCTTCCTGGGGACTTTTTTTGGACCGCCGCCGGAAAGCAAAAATGACGCCTATCCTATCTTAGGCGGAATAATCGGCGCCCTAACCGCGCTATTTGTCTCGCAAGCCGCGGGCACTTTCGGCGAAACCGGCCAAACGCTGGACGATCCGGCGTTTACGATTGTCTGGGAATATATCTTCTACTACGGCCTGGCTGGATTGCTGGCTTTTATGTTAGAAGAGTTGCTCCGGAAAATCAATAAAAAAAATGTTCTAAAAATATCGGAGGTAGCTGAATGAAAAAGATAATTTTATTCTGCCTGGCGCTCGCCATACCGCTGGCGGCGCAGCTGGAAAAGGAAAATCTTGGAAAGAAAGATACCGTAATCGTCATCGGAGAATTAGTCGGCGTAGATTTTCCCGTCTTCTTTAACTGGGAAATTACCGATAATATCAAATACCATCACGCGGACGGGCAATCAATAGCGAGCCGGGAAAAGATCGCCTACCGCGCCGGCGGCGAATACCACAATAGTATTTTCGCCTATAGCCTGATTGCCTTAGCTATATACTGGATCTTGCGCCGTCTTGATAATAAGAGAAAAACTCACGCCGTAATTATCCTGCTTATCAACTCCCTGGTCACGATCTCCGTTTCCATGCTTATGGTTTACGGCCTCAATTGGCTGTTCGCCCCTAAGACCTACGATATCGTCGCCGTCGGATTTTCCAGTGTCTTCGTCGGCATCTTCGCGGCGATCGGCATTATCATCGCGATTGCCCTGTCCGATGATGACAGTATCGATTTGACGGGGTGTTTATTAATTTTCCTGCTCAGCCTGACGCTCAACATCGGCGCGGGCAAAACCGTTGGTATGGGCTACGGTCTGTTCAGCCAGCAAGCTGAAGCGCTCTGGGCTTTCCTCGGACTATACCTGGGGGCCGGATCATTAGCTTTGGCGGTGAGGATGATAATAATATCATTTCGCAAATTTAATGAGCCCATCGTCATCGAAATGGGTAATGATCCCGATATTACTAAAATTGTCGGGTAAGAAATTGCCAGATGATAAAAAAATCTAAAACCCAAAAGCGCTTGCTAAACAAGCGCTTTTTTAATAAATACAATTTAATAATCAGCCTACCAGGATCCGCTGCTCCCGCCGCCACCCGACCCGCCGCCGCCGAAGCCGCCGAAGCCGCCGCCGGAGGAGCCGCCGCCGAAGCCGCCAGGACCGCCGCCGAAAAACCAAAAATTATGGCCGCGCCGCGCGCTTAATGCTTTCGGCTTAGGCAGGACGCGAGAAACCAAAAAATCAAAGAATAGCCCGAAGCCGCTTAAAACTAGGGGTAGGGCAATAAGCAGGACTAAGGTCCTAAAAAAGATCAGGGCGATCAGGAGCCCAAGCACAAGGCCGATCACGCCGCCCTCCCACCAATGCCGGCTCTTAGCCAGATGGCGCCAGAGAGCGGCGATCAGGTTAAGCAGGATGAAGCCCAGAAAAAATACCAGTTCGAAATTCAGTTTACCAAAATTTAAATCAGCATCGGAAGCGGCTTCAGGCTGATATTCGCCCTGGGTCGCGGCCATCATCTGGTCAGTCGCCTCATCTATCCCCCGATAATAATCGCCGGCCTGGAAAGCCGGACGCAAAGTCTTGGTCACGATCTGGTAAGCGGTCGCATCCGGCATCGCGCCTTCCAGACCATAGCCGACTTCGATCCGCATCTTCCGGTCGTCTAAAGCGACTAGGAGCAAGAGACCGTTATCTTTCTTGGCTTTGCCGATCTGCCAATCAAGGAAAAGCTTTTCCGCGAAATTTTCGATGGTATCGCCATCCAGGCTCTTGATCGCGACCACGGCGATCTCATTGCTAGAAGCGGCGCTAAACTCTGTCAATTTATTTTCCAAGGCGCTTTCCTGCGCCGCGCTCAGAATCCCGGCGTAATCATTAACAAAGCCGCTCGGCTGACCCGGGAGATTATAAGCCCGGGCCGCCGGAGCGGCTAATAATAGGAGACAAATAAAAATAAAAAAGTAATGGCGCCGCATGTCCGGATGGGTATTATTAGTTGATCTGCAAGTCGACAGTCGGGGCGCTAGCCGCAGCTTCTGTCACCTCGAAATAAGTCTTCTCCGAGAAGCCATACATGCCAGCTAAAAGATTCAACGGCAAACGCTTGATCATGATATTGAAATTCCTGACCTCTTCGTTGAAACGGCCGCGTTCGACGCTCACCCGATTTTCCGTGCCTTCAAGCTGAGCCATCAAGGTTTGGACGGTATCTATCGACTTAAGCTGAGGATAGGCTTCCATGATGACCAATAAACGGCCTAAAGCGCTCTCGACCTGAGAGGCGGCGGCCGCCTTGTCATTAACGTTCTGCGCGCCGCTATAATTCGCGCGCGCTTGGGCTAAATCGCCGAAAACTTGCTGTTCCTGTTCCATCGCTCCCTTGACCGAAGCGACCAGATTAGGGATAAGGTCAAAGCGCCGTTGATACTGCTGTTCTACTTGCGCCCATTGGCCATCGACGACCTCATTCGCCGTCACGAGCCGGTTATAAGAAGTCCAAAACCAAGCGCCGACTATCACCGCGATGACGATGATGGCGCCGATGATTATCCAAAGTGTTTTTTTCATATTTTTATAAAATTATTATAAGGACATCATAACATAAAAACCGCCATCCTCCAAGCTAACGTTTGGCGCGGACGCGCTCGTTTTCCGTCAGATACTGCTTGCGCAAACGGATGCTCTGCGGCGTGATTTCTAGATACTCGTCGTCATTCATGATGCTCAAGGCCGTCTCTAAGCTTAATTCTAAGGGCGGCGTCAGGATGATCGCCTCATCCGTGCCGGAAGCGCGGACATTGGTAAGTTGCTTCCCTTTGATCGGATTGACCGTCATATCGCTCCCCTTGGCGACGTTGCCGATAACCATGCCCTCATAAACTTCGACATTGGGCTTGATATACAAGACGCCGCGATCCTGGAGATTCCATAATGAAAAAGCTAAGGCTTTGCCCGTGATCATAGAAACCATCGAGCCTAATTTATTCCGTTCGATCTCTCCGGCGAAGGGCTTGAAGCCGGCGAAATGCGTACAGAGTATCCCTTCGCCGCGCGTATCCACGACGAATTCATTGCGATAGCCTAAGAGACCGCGCGTCGGAATCTCGAAGATCAGGCGCGACTGTCCGTTATGCGTCCGCAGATCTTGCAAGAGACCGCGCCGCTTGGAAATCTTTTCCATCACAACGCCAGTCATCGCTTCCGGGATATCTATGGTCACTTCTTCAAAAGGTTCTAATTTCTGGCCGTTTTCTTCCTTGATGATCACCTGCGGCTGAGAGACCTGGAGCTCATAGCCTTCCCGGCGCAAATTTTCCAATAAGATGGCGATATGCAGCTCACCGCGGCCAAAAACCTTATAGGAAGCGGCGTCGGAAAAATCGATCTTCAGGCCGACATTGACTTCCAGCTCTTTCTGCAAGCGCTCGCCGATCTGCCGGTTCGTCACGAACTTTCCTTCCCGGCCCGCAAAGGGCGAATTATTAACCAGGAAATTCAAAGAGATCGTCGGCTCATCGATCTTGATCGCCGGCAGCGGCGCCTGTTCCGGCGCTTCCGCGATAGTCTCGCCGATATAGATATCCGCCAAGCCCGCGACCATTACGATATCGCCGGCCGCGGCCTCCGCGATCTCTTCCCGCTTCACGCCTTTAAAAGTAAAGAGCTTAGTCGTCTTCCGTTGCCGCGTTTCGCCGTCCAGATTTTCGATATAAACGGTGCTGGAGGCTTTGATCTTCCCTTCGTAGACACGGCAGATCGCCAAGCGTCCTAAAAAATTATCGTAAGCGAGATTAAAGGGTTGGGCTGATAGCTGCTTACTTTCAGCCTCCGGGCTGGAGGCGGCCGGCACGTGTTCTAAGATCAGGTCTAAGAGCGGATCCAGATTAACCGACTCATCGGTTAAATTTTTCTTAGCGATGCCCTGTTTAGAAGCGGCGTAGATCACGGGGAAATCAAGCTGTTCGTCGTTCGCGCCCAGGTCCAAAAATAATTCATAGACCATCTCGCTTACCGCTTCCGGCCGCGCGGCCGGCTTATCGATCTTATTGATCACGACGATCGGCTTCAGTCCGAGCTCCAAAGATTTCTTAAGCACGAACTTGGTCTGTGGCATGGGTCCCTCCTGCGCATCGACGAGCAATAAGACGCAATCGATCGAACGCAGAATCCGTTCCACTTCGGAACTGAAGTCGGCGTGGCCGGGCGTGTCCACGATATTGATCTTAGTATCGCGATAAAAGACCGAAGTATTCTTGGAATAGATCGTGATCCCCCGCTCTTTTTCCAGGTCGTTGGAGTCCATGCTCACCGTCTCATCGGTCATGCCGGTCTGGCGCATCAAGGCGTCGGTCAGAGTCGTTTTGCCGTGATCGACATGGGCGATAATAGCGATATTCCTGATTTCCATAGATTAAATAAGTTTAAAAATTTATATTTTCGGATGCGGGCGGAAATAAAAAAATTACGCATTTTGACGTAATTTTTGATTAAGTCTTTCTTATCATAACTGTTTTTTTAATAATAGTCAATACAAAGACTAAAATTAAATAAACTACCACCGGCAAAATAGCCGGTGGTATTTATTCTGCCCACTCTGTGGGCGTCATAGCGGAAGTTGGGGAACATTCACCTGATGATGCTCCTGATGCTGGACATAGTTTCTGATTGTCAT
>JBAZJR010000007.1:0-51722 GCA_041651195.1 Patescibacteria group bacterium
CTGGCAAGGCCAGAAGGATCTACCGCAAGAAACCACGCTCGGGTTCTAATGAAAACCCGGAAGGAAACCCCGTATGAAAAAAGCTATCCGACTAGGATAGCTTTTTGAGTGCGGGGAGGAGGTCATTATTTAACCTTTTCTTTTGATATGCTATAATTAGCTTATCTATAATTTATTTAATCTTTACTTAATATGAAGAAAATCAATATCGCGATCAACGGTTTCGGGCGTATCGGCCGCGCCGCTTTAAAGGTTATCTGGATGCGTTTTCCGCATCTCCGGGTCGTGGCGATCAATGACTTGACGGATCCGGCCACTTTAGCCCATCTGCTTAAATATGACTCCTGTTATGGGACGACTGATCAAGAAATTAAGGCTGTCAAGGACGCGATCGTCATCGACGGCCATAAGATTCCGGTCTTGGCGATCAAAGATCCGGGCCAGCTTCCCTGGAAAGCTCTGAAAGTCGACATTGTCCTGGAGTCTACAGGGCGTTTTACCAATAAGGAAGATTTGAAGCAGCATCTGCAAGCAGGCGCCAAGAAGGTGGTCTTATCCGCGCCGGCCAAGAAAGGCGGCGTCAAGACGATCGTGCCGGGCGTTAACCTGGATAAGGTTAAACGCGAGGATCATCTGCTCAGTTGCGCTTCTTGTACGACGAATTGTCTGGCGCCGGTGACCAAAGTCATCAAGGATAAATTCGGTATCAAGAAAGCGCTGATGACCACGATCCATTCCTACACCGCTGATCAGAATCTGGTCGACGGACCGCATAAGGATCTGCGTCGCGCCCGCGCGGCCGCAGTCAACATCATCCCGACGACGACCGGCGCGGCTATTTCGACGACGGAAACGATCCCTTCTTTGAAGGATAAGTTCGACGGCTTGGCGGTCCGCGTCCCGACTCCGGTCGGGTCATTATGCGACACGGTTTACGTCTTGAATAAGAAGACCACGGCGGATAAGGTCAATCAGGCGCTAGCGCAAGCGGCGCGCGGCAAGCTGCGCGGCATCATTGAAGCGTCGCGCGAAGAATTAGTATCTACCGATATCATCGGTAATTCGCATAGCGCTATCGTAGACTTGAAAAATACGAAAGTCGTCGGCGGCGACCTTTTGAAAGTCATCTCCTGGTATGATAACGAATGGGGCTATACCAATCGTTTCGTAGAGTTAGCCGTCCATGCGGCGAAGTTTATCAAATAGTTTTTATTAATTTAATAATTTTTCCGCTGGTTTGATTTTTCTCTCAGCGCGGATAGTCAGTGCGGGGAATCAGCGCGGGAAACGTAAATATATGAAATTAGAAAATAAAGTAGCCATCGTAACCGGCGCCGCTTCCGGTATCGGCCTGGCGATCGCTGATCTTTTCGTGGCCGAAGGCGCGAAAGTCATTTATTCGGATATCAATGACGGCGGCCTGAAATTAGATCCGGCGCGGGCGGCTTTCGTCCCCTGCGATGTGGCGCAGAGCGCGGCAGTCGACGCCTTGGTCAAGGCGGCGGTCGATAAGTTCGGCCGCCTGGATATCATGGTCAATAACGCCGGCATCGGTTCGCTCGGCAGTATTTTGGACACGACGGATGCAGTCTGGGAAAAAACTTTACAGGTCAATCTCTTCGGCGTCTTCTACGGCGCGCGGGCGGCGGCGCAAGCGATGAAAGCAGCTGGAATCAAGGGCAGTATCATCAATATGAGTTCGATCCTCGGCGCGGTCGGTTTTTCGGGCGCAGTCGCTTATAGCGCCACTAAAGGCGGAGTAGTCCAATTGACTCATGCCGGCGCGCTTGATCTTGCCCCCCTGGGCATCCGGATAAACGCGATCGCCCCAGGTTTCATCGCGACCAATATGACCAAGGGCATCTTAGAGGATAAAGATTTCCAGGCGATGGTCAAAGCCAATACGCCGCTCGGTTATGTCGGCGAGCCGAATGACATCGCTCAAGCCGCGCTGTATCTGGCCAGCGATGACGCTAAATATGTGACGGGCACGGTCATCTACGTAGATGGCGGCTGGACGGCGCGTTAATTTATAGGTATTCCATCTGATATGACAGACCAGATCAACAGGATCAAAGAACGGGCGGCAGAAGAATTGAAGCATTGCGCGGCGCATGACATGGATCATGTCATGCGCGTCTATAACCTGGCTCTCACGATCGCTCAAGAGGAGCCCGGAGTTGACTTAGAAGTCCTGGAAGCGGCCACCTTATTGCACGATATCGGCGGCTTGAAAGAAGCGGAAGATCCGACCGGCCAGACTGACCACGCCGCCGTCGGCGCGGCTATGGCTCGGCCGATCATCGAAGCGGTCGGTTTTCCGGCGGCGAAGATTTCTCATGTCCAGGCTTGCATCTTATCGCATCGTTATCGGACGGATAATAAACCGCAGACGATCGAAGCCAAGATCCTCTTTGACGCCGATAAGCTGGATGCGATCGGCGCGATCGGAATCGCGCGCGGTTTCGCTTGGGTTGGAAAAAATAATGCCAAGATTTATAAGCGAGTTGACGATTTAGAAGCATATGCCAGAGAGAACCTGGTGGGCGGAAAATTCGATGGGCGCATCAAGGACCGCTCTAAGCATAGCTCGCAGATCCAATGGGAGTTGAAGAATAAGCGCCTGGTTGAAAAATTATATACAGCGAGCGCGCGGAAGATCGGCGCGGCGCGGATTAGCTTCGATCAGCTGTATATGGACAGATTAGAGCGGGAGGTCAAAGGAGAAATATAAAGTTTATTAATATCGTTAGCTGTCTAATATGACTTTCCAAGATTTGCAAAAATTCATTAAGGTCGAAGACAAACGGATCAAGAAATATTTTGACGGCTTAGCCGATCGGGAAAAACATGTCTTGGCTCGGACCGTAAAGTTAACCGAAGAAGTCGGCGAACTGGCCGCCGAAGTCTTGGCGCATCATAAATGGCAGCGTCAGGAAAAACTGGATCGGCGGTCGCAGGACGACTTGGGCCACGAGATGGCCGATGTCGTCATCACGACTTTCCTCTTGGCCGACACCATAGGCGTAGATATGGAGAAAGCTCTGCGGTCTAAGATCGAAAAAATCAAGAAGCGCTATCGAGATAAAAAATAATCTAGTTCTATCAGCATGACCGCTAATAATATCTTACAAAATGACCGCTAATAATATTTTACAAAAGATCGTGGACGCCGGCCTGGTCGGCCGGGGCGGCGCGTCGTATCCGACCGCGGCAAAATGGGCGGCGGTCAAGGCGGCACTCAAAGGGAAGAAACAGGGCTACATCATCTTAAATGGCGCAGAGGGAGAGCCGGGCGTGAAGAAAGACGGCTATATTATCCGCCATTATCCAGCGGAAGTGATCGATGGTCTTTTTCTGGCGGATAAATTCCTTGGTCCGGATAAGATCAAGAAGATTTATCTTTTTTTGAATCGGGCGTATTTTAAAGATGCCGCGCCCGGCATCAAAGCTATCTTGGCGCAAAAAAAATATCAAGCGCTCCGGGAAAAAATCGAGTTCTTCATCAAGCCGGAACGGCTAGCCTATATCAGCGGAGAAGAGGGAGCGCTCTTGAACCTGATCGAAGGGAAAAAAGTTGAGCCCCGGATCAAACCGCCATATCCGACAGAGCAGGGGCTTTATCGCCGTCCAACCTTGATCAATAATACGGAAACTTTCTATAATGTCGCTTTAGCTGTCCAGGATCGTTATGAAGAAAAGAGGTTCTATACTATAAATGGCGCAGTCAAGCGGCCAGGCGTTTATGCCCTGCCGCTCGATCTCAGCATTGAAGAGGTTTTGCGCCGCACCGGTAATTGGCCAGCTTTCCCATTTTTTGCGCAGATCGGCGGAGAAGCAAGCGGCGAGATTTTAAATTCCGAACAATTAGCCGCGCCGGTCGAAGGCGCCGGCTCAATCATGGTTTATGATAAGAAGCGGACCGATAAAGATAAATTAATTAGACATTGGATCAAATTTTATCATGAACAAAGCTGCGGTCAGTGCACCATCTGTCGGGAGGGGACTTATCGGCTAGAAGAGCTGATCAAGCAGAAGAAATTTGATCATAAACTATTCTGGGAAATCGTAGACGGTTTGGAAGAATCCAGTTTTTGCGCTTTCGGCCATTCGCTCACCGTGCCTTTAAAAAGCTATTTTAATAATATAAAAAATTAGGCTTATGCCAGCGGGCGCGGGAAAGCTAAAGTCAGTCAGCTTAATTTAATATCATGCAATTAAAGATTAATGGAAAAAATATCATCGGGAATCCTGGCCAGACGATCCTGGAGATTGCGCGGGCGAACGGGATCAAGATCCCGGCCCTATGTTATCATCCGGATTTAGACATCAAAGCGAATTGCCGCCTTTGCCTTGTTGAAATCTCCGGCCAGGACCAGCTGGCAACTTCTTGTTCGACCGTAGCGCGCGACGGGATGGAGATCAAGACGGACAGCCCGCGGATCAGGAAAGCGCGAGCTATAAATTTGGAATTGCTCTTAGGCGAACATACGAAAAAATGCGCGGACTGCCTGTCCGCCGATGATTGTGAATTATTACGTCTGGCTAAGGCTTATAAGATCAAGACGGATCGCCTCCTGAACCGGAAGAAAGAGCGGAAGACTTATCGTTTTGCCAATGCCGTAGAGATCGACGGAGCGCAATGTATCGATTGCCAGAATTGTGTGGAAGCTTGCGCCCGACAAGGTATCAACTATTTGAAGATAGCCGGTTCCGGCAGCCAGCAAGAGATCGTGCCAGACCGCAGCGGGGAAAGCGCCTGCGTCTATTGCGGCCAATGCGCTTTGCATTGTCCCGCCGCTTCGGCTCAAGAACAAGCGGCTTGGCCGGCGGTCCAGGGATTACTGAAAGATCCGACAAAGGTCGCGATCGCGCAGTTCGCCCCATCTATCCGGGTTAGCCTGGGCGAAGAATTCGGCTTGCCTTACGGCACCAATTGCGAGGGGAAAATCTATACAGCCTTGAAGAAGCTTGGTTTCCAGCATGTGACCGATATAAATTTCGGCGCCGATATCACGACCATGACCGAAGCGGAAGAACTTTTAGAGAGATTGAAAGATAAGCGGGCAGTTTGGCCGATGACTACCTCCTGTTGTCCGGCCTGGGTGGCTTACGCGGAATATTACCACCCGGAACTTTTACCGCATCTGACTACCGCCCGTTCGCCGCATATCCATTCCGCCGGCGCCTTAAAGACCTACTGGGCCGAGCAACATAAGATAGACGCGAAAAAGATCCGCGTCGTCTCCATCGTCCCGTGCACGGCCAAGAAATATGAAGCGGCGCGCCCGGAGCTTAGCTTAAACGGCCGGCCGCTCGTCGATTATGTGCTCACGACGCGCGAACTGGCTTATCTGATCAAAAAGCAGGGAATTGATTTCAAGAAATTAGCGCCTTCGGGAGGCGAAAAATTATTCAATTTCGGTTCCGGTGCAGCCGCGATTTACGGCGCCTCCGGCGGCGTGATGGAATCAGCGCTCCGCACCGCGGTTGTCTTGGCGGGCGGCAGTAAGGACAAGGTCAGCGGCGAGCGTTTAGAATTCAAGGAAGTCCGCGGCTTAGCTGGTTTTAAAACCGCGACCGTCAGTCTTGCCGGCCGGAAATTAAGGATCGGCGTCATAAATGGCCTGGGCAACTTCCATCGCCTCTTGCCGAAATTTAAAAAATACCATTATATTGAAGTCATGGCTTGCCCCGGCGGCTGTATCGGCGGCGGCGGCCAGCCCATCCCGACAACCGTGGCGATCCGGGCCAAGCGGCTGGCGGGACTATATAATATCGACTCCAGCCGGACGATCCGGCGGGCGCACGAGAATAAAGCCATGCGGGAATATTATGACTGGGCCAAGGCTAAACGGCTATCGGCTAAAGTCCTGCATACGAGATTCAAGAAGAGCGCTGGCTCGATCCTGACTTCGGTTCAGAAAGACAAAAAACCATTATTCGCCTTATGGCGGACGCCGAACCAGTCCGGCTAGCGGCGTTAGATGCCGGAAATAACTTATAAAGATCAGAATTCTTTTTAGTTTATGAAGATCCCCCCATATATCTCAAAGATCATTAAAGACTTGCAGGACTCAGGTTACGAGGCCTATATTGTCGGCGGCTGCGTGCGGGATGTCTTGATGAAACGCGAGCCGCAGGATTGGGATATCACGACCAGCGCCTTGCCGGCAGAGATCTTGGCAGTTTTTCCAGACGCTAAATATGAGAATGTTTTTGGTACCGTCATCTTGCCGATTAGGGCAGTCGCTCAGGACGGGGAACCCAAGGGCCGGCTAGAGGATGTCGTAGAAATAACGACCTACCGCAGCGAGCAGGGGTATTCTGACCGCCGCCATCCCGATACGGTACGGTTCGAGAAAGAACTAGATAAGGATCTGGAGCGCCGTGATTTTACGATCAATGCTTTAGCGCTCGATCCGAGCGATCATGAGAAGATAATCGATTATTTCGGCGGCCAGAAAGATATCAAGGCGAAGATCATCAGGGCCGTGGGCGAACCGAGCGACCGCTTCAAGGAAGACGCCTTGCGCATGTTGCGCGCTGTCCGTTTCAGCGTCCAGCTTGGTTTCGCGCTGGAACCGAAGACCCAGCGGGCGATTGTTAAATTAGCGGGCAGCCTGAAATTTATTTCTCAGGAAAGGATTAAGGATGAGCTGATTAAGATTCTGTCTTCAGACCGGCCGGCGGAAGGGATTTTTTTGCTCCATGATTGCAAGTTGCTGCAGTATATCTTGCCGGAGCTTGAGGAGGGGGTCGGTATCAAGCCGGCGCGCCATCATATCCATCCGGTCTTTGAGCATAATGTCCTGACCCTGAAATATTGTCCGAGCCGGGAATGGCCGGTGCGCTTGGCCGCGCTCCTGCACGATGTCGCCAAGCCGAAGACCCGGAAGATCATAAAAGGCATCGCCACTTTCTATAACCATGAATATGTCGGAGCGAAAATCGTCGATCGGATCATGAGCCGCCTTAAATTCGCGAATGAGGATCGGGAGCGGGTGGTCAACCTGGTCAAGAACCATATGTTTTATTATAATGTCGGTGAGGTGACCGCCGCTTCGGTCCGCCGCCTGATCGTCAAGGTCGGCCGGGAGAACCTCCAGGATCTGATCCACCTGCGCGTCGCCGACCGTCTCGGATCGGGAACGCCTAAGGCGATGCCCTATAAGTTGCGCCATCTGCAGTATATGTTAGAAAAGGTCCAGAATGACCCGGTTTCGGTCAAGATGCTCAGCATCAATGGCGACGACCTGATGCGGATACTAGGTATTGCGCCTGGACCGAAAATCGGCGCGATCTTAGATGTCTTGCTTAGCGAGGTTATTGAGGATCCAGGATTGAATACCGTTGAATACTTGAGCGGGCGGGCGAAAAAATTGGATGAACTTGATTTGGAAGCATTACGCGCGCAAGCCAAAGCCGTGATCGCCGAAAAACGGGCAGCCGATGACCAGGATATCAAAAAACAATTTAAAGTCTGAAATAATCTATAAATTAAAAAATATGAAGAAAATATTCTTTATTTTAGTGATTCTCGCGCTAGCGCTGGGAGTTTCCGCTTGCACTCGCGAGAACCAGACCAGCGGCGGCAATATCTCGATCTCCAGCCAGATGGCTGATGAAGGAGCGAACGTAGCGCCGTCGCCAATCCCAGAGAAAGATAATAAATCAGCGGACGGAGAAAAGACGGCCGCACCGGTCGCTCCGGCGCCGGTTGAAACAAATAAAATTATGCTTATGCCGAACGAACAGCCGAAACTCTATCCGGAGTATTCGCAGGCTCTGATCAAGACTAATTATGGCGACATCCAAGTCAAGTTATATGGTGACGATTCGCCTTTGACCGTCAATAATTTTCTTTATCTGGCGAAAGAAGGCTTTTATAATGGCATCAAATTCCATCGCGTCATCCCGGATTTTATGATCCAGGCCGGCGATCCGTTGAGCAAGGGCGCGGATACTTCCGTCTGGGGGACGGGCGGCCCAGGCTATCAGTTCCAGGATGAATTTAATGGCCGGAAGATAGTCGCGGGCAGCCTGGCGATGGCAAACGCCGGCCCGGGCACGAATGGTTCGCAGTTCTTTATCGTCACGGCCGAGGCGACCCCTTGGCTGGACGGGAAACATACTAATTTCGGGGAAGTTGTTTCCGGGATGGACGTGGTTAAAAAAATCGAAGCGGTAGAAACCGTTGGCAAGAATATCTACGACCGGCCGGTTAAAGATGTGGTTATCAATAGCATCGAGCTGTTAAAATAATATGCGGCCAGAGAATAACGCGGAATACGTTGAAGATTGGGCCAACGAAAATACCCAATGCCACCGATGTACTAGTTTTTCGGTCGAGAATGGGGCGGGGTATTGCCGAGAGGCTCAGGGTGAAGTGCCGGAAACAGCACATTGCGATTATTTCCAGGCGAGAGATTGAAAAATCAAGACTAAATTATGATAGTTTATTTAGATAATGCCGCGACGACGCGTTTAGATCCGCGCATCTTGGCGAAGCTGAGGCCGTATCTGACGACCAGCTACGCCAATGCTTCGTCTATCCACCAGCCGGGCCAGGAGGCCTATCTGGATCTGATGCGGGCAAAAAAGATAGTCGCTAAAATCCTGCATGGCGAGCCCGAGAACGTGATCTTTACGTCCGGCGCGACGGAAGCTAATAATCTGATTGTCAAGGGAGTGGCGCGGGCGAATCGTACGGCCAAGAGAGATAAGATTATCGTTTCGGCAATCGAGCATCCCTGCGTCCGCGAATCAGCGAATGAGCTGAAGGCGGAAGGCTTCCAAGTAGAGTTTATTCCGGTCAATCCGGAGGGCTTGGTAACAGCGGAGGCGCTAAGCAAGCTGATCGATGACCGGACGATCCTAGTTTCGGTCATGGCGGTCAATAACGAGATCGGGACGATCCAGGATATCCAGGCTTTAGCCAAGATCGCTCACGCGCATGGCGCTTATTTCCATACGGATGCCGTCCAAGCCGTGCCTTATCTGGAGCTGAATGTAAAAAAACTAGGCGTGGACTTTTTGAGCTTATCAGCCCATAAATTTTACGGACCGAAAGGCGTCGGTGTCGCCTATCTCGACCGGCAGAAGAAGATCCAGCCGCTCATCGTCGGCGGCGGCCAGGAAGACGGCTATCGTTCTGGCACCTATAATCTGCCGGGCATCATGGGGCTCGCCTATGCCTTAGAATTAGCTTATCAGGAGCGGACGGCCTATCTGAAAAGAGTCAGAACATTGCGCGATTATCTGTTGCGCCAGATAAAAAAAGAAATTCCGGAAATCAGGGTTAATGGCTCGTTAAGGAAGCGCGTCCCGGCCAATCTGAATATCATGTTCGGCTATGTGGAAGGAGAGGCGATCTTGATCGACCTTTCCCAGAAAGGCGTCTATGTCTCGACCGGTTCAGCCTGTTCGGCGACTAACCTCAAGGCCTCCTATGTCCTTAGCGCCATCGGTTTGGAAAAACATTTCTTGAATAGCAATATCCGCTTTTCGCTCGGCCGCTTCAACACCAAGACGGAGATCGACTATGTGGTAAAATGCCTGAAGGGGACGGTGCGGCGTTTAAGAGAGTTCAGCCCGGTCAAGAAGATCTGATGTCGAGCCGGAATGATTTAACCTGACGCCGGTTCAGGTAATTTCAAAAGATTGAATTTAAATAATAATTATTTAATATATGGCCCTAAATTATACTAAGAAGACAATGCAGAATTTTTTGAAGCCGCAAAACGTCGGCTCGATCAAGCAGCCCGACGGTTATGCCCAGATCGGCAATATGGTCTGCGGCGATCAATTAGATTTTTTCTTGAAAGTAGAGAAAGGGAAGATCAAGGATGTTAAATTTCTGTCTTTCGGTTGCGCCTCCAATATCGCGACCGCTTCGATATTAACGGCCAGGGTCAAGGGCATGACGATCGCCGCCGCTAAGAAATATGATTGGCAAAAAGTCGTCAAGGAGCTCGGCGGCCTGCCGCACCAGAAGATCCATTGTTCGGTCATGGCTGTCCAGGGCTTACAGAAAGCGATCGCGGATTATGAGAAGCGGGAAGGCGAGGCGCGGCTAAAAATAAAGAAAGCCGGAAAGGTTGACATGAATAAATCAGCTAGCCGCAGGAAAGTCGCTAGAAAAAAAGTTTAAATATAGAATAGCTATAGATACAAAAACACCCCCTTCCGGGGGTGTTTTTTCTTTCCTTATCTATAGGAGTCCAAGATCTAATTTAGAATCTTTTTTCGAGCGGACGAGCTTCATTAACGACCACGGTACGGCCATCCAATTCCTGGTTGTTGTACATGGCGATCGCTTTTTCAGCTTCGTCATCATTTTCCATTTCCACGAAACCGAAGCCCTTAGAACGATGGGTCATACGGTCCATGATGATGACAGCGGAGAGGACTTTTCCGGCTTTGGCGAACGCGTCCGCTAAGCCCTGTTCGGTCGTCTTGAAAGACAAGCCGCCGACAAATAATTTTTTCATTTTCTTGACACTAAGATTTTATTAAATTGTAAGACGACCTTTTTCTTAAAAAAAGAGCGGTTGGTCCGCTCTTTCTTTAAAAATTGCTTACCTGTTTATAGGATAGCCTATTATTTTATCCAAGTCAATATGAAAGATAAAGCTAGGAAAGGCTGACTTTGACGCCGGCGCTCATGGAGGAAGAAAGGCTGATATTCTTGATAAAAACGCCCTTGGAAGAGGATGGTTTGGCCTTCTTGACCGTATCTAATAGGGTTTGGTAATTTTCCAGCAGTTTCTGGTCGTCGAAACTAGCCTTGCCGATTACGGTGTGGACATTGCCGGTATCGTCATTCTTGAAGCTGATCTTGCCTTTCTTCAGTTCTTCCACGGTCTTAGCCGGATTCGTGCTGACGGTATCATTTTTCGGAGAGGGCATCAGGCCGCGCGTCCCTAAGATCTTAGCGATTATCGCCAGGTTCTTCATCATTGCCGGTTCGGCGATCGCTACCTGGAAATCAGTCTTCTCGGTCTTCTTGATCTCATTGATCAATTCTTCGCCGCCCACGAAATCTGCTCCGGCGGCCTTAGCAGCCTTTTCATTCTCCGCGGAGACGAAAGCCGCGACTTTGACCGTCTTGCCGGTGCCATGCGGCAGGCTGACAGCGCCGCGGACCTGCTGGTCGCCCTTTTTGGTATTGATGCCTAAGCGGAAGTGGACTTCTATCGAAGCGTCGAATTTAGTCTTAGTCAATTTCTTGACAATGGCTAGGGCTTCAGCCGGGGAATAGGCCTTTAAGCGGTCGTAAATCGCGGAATTGTCTGCTTTTTTTAAGATTTTTACGGGTTTAATTGTCTTTTTACTTGCTTTTTTAGCGGGTTTGAGCTCCGCTTCTTTTTTTTCTTTAGCCATAGTGATGTTTCGTGGTCAGACGTCGCCAGCTTAACTTAAGCGGCCGACTCCCACAATTATCTTAATTATTTAATTTCTACTCCCATCTGCCGGGCTGTGCCGGCGATGATTTTCTTGGCGGCTTCGATATCGTTGGCGTTGAGGTCGGGTAATTTTTTTTGAGCGATCTCAGCCAATTGGGCCGCGCTGATCTGGCCGACTTTCTCGGTCAGCGGCTTGCCGGAGCCTTTCTTGATGCCGGCCGCTTTCTTGATCAGTTCTGCGGCGGGCGGGGTCTTCAGGATGAAATCATAACTGCGGTCTTCGTAGACCGTGATTTCCACCGGAATGATATCGCCGGCTTGGTCTTTAGTCTTATCGTTGAATTCTTTACAGAACTGAGCGATATTCAGGCCGTGTTGGCCTAAGGCCGGACCGACCGGCGGCGCTGGGTTAGCGGCTGCGCCCGGAATCTGCAATTTAATCTTGGTTTTTATTTTTTTAGCCATATTGATATTTATTTTCCGAGCGTTAGAAGCGGACGCCCAAAATTAATTATATTTTCTTGATCTGCAGGAAATCCAATTCGACTGGCGTTTCACGGCCGAACATCGAGACCGAAACCTTGACCTTGCCCTTGGCTTCGTCGATCGCCGTCACTTTGCCTTCCATGTTCTTAAACGGTCCTTCGTTGATATGGACCGGGGTGCCGATGGCGACATCAATCTGGAATTTCGGATCTTCGACGCCCATGCGTTTCTGGAGCGCCTTGATTTCGACATCGCTGATCGGCGTCGGGATCGTACCGGTGCCGATGAAACCGGTCACGTTCGGCGTGTTCCGGACGATATACCAGGATTCGTCCGTCACTTCCATCTCGACGAGGATGTAGCCGGGGAAGATTTTCTCTTCCACGACCTTGCGCTTGCCGTTCTTGATCTTGATCTTTTTCTCGGTCGGAATCAAGATATTGAAGATCTTGTCTTCCATGTCCAAGGATTCTACCCGCTGTTTCAGGTTCTGGGTGACGTTTTCTTCATAGCCAGAGTAGGTATGGATGACATACCAGCGGCGGCCTTGGTTTAAAAGTTGTTTGGCCATACGTTTAAATGCGTTTAAGAACGATTAAAAAAAATGATCAGCGGAGCGGATCCGCTTATCTATAGATAATGAATTGGAAGCCTGCCGCGAAGATATAGTCCAGGACGCCCAAGAAAATCGCTACGCCGAGGCTGATGCCGATGACGAGCAGGGTGTAATTATAAGTTTCTTTCTTGGTCGGCCAGGTCACCTTCTTCATTTCGGCCAAGGATTCCTGGAAATAGGCAGTGAGTTTATTCATATATTAGTATTTAAAAACAGCCCTCCAGGCCATTTTTTTATCTACTGAAATGATACAAAATCCTATGGCGCCTGTCAAGGGGCGTCCGGCTGGATTTATTGCTTTTTGCTAATAAAAAAGATACAATAGGAATGAATAAATAATTAACTTATGGTTAGCCCAAATCTAATAAGACGGAACGAGGAACTCCAGCCGGTAGAGGTCAACGAAGAGGCCAAGAAATTATTCCAGATAATCTACAGCGAAAAGAATAAGAGGGAAGAGCGGGATGATAATATCCCGCGCATTAAAGTTTCCACACTGATTTCCCGTTTAGCGGTCTTTTATGAAAAGATCAGGAACGCCGTCGATTATGATGAAGAGCATCTTCTGCGGAAGAATGCCATCGCGCGGATCCTGCGCCGGCAGATCGTGATCGAGGGCGCCCTTAAAGAGAGCGATAGTGCGAGTATCGCCGAGCATCTTTTGGTGGAATTGATCCGGGGCAGCTATCTCCCGAATAATCAGATTCCGGAAACGAAGATTACCGAAGTCGCGGTCATGTTGGGAAAATATATCGCCCTGAAGAACCAAGTTTCGGCCAAGATCAACGCCGAACTGACCCTAAAGATCGATATCAATAAGGCGAAGGACCTGATTAACGAAAAAAATAAATTGACGGGCTGGCTCCTGACTTTAGCGGCCTGCGAGATCGAGGAGAGCCTTGCCCCGAACCCGGTCAAGCAGATCATCGTCGGCAACCTGTTTTCAGTCCTGTCCCGGAATATAAAATTGCCATCAGACCTGCCTTACGAGAATGATCTGGAGATCCAGATCTATCTGAGTATCAGCCGGAATTTTTTGAAATTTGATCAAGAGATGCTGAATTTCGTCCTCTTTAAATATTATAATAGCGGCTGGCTGACCCTGCGGGTGGCTGAGGGCGAAGCGGCCGCGGGCCGGCAGGAAATCCAGGCGATCACGAACGGATTGCGCGAGATGAAGGCGCTGATCGACAGCCAGCTCAAGCATCCGCTCGCGCGGCAGCTAGATAAGATCGTCCGCCGTTATTCTTTATATTTTTCAATCTTGTCGGAAACGGTAGAGGCTGATCCGGCTAAGATTTACGGAGAATTGGAGCGCGGCGAAAAAGGCTTTACGGCGGCGATCCGCAAGATCTGCGATAATAAATATAAGAAAGCGAAACATCGCCTTTGGCGGGTCGCTTTGCGCAGCATCATCTATATCTTCCTGACGAAATCTATTTTCGTCTTCTTGATCGAAGTGCCGGCCATCAAGCTGTTCAACGAACCGGTCAATCCGGTCTCGCTGGCGATCAATGTCGCTTTCCCGGCCGCCCTGCTATTCCTGATCGTTTTCTTTACCCGGATGCCGCAAGAAGATAATACGGATAAGATCGTGAGCGGCATCAAGGAAATCTCGATCGCCGGCGAGGAGAAGAAGCAGCCGATCATCCTGCGCCGTCCGGCCAATCGGAATTGGCTGAAAAGCGCGGTTTTCAATCTGATCTATGTCGCCGCTTTCGGCGTTTCTATCTATTATATCATCTGGGCGCTCACCCGCATCCATTTCAACTGGGTCAGCATCACGATCTTCCTCTTCTTCCTGGCTTTCGTCAGCTTTTTCAGCGTCCGGACGACGAGCGGCATCAAGGAATTGTCCGTCGTGGATCGGAAAGAAAATATTCTGTCTTTCTTGCTAGACCTTTTTTATATGCCGATCATCATGGTCGGCCGCTGGCTATCATCTAATTTTTCTAAGATTAACGTCTTTATTTTCCTTTTTGATTTTATCATCGAAGCCCCTTTCAAGGTCTTGGTCGAAGTAGCGGAGGATTGGACGCGTTATGTGCGCGAACGGCGTGATAATCTGGAACAATAATCTATGAGCGTCTTAAGAATCGTGGCCACGCCGATCGGCAATCTCGAAGACATCACTTTGCGGGCGCTCCGCGTCCTGAAAGAAGCAGATTTTGTGTTATGCGAGGATACGCGGGTAACGCGGAAATTATTGGACCATTATCAGATTCCGACCCCGACGATCTCTTACCATCAGCATTCCGGCGACCTGAAGACCGATAAGATCATGGCGCTGTTACGAGAGGGGAAGGAACTGGCGCTCGTGACCGATGCCGGTACGCCGGGAATCTCGGATCCGGGCGGGAAATTAGTTTCTTTGGTGCGCGCGGAATTTGGCGACCAGGTATTGATTGAGAGCGTGCCCGGCGTTTCCGCTCTGGCGACCGCGGTTTCGATCGCCGGCGCGGGCTTCGACCGTTTTTTATTCCTAGGCTTCTTGCCGCATAAGAAGGGGCGGCAGACAATGCTTAAGGAGATATTCGCGAGCGAATACCCAGTTATTATTTATGAATCCAAGCATCGGATCGTCAAGCTGTTGGAAGAATTAGAAAAGATGAGCGGGGAACTCGGGACGCAGATCAAGGTGCAGGTCGCCCGGGAACTGACTAAGCTGCATGAGAGTTTCTATCACGGCGCCCCGGCCGAAATCTTAGTAAAATTACAGTATGAGCCCCATAATCTAAAAGGAGAATTTGTGGTTTTGATCAATCGGAATAATTAATCATCTATCAACATGCCCGCTAAGAATTTCTACATCACCACCACTTTACCCTATATCAACTCCGAACCGCATATCGGTTTCGCGGCGGAAATCATCAAGGCGGACGTCATCGCCCGCTATCAGGCGCAGCGCGGCGCGGACGTCTTTTTCAATACCGGGACGGACGAACACGGCCTGAAAATTTATCAGAAAGCGGCTGAGCTCGACTTAGAGGTCCAAGATTTTTGCGATCGTTATTCCGCTAAGTTCCGGCCGCTCCGGGAGAAGCTCGACCTGTCTTATAATAAGTTTATCCGAACGACGGACGCCGACCATAAGAAAGCGGCGCAGGCTTTCTGGCAGAAATGCGCGGCGAGCGGCGATATCTATAAGAAGATGTATAAGATCAAGTACTGCGTCGGTTGCGAGATGGAAAAGACTGACTCGGATCTGGTCGACGGCCGCTGTCCGCTGCATCCGAACAAGGAATTAGAAGTGATAGACGAAGAGAATTATTTTTTCCGTTTTTCTAAATATCAAGAAGCGCTGCTCAAGCTCTATGATGCTAATCCAAACTTCGTCTTGCCGGCCGGGCGCTTTAAGGAGATCAGGAGCTTCGTAGCCGCCGGTCTGCAAGACTTCAGCATCTCCCGGCTCAAAGCGAAGATGCCGCACGGCGTGCCCGTGCCCGGCGATGAGGATCAAGTTATGTATGTCTGGTTTGACGCTCTCGTTAATTATATTTCTACTTTGGGTTGGCCTGATGATTTTGATCATTCCGGTAATTTTGATAAGTATTGGCCGGGCCTTCAGGTTTGCGGGAAGGACAATCTGCGGCCGCAAGCGGCGATGTGGCAGGCGATGCTTTTATCCGCCGGCCTGCCGAATTCCCGGCAGATTTTGGTTTTCGGTTTTTTGACGGCTAACGGCCAGAAGATTTCCAAGAGCTTAGGCAATACCGTTGATCCTTATGAACTCGCTGATAAATATGGCAGCGATGCTGTCCGTTATTATCTCCTAGCGGAAATTCCGCCCTATGACGATGGCGATTATTCGGAAGATAAATTCCGCGAGCGCTATAATGCCGATCTGGCTAACGGTTTAGGCAATCTGGCCGCGCGTGTTTCCAATCTTCTGGAAAAAAATGCTATTCCGACTGAGTTGAAAATTGATCTATCAGACGCGGCGATCGTGGAATCCGTCAAGAATCTGGAAGCTAAGATGGCCGACTACCGTTTCAACGAGGCTTTGCAGGTCATCTGGGAGAAGATCAAGGGAAGCGATGAAATCTTGAGCCGGACCGCGCCCTGGAAGATGAGCGACCGGGCGGCGGTGGCGCAGGTCTTGGCGCCGCTTAGCCAGACTATCCTGAATCTGGCTTATCTCCTGGAACCATTCTTGCCGCTGAGCGCCCGTCGGATCCAGGCGCAGTTTTCCGCGCCGCAAGTCCGGAAAGGCGAGCCTTTATTCCCTAGATTATAATAATTTAAAAATATGTCTATCTTTGACATCAGTTTGCTCGTTATCTTAGGCGGGTTTACGGTGAACGGCTTATTCAAGGGTCTGCTCCGTATTCTAGGCAGCCTAATCGGCCTCATCGTCGGTGCCTACGCGGCCAGCCATTACTATCTGCTTTTCTTTGATTGGTGGAAGGATTGGGGCTGGTTCCAAGCCTGGGCCGCTGACCATGCCGGGGCAGGCAAGGTCATTTCTTTCATCATCCTTTTCGTCCTGATCGCCCGCTTAGTGGATTTTCTTTTTTTGGTGGTGGAGAAAGTTTTTAATTTTATGGCGGTCATTCCGGGGAGCCGTTTTATCAATAATATCTTAGGCGCGATTTTTGGCTTTCTGGAAGGCGCTCTTTTTCTCGGGCTGATCATCTATGTCATCTCCCGCTATAGTTTCGTCGGGAATTATTTCGGCAGCCAATTGGCGGAGTCAAGCGTTGCCCCCTTCCTCCTGAAAATCGTGAATATTATCCTGCCGCTTTTGCCGGAGGCTCTTAAAGCTCTGCGCGCCATCATTTAATCCATGACTAGTCTGCGTTTAAAATCCCAGGTTATCGCGCCGGCCGCCATCAGATTGATCGCCGGCGCTTTAAAAGGCGGCCAGGTCCTTGTTTTGCCGACCGATACGATCTATGGTTTGAGCTGCCGGGCGGATGACGCCAGAGCGGTCCGGCGTGTTTATCGTCTGAAAGGTCGGTCCGAAAAAAAACCCTTCATTACCTTAGTTAGCAGCTTGGCTATGCTCAAGAGATACGCCTTAGTTTCTCAGCGCCAAGCGCGTGAACTCTCCAAAATCTGGCGTCCGAACGGCCGGCCGACCACGGTTATCTTAGCTTTACGGCGCGCGGCGCGGCGGACGCTTCCGAGGCAAAGCAGCACTTTAGCGGTCCGTTTGCCTAAAAGTAAATTTTTGATTAAAATAATAAAGACCATCAAAGTCCCGATCATTTCGACCAGCCTTAATCTGAGCGGCCAGAAGGCCGTGTTTGATCCCAGACAGCTAGATCATTATTTTCCTGATCCGAAGAATCAGCCGGATCTGCTGGTGGACGCCGGGAGATGCCGGCGGCAGCGGCCGTCCAGGATTATCGATTTGCGCTCCGGCGGCGAGCCGTTGATCTTAAGAAAATAATAAAGCTAGTCTTAATAAAGTAATTATGATGAATAATGATATTTTAAAGAAAATCAGGATTATCCTGGGGGTCGCCAGCTTGGCGGCGCTGATTTTCGCGGGCGGCTATTACGTCGGACATAATCCGAGCCGCCTGTCTCTTATGAATCGTCCTCTAGCCTTTTCTCCGGAAGCGATCAACTTGACGATCGAGGACGGCACCAGTACGCCAGTCAATTTCAATCTCTATTGGCAGGTTTGGGACAGTCTCAAGAATAATTATGTCGATAAGAATAAAGTGAGCGATCAGGATCTTTTTTATGGCTCCCTGAAAGGCTTAGCGCAATCTACGGGCGACCCTTATACTGTTTTCATGACGCCGCAGGAATCGCGCGAATTCGCCGATGAACTAGCCGGGACCTTCGAAGGCATCGGCGCTGAGCTTGGCATTCGCAATGAGACCGCGACGATCATCGCTCCTTTAGACGGCACGCCGGCCCAGAAAGCCGGGCTCCGGGCCGGCGATAAGGTTTATGCGGTCGACAATGTGCCGACGATCGGCTTGAATCTGAATGAGGTGGTGAAGAAGATCCGCGGTCCGAAAGACACTAAAGTAACCCTGACGATCATCCGGGGCAGCGATAAGCCGCGCGATATCGTGATTACCCGCTCAGTCATCCAGGTCAAGAGCGTCACTACGACTATGCGGCCGGACGGCATATTGATCATCAGGATCAGCAATTTTAATGATGATACGGCCAGCGCTTTCAGCCAGGCGGTTAATTTCGCCCTGACCAAGAATCCCAAGGGGATTATCCTGGACCTCAGGAACAATCCGGGCGGCTATCTGGATACAGCCGTTGATATCGCGAGCGAATGGGTGACGGAGGGGATGATCGTAGCGGAGCAGTTTAGCGGCAATCGACGCAATGAATATCCTTCGAGCGGCAATGGCCGTTTGCAGAATTTTCCGACGGTCGTCCTGATCAACGGCGGTAGCGCCTCGGCCTCGGAAATCTTAGCTGGCGCCTTGCGTGACTACAAGAAAGCGACGATCGTGGGAGAAAAGAGCTATGGGAAAGGATCCGTCCAGACATTAAGCGACCTGGCGGAAGGGTCAAGCTTGAAAGTGACGGTCGCCAAATGGCTGACACCGGCCGGCGATTATATCAACGATAAGGGTCTGGATCCGGACATCGTGGTGCCACTGACCACCGCTCAGGCGGATAAGAATCTTGATCCGCAACTCGATCGGGCCTTACAGATCCTTTTGTCCGCTAAAAAGAAATAATAAAAATTAAAATATCTACTATGTCTCCCTCAAACAAAACCCGTCAGGACCGTAAAGCTAATCTTGAGTCTGTCAAATATATTTTCGTGGTCGGCGGGGTGATGTCCGGCGTCGGCAAGGGAGTGACCACCGCCTCGATCGGCCAGATCCTGCAGGCGCGCGGCTATAAGGTCAGCTCCATCAAGATGGATCCTTACATCAATGTCGATGCCGGCACGATGAATCCGATCGAGCATGGCGAAGTTTTCGTGACCGAAGATGGCGATGAAACTGATCAGGACATCGGCAATTATGAAAGATTCTTGAATAAGAATATCTACCGCGAAAATTATATGACGACCGGCCGGATTTATCAGTCGGTTATCAACCGGGAGCGTAATCTGGAGTATAAGGGAAAATGCGTCCAAGTCGTGCCGCATATCCCGCAGGAGATCCGGGATAGGATTGATCGCGCGGTCGCCAAGACCGGCGCGGAGATCATGATCATCGAGATCGGCGGGACGGTCGGCGAATATGAAAATCTGCTGTTTTTGGAAGCGGCCCGGGTCATGAAGCTCTATCACCCTAAGGACGTCCTCTTTGTGATAGTCTCTTATCTGCCGGTGCCGCACACGATCGGCGAGATGAAGACGAAACCGACCCAGCACGCGGTGCGCAATCTCCAGGGCGCCGGCATCCAGCCGGATTTCCTGATCGCCCGCAGCGAAAAGCCGATCGACAACAGCCGCCGCGAGAAATTATCCATCAATTGCAATGTGCCGGTCGAGAATGTGATCTCTGCTCCAGACGTGGAATCGATCTATGATATCCCGCTGAATTTCGAGAAGGGGAATCTGGGCGCGCGCATCCTAGAGCAGTTCGGCTTGCCGGCGCGCAATAATAGCTATAATAACGAAGCTTGGAAAAAGATGGTCGCCGCTTCTAAGCTCCAGGACCCGATCGTCAATATCGGTATCGTTGGAAAATATTTTGCCAGTGGCGATTTTTCTTTGGGCGATTCCTATATTTCGGTGATCGAGGCGATCAAGCACGCGGCGGCGGAGAATCGCTGCCAGGTGAATATCCATTGGCTGGGCGCGGAAGAAGTTGAAAAATCCGGCGTGAAGATCTTGCGCAGCCTAGACGGGATTATCGTGCCGCAAGGCTGGGGCGGCCGGGGCGCGGAAGGGAAGATCAAGACGATCCAGTATTGCCGTGAGAAGGGCGTTCCTTATTTCGGCTTATGCTATGGTATGCAGATGGCGGTGATCGAATTCGCGCGTCATGTCGCTAACCTGAAAGACGCTAATTCCGCTGAAGTCGATCCGAATACCGCTAATCCGGTCATCCATATCATGCCTGGGCAAGAGAAGTTGATCAAGGAAAAGGGGTATGGCGGGACTATCCGTCTCGGCGGCTGGCCTTGCCGGATCATGCCGAAGACCCATTTAGCTAAGGCTTATGAAAGGTTTGGCGCTAAAAAAACAGTTTCCGAACGCCATCGCCATCGCTATGAATTCAATAATGAGTATCGGGAGAAGTTCGAGGGCTTGGGCTTGACCGTCGCCGGCACTTCGCCGGACGGGAAGATCGTCGAAGCGGTGGAAATAAAAGATCATCCTTTTTTCATCGGCGTCCAATTCCATCCCGAGTATATTTCTCGGCCGCTCGCCCCGCATCCGCTGTTCGTGGAATTTGTGAAGACCTGTAAAAATAAAAAATAAGCAAGTATTGACAAATATTGATAAGATAAAACAGCCTGGAATATTCCAGGCTGTTTTTAAATATGATCTATTCTTATTGCTGTCGCTGAGCAATTTATTTTTTTATTGCCGGAATCGGCGCTTTAACTGTCTTGGCGGCCGGCGGGATGACGCTGACAAGCTTGCTCGCCTGCAGAGAGTTATAGAATTTCCTTAATTTTTTAGTAGAGAATTTAACGAAACCATTTTTCATCGCAAAAAGGGTGTCGTCCTTGCCTTTCTTGACGTTGACCCCGGGATGATATTTAGTGCCGCGTTGTCGGATGATGATCGCGCCGGTTTTTGCCCACTCGCCATCGGTCAGCTTGACGCCTAAACGTTTGCTTTCTGATTCGCGGCCCAAGGAGGTTGACCCAGCGGCTTTCTTATGTGCCATAGGAGTAGTTTTAGCTAATTAATTTTTAGTTTATGCTCTCTAGCGAGCGACTGAAATAAATCCGCCAGAGGGCGGAGATGTTTCCGAACGAGCCTAGTTAGCGTTAATACCAGTTAAATATAACAAAGGGCGGGCTAATTGTCAAATATTTCTATTATTAGCCATATTTATCTATTTTAATCGTCTGTTAAAATAGTTTTAATTTTTTTAGGATGTGCTATAATAAAACTATCAAAAATAAGAGAATAAAACTTAAAAAATAAGCCAAAACTATGCCAAAAATAAAAGTCGATCAAGAGACCTGTATCGGTTGCGGCCTTTGCGCCGGGACTTGTCCGGAAACCTTTCAGATGAATCTGCAAGGGAAGTCTGAGGTCGTTAATGACCAGGTGACTGATTGTTCTAAAAAAGCGGTTGAAGTCTGCCCGGTAGACGCGATTAGCATCGGAGAATAAGGCCAACCTTAAATCAAGACAGAATAAGTACTGGAGAGCAGTATAAATTTATGGCTGTGGAAAAAATTTTGGAAAAAGCGCCTTTAGAGAAATCACCTGAGCTAGTCCCGCATAAGCCGGAGCAATCGCTTGGTCCGGAATCGCGGATCGAGCAGATTCCGGCCAAAGTTGATAAGCCGCGCGAAGCGGCGGCAACCGCGGAAAGATCCGCAGTGAGCGCTGCCGTGCCGGCTTCGCTCGCTCAGGATTTCCAAAAGCGCCGTGCCGCCGCAATCGATAGCATTTTAGCCGAAGGCTTGAATGAAGTCTTCTTGAAGATGAGCGCCCAGGAACAGCAAGCTTTCAAGAAAAAAGGGGAGGAGACGGTCATCAAGATAAATGAGCTTCTGAGCCAGACCCGGGTTAAGGTCAACAAGATTATTTCTTTAATCAAGGCTTGGCTCAAGATGATCCCCGGCGTCAATAAATTTTTCTTGGAGCAAGAAGTTAAAATCAAAGCCGATCGGATCCTAAAAATAAAGGATAAGTTTTAATTATGACGCAAATATCCATAGAGTTCGGTAATTTTTTACCTTATGCCCTGAGCTCAATCGTGGCTGTTTTTGTCATTCTGGTGATTTTAAACTTGCTGCGTTTATTTTTTGCCGGCCGGCGCTACTTTCCGCATCAGGTTTTTTTGGTCCGCCTGCCTAAGGAGAAACCGGCCGATGATAAGAATCCAGCTACCGTCCAGAAACTAAGAGAAGAGATCGCCAAAGGCGAGACTCTCTTCGCTTCGATCGGCGGCCTAAAAGCGCAGGGTGGTTTAAAATATTGGCTACTTGGCCGGAACGACCAGTTCTCCCTAGAGATCGTCGCCAGCCATAATCGGATTTCTTTCTATGTCGTGACGCCTAAGAGCGGCGCCCGCTATCTGGAGCAGCAGATCCACGCGCATTATCCGGAGGCGGTCATTGAGGAGGTCCAGGATTATAATACTTTCAGCTTGAAAGGCCAGGTATCAGCCGGTTATCTCCGAACCAGTAAGAGCTTTGTCTTTCCGCTCAAAACTTATCAGAAGATGGAGGTTGATCCCTTGAATTCTCTGATTAATATCTTATCCAAATTAGATAAAGAAGAGAGCTTGGCCATCCAGTATACGGTTCGGAGCGCCCGCAATTATTGGCACGCCAAAGTCAGGCGCGTCGTTATGAAGATCCATCAGAAGAATTCGGTGAAGGAGGGGATGAAATCAGCCAGTTTGCTCTGGCGGCTCTTTGGTTGGGCTGGAGATTTTTTGTCTGCCGGCCAGAAGGATAAGATTGATCCGAACCATCCGCCGGTTCCCAAGCGGCTATCGGCGATCGAAGAGGAGATCGTCAAGGCGATTGAAGAAAAAAACCTGAAAGCCGGACTGGACGTCAATATTCGCGTGGTCGCCTGCGCCCGGACTAAAGAGCAAGCGAATATCTATTTGGAAAATGTTGGCAGCGCTTTCACGGAATATAATAATTTCAGTTACGGCAATATTTTTTCACGCCTGAATAAGAGCAATCAGGAGAAGACGATCAAAGATTTTATCTACCGTTATTTCCGGGAGAACATCGGCTTCCTCCTAAATAGCGAGGAGTTAGCCAGTATTTTCCATTTTCCTCTGAGCAGTACGGAAACCCCGAATATCAATTGGTTGACCGCTAAGATCGCGCCAGCGCCAGCCAATGTGCCGCAGGAAGGGATTGCGCTCGGGGAGAATGTCTATCGCGGCGTCAAACGGGAAATCCGGATGAAACGGGATGACCGCCGCCGCCATACCTATATCATCGGAAAATCTGGCACGGGCAAATCCGTCCTCTTAGCCAATATGGCAATCCAGGACGTCCTGAACGGAGAAGGGGTCTGCGTAATCGATCCGCATGGCGACCTGATCGCGGATATCTTAGATCGCGTGCCGCCGGAGCGGGCCGAGGATGTCATCATCTTTTCACCAGGCGATTTAGAGCGTCCGCTGGCCCTGAACCTATTGGATTACGATCCGCGTTATCCGGAACAGAAGAGTTTCGTGATCAATGAAATGATCGGCATCTTTGATAAGCTCTATGATCTGAAAGCGACGGGCGGCCCGATGTTTGAGCAGTATATGCGCAACGCGATGCTGCTTATCATGGATGACCCGGAAAGCGGTTCCACCCTGATGGAGATACCGAAAGTCTTAGCCGACGAAGAGTTCCGCCGTTTTAAATTGAGCCGTTGTAAGAATCAGACCGTCGTCGATTTCTGGCGCAAGGAGGCGGAGAAAGCCGGTGGGGAAGCGGCGCTCGCTAATATCGTCCCTTATATCACTTCCAAGCTTACTTCCTTCATCTCTAACGATATGATGCGGCCGATCATCGGCCAGCAGAAGAGCGCCTTTAATCTGCGCGAAGTCATGGATTCCCAGAAGATCCTGCTCATCGATCTGCCGAAAGGCTTGGTTGGCGAGATGAACGCCTATCTGCTCGGCATGATCCTGGTCGGTAAGATCCTGATGGCCGCCCTGTCTCGGACTGATATGCCGGGTGAAGCGCGTAAGGATTTTTATCTTTATATCGACGAGTTCCAGAATTTCACTACTAATTCCATCTGTCAGATCCTTTCGGAAGCCCGCAAATATGCCTTAAATCTGATTATCGCGCATCAGTATATCGGTCAGCTCTCTAAGGGCCAGAATACGGAGATCAAAGATGCGGTTTTCGGCAACGTCGGCACTATTGCCAGCTTCAAGATCGGCTCGGATGACGCTGAATTCCTGGTCAAGGAATTTTCTCCGGTTTTTAACCAATATGACCTTATCAATATTGACAAGGGCACGGCTTATATTAAACTGCTGGTAGACAATAGCGCGACCCGGCCATTTTCGCTCCGGACGATCTGGCCGATGTTAGGCGCGAAGCAGCCGGAAATGGCGGATAAGATACGGTCTTTAAGCCGTTTGAAGTATGGCCAGAATGCCCGCCTGGTAGAAGCGGAAATTTCCCGACGCGCCAAATTAACAGTCGCTCCTTAGCCTAATTTTTATCATCTATGTCCACTCTATATCGTGACTACCGTCCGCAGAATTTTTCCGAAGTCCTCGGACAGAATCACGTCAAAATAGCTTTACAGAATGAGATCGCCGCCGACCGGCCAGCTAGCGCTTATCTGTTTTGCGGTCCGCGCGCTATCGGCAAGACGACCGTCGCCCGGATTCTGGCTAAGGCGGTCAATTGCCGCGAGCGGCTATCGGACGGATATGAACCATGTAATAAGTGCGCCAGTTGCCTAAGCATCACGGCTGGCCGGAATCTGGATATTATCGAGATCGACGCCGCTTCTAATACCGGCGTGGATAATGTCCGGGAGAATATCATTGCTTTTTCCCGTCTTGCTCCGACGAGCGCCAGATTCAAAGTCTTCATTATCGATGAAGTCCATATGCTGTCGATTTCCGCCTTCAACGCGCTTTTGAAGATTATCGAAGAGCCGCCGGCTTATGTCATCTTTATCCTCTGCACGACGGAAATCCAAAAAGTCCCGGCGACGGTCGTTTCCCGCTGCGAACGGTATGACTTCAAGCGGATCAGTATCAAAGAAATCGTGAAAAAGCTCGCCTATATCGCCAGCCGTGAGAAGATCGAGATTGATACGGCCGTTTTAGAGGCGGTAGCTCGCCGTTCCGGCGGACATCTGCGCGACGCGGAAAGTTTGCTCGGACAGATCTTTTCACTCGGTGATAAGAAGATTACGAGCGAACAAGCGGAGCTCGTGATCCCGCATTATAATAGCAACGAGGCGATCAGCTTATTGGATCATTTGAGCCGCAAGGATGCGGCTAAAGCCGTAGAGCTGGTCAATAGCTTGACAGATAGCGGCGTCAACATTAAGGTTTTTATCAATGAGATCATCGGGCTCTTGCGCCGGATTATGTTAGATAAGCTTAATCCGGAATTAGCTGATAGTTTGGGGCTTGATCTTGGAGAAAATTTGGAAAAACGTCTCTTGGAAGTCACCGACAGCCTGGATTGGAACCAGATTTTTTCCTTTACCCGCCGTTTTTTGGAAACAGCTAATGATAATAAGAGCCCGCTCATCCCGCAATTGCCCTTAGAGCTCGCGATCGGCGAACTTTGTTTCTGCCCGATTGGCAGCCCGGCCGCGCCTAGTCCGGAAATTAATTTGCCGCCGAATCCGTCAGTCCGGCCAGTCCGGCCGCAGTCGGTTAAGAATCTGGCTGCAGAGAATCCCGGCAGCGGACGCCCACTGAAGGCCGCGCTTAATCTTTCAGCGGCCGATATCGCTGCCAAATGGCCGGAGTTTTTGGTTAAGATTAAGAAACATAACCATTCTCTTTCCTTCGTCTTGCAGAATTGCGAGCCGCGCCCATCCGGCGAAAGCTGCTTGAGCCTGCTATTCAAATATAAGTTTCACCGGGATCGGATCAACGACCCTAATATCAAGACGATCGTCGACAGCACTTTGGCCGATGTTTTTGGTACAGGCCTGGTTTGGGAATCAGCGGTCGATGAAAATTTAGAATTGCGGCGGGAAGCGGCAGAGGAAAAAGCGGACGCTGCCGCCGCCGTTATGCCGTCGGCGCCGGCCGCGCCGGATGTTCCCGACGCGAGCGGTGTCCAAGTCGGTTCGGCTAAAGGGTTGATGGCTGATCTCCTAAAGACTTTCGGTGGGGAAATAATCAATTAAAAATATGCTAGACATCAAATTGATCCGTAATGATACCGCGGCGGTCCGTGCCGGACTACTTAAGCGTTTGCCGGCAGAAAAATTAGATTTAGAAACGATCATCAGGCTAGACGATCAGCGCCGGGAAATCGGTCTTCGATTAGAGGGGCGGCAAGCGGAGCGCAATAAGAATTCCAAGATCAAGCCTTCGCCAGAAGTGATTGCGAGCATGAAAGCGATCGGCGAAGAGATCAAGGCCTTGGAAGCAGAGCTAGCCGTCGTTGAAAACGATCTTGCCGAGCGCCTGGCGGAATTGCCGAATATCCCGGCGCCGGACGTAGTAGCTGGCGAAAAGGAAAACAACGAAGTCATCTTTACTTATGGCCAGGCGCCGAAATTTAAGTTTGCGCCCAAAGATCACGTCGAATTAGCTAAGTCGCTCGATATTATCGATTACGAACGGGCTGTCAAGATCGCGGGCAGCGGCTTCTGGTGCTATAAGGGGGTCGGCGCTCTTTTGGAATGGGCCCTACTATCTTACTTTATAGATTTCCATACCCAGAACGGCTATCAGTTCTTGATCCCTCCTTTCATGTTGACGGAAAAATCTGCCTATACTTCCGGGCACCTGCCGAAATTTCGCGACGATCTTTTTTGGACGCAAGATAAGCTCTGTTTGAACGCGACCAGCGAAATGATGCTCGGTAATTATCACCGCGAAGAGATTCTGCCGCTGGCAGAGCTGCCGCTCAAATATTTCGCTTATTCGCCCTGTTTCCGCCGAGAGGCGGGCAGTTATCGCCAGGAAGAGCGGGGGATGATCCGCGGCCACCAATTCAACAAAGTCGAGATGTTCATTTTTTCCCAGCCGGAAAAATCTTGGGAGATGTTCGCCGAATTGGTCCGCCACGCGCAGAAATTAGTTGAAGGACTGGATCTGCATTTCCAAGTTTCCAAGCTGGCCGCCGGCGATTGCAGCGCCGCGATGGCTAAGACTTATGACCTCGAGGTCTTTATCCCGTCTATGGGCATCTATAAAGAAGTCAGCAGTATTTCTAATGCCTTAGATTACCAGGCGCGCCGCGGGCAGACCCGCTATAAGGATCCGGAAACCGGCAAGAATGAATTCGTCCATACTTTGAATGCCTCGGGCTTAGCTACCAGCCGCCTTGTACCGGCGATCTTGGAGCAGAATCAGCAGGCGGACGGTTCGGTTATCATCCCTAAGATACTTCATAAGTACCTGCCGCGCGGTTTAAAAATTATTAAAGCCAAGTCCGCCTAAAAGAGGCCATCGGAGTTAAAGAAATCAGCCATGAAAAAGATCATCTTTGCCATTTTCCTCGCCGTCCTATTTTGGCCGTCCCTGACGCGGGCGGCAGTTTTGAAAAATACTTATCCGCGCTTGGCTAATTACTTCTTGAAATGGGAAATCAGCAATGCGGAAGCCGCCGCGCTAGCTAAATGGGATCTTTTGATCCTGGATATGGAAACCCAGGAAAACAGCCGAGAGCAGATCATGAAGATTCGCGCCCTTAATCCGCGCGTCATTATCCTGGCTTATATCACGGCGCAGGAGATCCTGGATGAGATAGACAGCTATGATAAGGCTTATCTGCGGCAGGAATTCAACCAGGGCATCTTTAGCGGCTGGTGGCTGAAGGACGCGGCCGGAAATAGGATTTCCAATTGGCCTGATACTTATATGTTTAACCTGACGGATGGGGCTTTGCCTGACGCCGCCGGAAAACGTTTTTATGATTATCTGCCGCAATTTGTCGCTGATAAACTGCAGACGAGCGGCCTTTGGGACGGCGTTTTTTATGATAATACCTGGGGCGACGTGAGCTGGATAAATTCCAAGACCTTGGATCTTGATAATAATGGTTCGCCTGACAGTCAGAACGCGGCGGATATCGCTTGGTCTACCGGTTTTAAAAAAATGCTGGCCAATACTCGCGCGCTAGTCGGGCGCGATTTCATCATCGTCGGCAATGGCCGCGTCTATGACGGTTACCAGCCCCTCTTGAACGGCATGATGCTGGAGAGCTTTCCGTCTTTTTGGGAAAACGGCGGCACTTGGACCGGCTCTTTGCAGACCTATCTTAAATTGCCGGCGCTTAATCTCTCGCCGCAGACGACCGTGATCAATATTTATGATAAGAACCAAGCCAATTACCGCCGCGTCCGCTATGGTTTAGCTAGCACGCTCTTAGGCCACGGTTTTTTCAGTTATGATTATGATGTCGCTAATCACGGTCAGACTTGGTGGTATGATGAATATGGCGTGAATCTCGGACCGGCGCAATCACGCCCTTATAATCTCCTGGCCAGCTCCAGCGAGATATTAAAGCCGGGCTTATGGCGCCGCGATTTCCAAAATGGCTTGGCTCTGGTCAATTCTACTGATCGGAAACAGACCTATGTTTTTCAGAAAGAAGAATTGGAAAAGATTAAGGGCCATCAAGATCCGACGGTCAATAACGGCCAGAAGATAAATTATATCTCTTTAGAGCCGCAGGACGGCCTGATCCTCCTGAAACGGAGCACGCTCATTAAGAACGCCCCCTTTACCAACGGTTATTTTTTCCGGGTTTATAATTTTTCTGGCGCGCAAGTCCGGAACGGTTTTTTTTCTTACGCCAGCGCTTTTCCGGGCGGTGCCGAGGTAATTATGGCGTCCGGTAGCCAGGACGGGGAAGTGGATATCAATATCAGCGCGGCGAGCGGCCAGGTTAATCTTTACAAGAACGGCCAAAGGGTTTCCTCTTTCAGCCCCTATGATAAATTATATAAGAAACAACTCAGCTTAGCCGCCCATCTGAATGACGGTTATTTCGAGAAGGTCGTGGTCGGCGCCGGACCCGGCGGCGGCCCGCAAGTCCGGGTTTTTTCTCCGGGCGGGAAATTAGAGAGCAGCTTTTTCGCTTATGATAAGAATTTGCGCGGCGGGGTCAATGTCGCCTTGGCTGACGTAGATGATGACGGCCGGCTAGAGATCGTTACCGGTCCAGGCGCCGGAACAGAGCCGCTCATTAAGGTTTTTACTTTAAGCGGCCGATTAAAGAATTCTTTCTTGGCTTATGATGCAAAGATGCGCGGCGGCGTCAATGTCGCAGCCGGTAATTTGACGGGCGACGGTCGGGCTGAAATTGTTACCGCTCCGGCTGGTGGCGGCGGCCCGCAAGTCCGGGTCTTCAATAACCAAGGCCAAGCGTTGAAAAGCTTCTTTGCCTATGATCAGGCTTATCACGGCGGCATCCGGGTGAGTATCAGCGACGTGGACGGCGACGGCCAGGCGGAAATCCTAGTTGGTTTGCATAATTTTTATTAATTTTTAAACATATGTTTAAGATTATTCATCACTATTTCCGCGGCCGCTGGGAGCGCTACTATCTGAAGAGTCATTGGCATCTGATTCTGGATCTCTCCCTGTTTTTGATTATCGTTATCCTGCTCATCGCCGTGGCCAGCCTATATTTTTACCGGCCCAGTTTGCCGGGGATCGGCGCTTATGCGCCGCCCACGGTCGATTTAAATAATCCGCCGCTAGAGATTGATTATGCTTTAGCCAGCTCTACTATCAAGATCAAGAACGGCAATCTGGTCAAGATTAGTTTTAAAAATAACGGTACAGCCGCTATCAGCGACATCAAGATAAATTTCTTAACGACTGACGCTAATTTTACGGTCAGCCAGTTAAAAGCTGTTAAAGTGGATGATCGTTTATCTTTAAGCGGCCGGGAGGCGGTCCTAGCTAAAGTTCCGGCTGGCGAGAGCGGGGAAGTCTCAGTTTGGGTTTATTTTAATCAGAAGAATCAACAGGCTCGGCAGATCAATTGGCAGGCGCAGAGCCAATATAATATGGCTGGCCAGGTCCTTAAAGAAACTGCCAGCCTGCCGTCTTTGACGGTGGCGGCGGAACTGAAGGCGCAAGCGGTAGCTTATTATACCAGTCCGCAGGGCGACCAATTAGGCATCGGACCGTTGCCGCCCTTAGTCGGCATCCCGACGGATTATTGGATATTCTGGGAGGCGTCCAGCGTTGCTGATTTCAAAAATATAGTCTTTAGCGCCCGCTTGCCCCAAGGAGTAGAACTGGCGGCGGGGCGTTCGCTTTTGGCTGGCGAATTCAATTATAGCACCTCTTCCCGACAAATCGTTTGGCGGATACCCGAGCTCCAAGGGGGAGAAAATAATTATCGTTTAGGTTTTGAAATCGAGTTGATCCCGACCGTTGAGCAAGAATTCCAGGTTTTGCCTCTCTTGTCTGATATCCGTTATTACGGCGAGGATGCTTTGACGGGCGAGGCGACTAGGGCATACCTCAATGAGTTGGATACTAATCTGGATGGAGATCATTTCAATTCCGGCCGAGGCGTCGTTAGCCAGCCCTAAAGCAGATTCATAAATTGAGTTATGATAGAATCACTCAGACATTGGCTAAAGCCGAAATATGAAACCTTAAATCATCTGGAAATCAGCCGATCCGGTTTGCTGGATAATTATCGGTATTTAAAAAGTTTGCAACCGGCAGCGGCCATGTTTCCGGTTTTGAAATCTAACGCTTACGGGCACGGCCTGAAAGAGCTTTGCCAGATCTTGAATACTGTCGCGCCGCCGCTCGTCGTCGTAGATTCTTATCCAGAAGCCCAGATCGTTTACCGTCATTTCAGAGGCAAGGTCTTGATTCTGGGCGAGATGCCTCTCCAGGCCTATGGTTACTGCCAATTAAAGAGGACAGAATTCGTGGTTTATAATGCGGCAACCTTGCGGCATCTGGCTCGTTACGGCCGGAAAGCCCAGGTCCATCTGTTTGTCAATTCCGGCATGAACCGCGAGGGCATCCAGGATCTGCCGTTATTTTTGCGGGAGAATAAGAAATATCTGGACCAGGTCCAGATCAGTGGGTTAATGTCGCACCTTGCTGCCGCTGAACAAAATTCCTCCTTGAATCAGGAACAGGAAGAAAATTTTAATCTAGCCTTGGATAATCTGCGCGCTGCCGGATATTTTCCGCAGTGGATCCATCTGGGGAATTCCGCGGCCGTCTTTACCAGTCATAATAAATCACTGACCGCTTTCCGTCCGGGCTTGGCTTTTTATGGTTATAGCCCCTTTAGCGGCCAGGACAGCGAGGTGGCGCTTAAAGCCGCCGCCTTAAAGCCGGCGCTCGAAGTCTATTCGCAGATCATCGCCCGGCAGGAAATAAAAAGCGGTGCCAGCGTTTCTTATAATGAAACTTATCTCGCGCCAAGCTCGACAACGATCGGGGTCATGCCTTTCGGTTACTTTGAGGGACTAGATCGTCGCCTGTCTAACCAGGGTCGGGTATTAGTCAAGTCCGCAGCTGGTGATTTTTTGTGTCAGATCGCCGGCCAGGTCTGTATGAATCTAAGCTGCCTGGATTGCGGCCATAATAAGTTCCAGCTGGGCGATATGGTCCAGGTCGTTTCTAAGCGCCCGGCGGATCCGAACTCTATTGTTAATCTGGCGCTTTTAACCGGAACGATACCCTATGAAATATTAATTAGATTCCAAGCTAATATTAGAAGAAAAATAGTATAATAACCCATAAATCATGTTTCAGCGGTCCAGGCCTAAAAATATAAAAAAAGACTACCAGCGCAAGGATTTACGTAACCCCTTTTTTCATCGCCAGGCGGCAGGGAAGCGGTTTTTCCCTTTGCATTGGACAATCCTTGCCATTATTCTGTTGTCTGCTCTCTTAATCTGGTTTTTCTTGGCCGCGCCTTTCTGGCGCCTAGAGCAAATCAAGGTCAGCGGTCTGACCCGGGTGCCTGGCGGCAACTTAGAAAATATTGTCTGGCAGCAGACAGCGGCTTCGCGCGGGTTGCTCTTTAAGCAGAGCAACCTTTTCTTATTTGATCAAGAGGAAGCCGAGGTCGCGATCTTGGCTGAATATAATTTTGCCGGCGTGGAGATTGAGAAGCTATGGCCGCGGACATTGGCAGTAAAAGTCAGCGAACGTCCCTACGCCTTTATTTTCCAGGAGGGAAGCCAGCTATCTTATGCCTCCGCGGACGCTTATCTGATCCAGGAGCCGGCGATCCAGGAAGAGGACAAGAAAAAATATTTCATTTTGGAGAATAAAAATTCAGAAACCTTAGTCGGAGAGAAAGATAAGATCAGGATCAGCGAGAGTTATTTGAATTTTATCATGAATCTGAATCAAGGCCTGGCCGCCTATCCAGAATTATCTGTCGAACGTTATATCATTGACCAGGAATTCAATACGATCAAGGTCAAGTTTGCCGGCGGCCCTCAGGCCTATTTTAATGTCAAGGATGACGCCGTTAAGCAGATCGCCCTGCTTCTGCTTGTCAAAAAGGAAAAAATAAAGGATAATTTCAGTAGGACGAATTATATTGATCTGCGCTACGGCGACCGGATCTTTATCAATCCGGACTTTAAATAAATATATATGGAAGGATTTTTTAAATTTTTATTCGGTTTAGCTGTATTTATCGCCGCTTTGACTGTTATCGGGATTTTTCTCCTGATTTGCAAAGTGATCCTGATGTTCCAGCCGCAGATTTATCTTATGGGTCTGGTGATCAGCTAGATTAGCCGGCCTGCCTATAAAGGGGGTTTAAAAGCCTCTCTTTATTTAATTCATTAATAGGTGTATTAATATACATTATGCGAAGTATTGTTGACCAGAAAGACCAATGGATTTGAGGCCTCTCTCGGCTCTCCCCTGCTATTTTTTCAAAAATATCCAGAGAACATTAAAGATAAAATATGTTATAATTAATTTATGGATAAGGATAAACCCATAATTAAATACTTGATCGATTATCTAGATTTCTGCGAGGTGGAAAAAGGTCTCTCTTCTAAGACCCAAGAAAACTATACTCGCTTCCTCCGTAAGTTCTTCGGTTGGCTGAGAGATACCGGCCAGGAGAGCTTAAAACCCGCTTCCCTGACCCCGGAACACATCTGGCAGTATAAAGTCTACTTATCGCGCCACAGCGACCCTAAGACCAAAAAAACCCTGAAAAAGACTACTCAGAATTATTACCTGATCGCTCTGCGGTCTTTATTGGAATTTTTTGTGGAAAAAGACATCGCTTCCCTGCCGCCCTCAAAAGTAAAGTTGGCTAAAGACAAGGCTGATAAAGAAATAAAATTTTTAAAGTTGGAACAACTTTCCCGACTTTTGACCGCGCCGGCGGATAAAACGATTATCGGTCTGCGCGACCGGGCGTTATTAGAAACCTTATTTTCCACCGGCCTGCGGGTGGCCGAACTGGCTGCTCTGAATCGCGACCAATTGCGCATCAAGGATGATACCGCCGACATCGAAACCGCAATTATCGGCAAAGGCAGCAAGATCCGGACCGTTTATTTTTCTAATCGGGCGATCAAGGCCTTGCGCCAATATTTGGGCGAGCGCAAAGATCTGGATGACGCGCTATTTATAAATTATCGCCGTGGCGGCGCGAAAAGCGATAAGACCCGTCGTTTGACCGTTAAAAGTATTGAAGATATCGTGAAAAAATACGTGAAGATCGCCGGCCTGCCGGTTATGGCGACGCCGCATACCCTGCGTCATTCTTTCGCCACGGATCTGCTTAACCAGGGGGTAGATCTTCGTACGGTGCAGGAATTTTTAGGACACAGTAATATCGCTACTACCCAGATTTATACCCACGTGACCAATAAACAGCTTAGAGATATCCATCGCAAGGTGCATGACGGGAGAAAATTTTAACTGTTAATTAAATATACAGAAAATAAAAAGCCCAATAAATATTGGACTTTGTTAATTTCTTGCCATTGTCAACTTATCATCATTAATACCTTACTGCCAGTTTCATTTTGGAATAGGAGCCATTCCCCAGGATAAACCTCAATGGCAAATCCTTTTAAGCCGGATGGATCTTTTACCCAGACGTGATGATCCGCCGCCTCCTTTAAGAGGCTATTATCTTCTCCTCTCGCGAAACTGGTGAATATATTCCGTCCAGTTTCATCGTCTAACTGGCCTATATCGCAACCGAATAGTAATTCAGTCGCTTCATGCGGTTCATTAATATAAATCAAATCAGCGATAATTTCCGCTATAGTTAAATTTTTTGGAAATTTGGTGACTTCTGCACAATAATCGTAATGTACGGAATGTTTTGTTTGCGCGGTATTAACATCTAATTCCCCGATCCTTATCCAGCCGCCGATAGTATCAGGATCCATTAATAGAAATTTTTCGTTACTGATAACTGATCCGGTTGTTTTTCCAGGATTGGAATAAAAGATTTTTCCAATATCGGCTTTAATAATTTCAGTTTTTTTAAGTAATTCGCTTGTTTTTCCGAAATCATCAAGTTTGGCGTCAAGCCGTCGATAGTTATCGGTATTAATGTTTGTTTTTTGCATTATATTTCCTCTCTTTTTGGGTTAAATTAGTTTTCTCAATTCCCAGGATAGGAACAGAGAAAACCAATCTAACCTTTGAATTGGGATAATTTTAAAGATCAATAACTAAAAAATATAGCATAAAGCTATATTTTTGTCTACCAGCATTTTTTTATTTGGGAGTTTAAAATATACAGATTATCCGTCCGTATCCTATAGAACTGCTTTGACTGGCGGCCAGTTTAGCCAAGGATTCGATATTAGTGTTATTTTCAAGAAAAAAAACGATTGCCGCCTTGTTTAAGCCGCCGCACCAATTAGTGACCCCGTTGCGGTAATGGTAATAGAAATTGGCCCGATCGTTCCAGGGGTCGCGCAGCGGTCCGGAAATACCCGTAGTTTCCAGGTCCGGAATGAAACTGTCATCTTCGCTGGAGTCGCACCAGTTAAGAGGGCTACCTACCATGGTACAGTTGGAGACACCATCTTGGGGCGGGTAATGTCCGTACTTATCAAAATATACTTCCAGGGCGGTGGCCAATTGCCGCATATCATGCACGCGTTTAGCGTCCCGGGCCCTGGAGCGGCTAGAATTGAGCGCTAATATAGATAAGGTGGACAATAGCCCGATAATGGCGATGACCACCAAGAGCTCAATGAGGGTAAATCCTGGTCGATGTTTTGCTATTTTTACTCCTATTCTCATTTTTCAAGATGATTAAGGCAGATAAGCTTCCGGATTGACTGGCAAGCCGTTCAGGCGGACCTCAAAGTGCAGGTGCGGCCCGGTCGTGAACGGTCCGGAGCCGATTCCGCCCGGCATGCCGCCGGAACGGCCGATGGCCTGCCCTTGGGTTACGTATTGGTCGGCTAGGACATAGACTGCGGAGACGTGGCCATAAACCGTGGCCAGGCCGTTGCCATGGATAAGCATGATATAGGCGTATTTGGTAGAGCCGTCGAATTTAACTTTAGCGACATAACCGTCCGCGGCCGCGACGATAGTCGTTCCCTGCTTGGCGCGGATATCGATCGCCGAGTGTTCGCCGATCAGATTGCGGTATGGATATTCCGGGTCATGGAAGCTGGCGACGACATATCGACTCGGTACCGGCCAGACGAGAGTATTATTGCCGTTATTGAGACGGTCCAGGTCTTTCTGCGACATCTTTTTCCGGACCAGCTGTTCAGCGCTCGCAATCTCCGCTTCCGCTTGCTGCTGTTCCCGCTTGGCTTGCTGCAGCAGTTTTTGGAATTCTTGTTCGGAAGAGCGAGTTTCGTCTAAGAGGTTAATCTTATTGGCTTGTTCGTAGCCGAGATTATCTTTCTTGTCTTGTAATTGATCTTTCAGGGATAAGAGGTCGCTATTCTTTTGGTCTAGGCTGAGCTTATTCTGCTCCAAGCGCACCTTGCTAGCCTTGAGATCCTCGACGCTATGGCCGATTTCCTCGTTAGTATCTTGCAGGTATTTGGCTTGATTAAGGAATTCGGTCAAAGAATCATTCAGGAGCAGGATTTCTAAGGTAGAAATCTGATCTTGCTTATAGATCGTCCGGAGCAGATTGCCGATATGCTGTTTCTGGGTTTCAATCTGTTTGTCTAGGTTAGCGCTGTCGGCTTCTATCTTTTTGATTTCCAGATTAGTCTTATCTATTTCCAAATTGACGCTGTCTATATCCAACTGGGCTTTGGCCAAGCGATTTTCCAGGATCGATAGTTGGTTACTCAGGCTGATGCGGTCGCGCTGCTTCAGTTCGATTTGCGCCTGCAATTGTTTTTGCCGCGAGCGCAGGTCTTCCAATTGCTTTTTTTGGTTTTGGATCTGTAAGTTGAGAGTGTTTATTTCATCATCGATGCTGCCATTCTGGCCGAAGACCAGCGGGGTTGACAGCAAAAAGCTAGCCAAGATTATGGCTAAGAAGCTAGTTTTTGCCAAGCGACCGGTCTTGAAGAGAGAAACTATATTCATAGTTTGATAATTATAACATATTTTATATTATCTGTAAATATTAATTAAAATTGTTGAATACTAGCTATTTTAAAGCCTGATTTATCCGCCTGAAACTCTCTTCCCGACCCAGAGCGCCGGCTACTTCAAATGGCCCGGGGCTATTTTTTAAACCGGTCAAAGCGACGCGGAGCGACCATAGATAATCTCCGTTCTTATATCCTTTATCCTTGATCCAGGCCAAGATGTTCCCTTCCAGATATTCTTTATGCCAATCTTGGTTGCTGATTTTTTCTAGTTCTCCGGACAATTCGCGGAGTTTAGCCAGCGATTCTTCCAGGGTCAGATTTTTCCAGGCCAGCAAAGAGCGTTCATAGGGCGGCAGGTCGAATAAGAAATCGGTGAGTTCGACGATATCGCTTAATTTTTTGAGACGGTCTTGGGATAAGGCGACGAAATTTTCTAATTGGCTTTGATCAGCGATTTCCCGTCCGGCCGCCTTTAGGTAAGGCGCGCATAAAGCCGCTAATTCCGTTACTGATCTCTGGCGGATATAATAGCCGTTATAATAATCTAATTTTTCCAGATCGAAAACCGCCGGGCTTGATCCTAGGCCAGCTAGGGAGAAACCTTTCTCCAGTTCTTTCAGGGACCAGATTTCCTGGTCGCTTTTTGGATGCCAGCCTAAGAGTACGCAGAAGTTGACGATCGCTTCCGGCAGATAGCCTTTGTTTCGGTAGTCCTCGACGAAAACATCGCCTTGGCGCTTGCTTAATTTTCCGCCAGACTTATTCAGGATCAGGGGCAAGTGGATGAATTTTGGCGGCGTCCAGCCGAAGGCTTCGTAGAGCAGGATATTCTTAGGGAAAGAAGAGAGCCATTCATCGCCGCGGGTGACATGGGAGATTTCCATCAGGTGGTCATCGACGATATTGGCAAATTGGTAGGTCGGGATGCCGTCGGATTTGACGAGGACATGGTCGTCCAGATCCGCTGCCTGGAATCTGATATCGCCGCGCAGTTCGTCATGGACAAGGACCTCTCCGCCCAGAGGCAATTTCTGGCGGATGACAAATTTTTCTCCGGCCGCTAACTTGGCGGCTATCTCGGCTTCACCTAGATCGCGGCAGCGGCGGTCATAGCGCGGTGCTTGTTTCTTCGCTTCTTGTTCGGTACGCATTTCGGCCAAGCGTTCAGCTGAACAGAAGCAGCGGTAAGCCCGGCCGGCCGCTAAAAGCGCGTCGGCTTGCTCTTTATAGATCGCCAAGCGTTCGGTCTGGATATAGGGGCCATAGCCGCCGTCATGCTGAGGCCCTTCATCGAAAGCTATGTCGACCCATTTTAAGATCTCCAGTAGGCTATCTGTCGCTCCGGCGACTTCTCTTTTTTGGTCGGTATCTTCGATGCGCAGGATGAAGCGTCCGCCCCAGCTTCTGGCGAGCAGATAGCCGAAGAGAGCGGAGCGCAGATTGCCGATATGCAGGAAGCCGGTCGGCGACGGCGCGAAGCGCAAACGGATTTTATTTTTGTCAGCTGGCATATATGATGGTTCCCGTAGCCGGGGATTAAATTATAGATTTATAGATTTTAATTTTTCTAAAAAGATCTTGGCCCCGGCTTGTCTGACCGGATGGAGCGTCTCTATTAATTTATCGTCATCTACCCATTTCCAGGCGCGGTGGTCCCAGAAATTAACCTTTATTTCTTCATCATTCCCGGTGAACTCGGCGACATATAAGCCCTGTCTTTGCCCCTTATAATCATAGCGGAAACGTTTAGCGGAGGTAGATGAGGCTTGTTCGCTGATTGGCGGGAAAAGATAGCTATAAGTATCTCGGAAAACGCCTTTGGTTATGAATTTGTCGGTATTCAGCTCTTCCCGGAGCTCCCGGGCGCCGGCTTTTTTCAAACTTTCGCCGTCCGTTCCGCCTTGCGGCAGCTGCCAGTGTCCGGCCTGGTCTTCCCTTTCTACAATCAGGATTTTTATTCCTTGCTTACCCTTCTTATATAGCAGGCAGGCGACATTAGGCCGATATAAGAAATGATTCAGCCGGGTTTTTAATAATTTTTCCGTGAATACTACCGTCGCGTTATAAATCCGCTTCCATCTTTTCGGCTGCTGGAGGAGGCGCCAGAACCATTCCAGTCCGGCGGCGCGCAGGAAGCGCGGCGCCCGGAGCGCGCGTCCGGTTAGATAGTCGAAGGAGCCGCCGATCCCCAGAGCGAGGCGGACGGACGGGACTTTTTTCAAATTATGATATATTGCCTTTTCCTGGTATGGCGACCCGAAGGTATTAAAAAGGATGGCCGGAGAGAAATCATTGATCCGGTCGATTATCTTCGGCGCGAGCGGCTGGGAGCGGCTGGCGTCCAAGACTAAGAAGCTTAAGCGCGGGTATTTTCGGCGGAGCGCTTGCTCTATTTCCGAGTGTCGGGATAGGCCGCCGCGCCAATTCAAGACCGCGATTTTAATGCCCTGCTCCGCTGCCGCGCTTAATAGTTGGAAAGTCAGGTCGGCGCCGGTCACGCGCGGAACCTTTATCCCGGCCAGTAAGCCGGCCAGCTTCAGGCCGGAACCGTCCGCGATCGATAAATCAGCCTTATTAAGGATATAAAATAATTCTTCGTCTTGATGGGAGCGGAGGATGATTTCCGGGTTCGGCGTGACGATATAATGCTGTCCGCCTTCGCTTAAGAATCCGAGCGCCTTTTTCAAGGCTTCGCCGGCATCTGTTTCGCTCAGATTTATTCCCAAAACATTGGCCATATGTTATAATTACGGTAATCTTATTTTATTATAAAATTTGCCTTAAGTCAAAGCAAATTTATCATTTTATGCCCCATTATAAGAAGATCAGCGAGCGCGTGGAAGAGCTCAAGATAGATAATCCGCACACCGCCGCGCTTTTGAAATGGATCAATATCACTAACGCCGGCAAGAGCGAGATCGATTATCTAAGGAAGAATTATAATTTCGATTTGGCGCATCTGAAGATGGCGGCCGCCTCGGTTTCCTTCCAGCGCCCGATGATCTTCAAGGGTAAAGATTATCTCTGCTTGGTCCTGCACTTCCCTACTTTCAAGGATGAAAAGATTATCGCCGGCGAGATCGATTTTTTTATCGGACACGGCTTCTTAGTCACCGCCCATAATAATAACCTGAAAGCCTTGACCGATTTTTTCAACCTGGGCAAGAAAAGCCCCGGCTCCCTCTTGTCTTATTCTCTCGAATCTTCCGCTATCCTGCTCTATGAGATCCTGGGGCACCTGATCGACAGCTGTTACAAGCTGCTTGATCAGAATAGCTTGAAGATCAACGAAGTCGAAGACCTGATTTTTTCCGGCAGCCAGAAAGAGGCGGTCAAGCAGGTCCTGGCGCTGCGCCGCAATATCATCAATATCCGTCGGATCATCCAGAACCATAAGAATATCCTACAGAAATTATTGGAGATGGAAAGCAGCTTAGTGGAGAAGGCGGCGATCAAGAAATATTATGCTAACCTCGTAGAACATTCTAAGCGGATCTGGGAGATGCTGGATAACCAGAAAGAAATGATTGAAGTTTTGAATAATACGAATGAATCGATGCTCAACGATCGGATGACCGATATCATGAAGACGCTCACGATCTTTTCAGTCATTGTTTTACCGCTCTCCCTGTTAACCGGTATTTTCGGGATGAATGCTAAATATATGCCTTTTGTCGATGGCCATTACGGCTTTTGGATAATTTTAGGGTTAATGCTCTTATGTTCTCTTGGAATGTTATTGTTTTTTGAACGTAAAAAGTGGCTTTAGAATATTTAGCTAATAACAAATCAAATTATCGCTTAAAAGCCGGATTTTATAACCGGCTTTTTTAAGTTGATTTTACTTGACAAATATTTTGATATATATTACAATGTGATGTTATATTAAAGTAATGAAAATCGCGTTTATCGGACAAAAAGGCATACCGGCGCAGAACGGCGGCGTGGAGCGGTATGTGGAAAGTTTAGCGCTTAACCTGGCTGCTTTAGGCCAGGATGTTTTAGTATATAACCGCCGTAATTATTTACCCGTCCGGCTTAAGGAATATAAGGATATCCAGATCATCGAAAAGCCATGTATCTATAGTAAGAATTTAGCCAGCATCACCCATACTTTTTTAGCGCTCGCCGATGTTTGGCGGCGTAAAGTCAATATCATCCATTTTCAAGGCATCGGCCCCTCTCTTTTAGTCTGGCTGCCTAAGCTCTTGCGGCCGCGTGTCAAGATAATCGCCACTCTGCATAGCTTTGATTATTTTAACGATAAGTGGGGCGGTTTTGCTAAATCTATGTTACGGCTCGGCGAAAAGCTGATGTGCCGTTATAGCGATCAAGTCATCGTCCTGACCGAATCGATGCGTGAATATGTCCAAAAGACCTATGGCCGCGAAACTATCCTGATCCCGAATGGCGCGAACTTATATGACGAAGCGGGCGAGGAGCGGATCCGCGCTTGGGGCCTGAGCAGGGGGAATTATATCTTAAGCGTTTCTCGGATAATCAAGCTCAAAGGCCTGCAATACCTGATCGCCGCTTTCAAGAATATCCAGACGGATAAGAAATTAGTGATCACTGGCGACGGCGAGTATCTGGCGGAATTGGAAAAATTAGCCGCTGACGATGATCGGATCATCTTTACCGGCAACCAGAACGGCCGGACTTTAGACCAGCTTTATGCTAACGCTTACTTGTTCGTCCAATCTTCGGAAATGGAAGGCTTGTCTATTTCCCTATTAGAAGCTATGGCGCATAAGACGGCCTGTTTGGTGAGCGATATCCCGGCGAATGCCGAAGCGATCGCCGGTACCGGCTTCACTTTCGCGACTAAGGATATTGATGATCTGCAAGCTAAGCTGCAGGCGATCTTGGCCGATAGCGATACCGCCCAAGCGAAAGCCAGATCCGCTTACGAACGTATCAAGCGAGAATTTACCTGGCCGGCGGTGGCCGCGAGAGTGCTCGCGGTCTATAAACAGTAAGCAGAAATCATAATCAGATCGTTTCAGATAATCAGGTTATTTCGCTTTTAGCGAAAAAAGTTTTTTAACAAATAGACAGTAAGTCTCATAAATCATAAAAAAATCATAAAAAGGAGTAAAAGATCATGAACAGATATTTAAAATATTTTGTTCTCTTATTAGTGTTGGCAATATTTGGTTGCCAAGAAAAAATCCTCGTCGAACCGGATGATGCCGAGCCGGTTGCTAGTGGCAAGATAGAAATCCAGATGAGTATTTTGAATAAAAGTACGTCTGCCACTAGAGTGCAGACAGAACAATTCTTAAAAACTACTTATCAAGCGAAAGCGAAGGCGGGCGTCAATATAGTATCTTGGCAGTGGACCATCGCTGAGAATAACTATCAGTCTTCAAATTCGATGGTTGAATTTTGGCATGCGATTAAACCAGGATCTATTACTTTCGTAAACCTCGTGGGGGTAGATGATAAGGGGCAGGCTCATATGGCTGTGGATACGGTAGAAATAGTCCATAGTCTCGATGGTTTACCGGGTTTAGCCTTTGTGTCTTCTGCTCCGGCCGGTACCAGCGGGCTTTATAATCTGGTATTTGCCGCCCATAAAAAAAGCATGCAGGGATTAGGAAATGGTGCCTATGGTTATACGGGGAGCGTTACTGGCTCGCCCTGGACTATTAAGACTATAGCGCCCGTCGATACTAATCTTAATCTGGTTAATGGCTCCTTGGTCCCGGCTAATACCGGAGATATTGGTAAGTTTGTAGCTATCAGGGTATCTTTAGTGCCCGCTGATTACGAAGTACATGCTGGCCGGATTGATCAAACTACAGGCAGGCTAATATGGGCTTCATCTTGGGGACCATTTGCCGATGGGAATTTTTCTTTGCTGGATCAGGGCAGCGTTAAGCCGCTTGTACCAGCCAATTTGCCGGGATCTGGTGGTGATCAGGGGCCTAATGCTGTAATCAGAAGAGATATAAATGCGGCGTCACTAACGATCTATACTAATCATTTTTCCCCCTTTATCGCTGGTTTTGTGCAGTTGCAAGATTCCAGTGGTGTTTGGCAAACGCCTTTAGCCGAAACTTCTGTTGAAGGGTTTCCAAATTGGGGGAAGATAGAAATTCCTTTTTCCAACTTTCCTATTCCGCAGGTTCTGTTTTTCCGATTCGGGCCGAGCATAAATTCCCCGGCTGTTCTATCCACGCATATGCCGGGTAGCAGTTACTGGGATACATCATTCCAGTATCTGGTTATGAAAGTAGTAGTGCTCAGTAAAAAGTCAGGCTAAAAAATAAAAGTTGTATAAGCTGTCGAACCAATCGGCAGCTTTTTTATATATAAAAAAGGCTATCTTTATGATAGCCTTATAGAATATTTACGGCTTATAAGCATAAAACATGCCGTCGCTTGTTAACGTCCAGGGTGTCAGGTTCCAATCATTAGCAGTGGTTTTGATGTAGAATGAGAAAGTGCTAGTAGGCGCGTTATTATTTACGATTTCTGCGTCTATGTAAAACACTCCTGATTTTGTAACCGCAGCTTTACCTTTTACAAAACCATCCGTTAGTTCTGTATTTTTTATGATAAAGTTCCAGCCTCTATCATTATTTCTTTCGCATAGTTCTTTATCATATTTGCCCGCTAATAACCATAGATGCGGAACGTATAAATCCTTTTTTTGATTAAAGTTTCCGCAAAAGATTATTTCATCGGTTTTTCCAACCTCGTAGTAATATTCCGGTAGATATTGGGTAGATGATGCTATTTGTTCAGCTGGACTGTTGACAGGAGCGGGCTTTATAATCTGTATTACTTGAACTGGAGCAGCTGGAGTGATTGGCACTGGAGCCGGTGCCGGAGCAGCTGCATTTTTTCTTTGCTGCACTGGTTTTGCAGTTTTTTTATTACAGCAGCTATCAAGTTTGGCTGCGTAAGAGCTCAATAATGAGTCCTTTTTAGCTTCTCTAGCAGCAGCGATAGAATCAGTTTTTGCTTTAGCTAAAGCCGCGTTAATAGAGTCAATCTTCGCCGCCATATTGGTTGAATCATCTTTTTTTACTTGATCTTCACAACCGAATTTTTCTTGGCCGATTATAAAGAACAGGGCGATCAATAAGATTACGATTCCGCCAATCCATTTAAATATTTTGGATTGTCGAGTATTTTGGGAATTTTCTGGTGTTTGTAACATTTGAGACCTCTCTTTTTAGTTGTTGTATAGAAGAATTAGTGCAAAATTAATATTGATGCCAAAATTAGAGACATTCCGGCCTAATTTATTACTGATTTTAAATATATAATAAATCGACAGGAAGTCATCTTTAAATGGTTGGTGGAGAGAAATTTCTCCGCCGAGTCCATAGTTATTTTGGCTATCGCCCCAGCTATAGCTGTAAGTAGCGATTATTTTTGGGCTGATCACTAAACCAACGTTATAGTAATGATCCATAATACTCTGTTTAGCCGTGATGCCTAGGTAAGATCGGTTCCAAACCGCGCTTTCTATTTTTTCACTGTTCCAAAAAGCCTCCTTTTTAGATGAGAATGGGCTTTCTAAGTTTAGCAAAATTTGGGTTCGTGGCCACATCTTTTCTCCTGGCTCAGGGACTTTAATAAGATTAAGGTTCAATCCTAGGCTCCAAAGAAAGTCAATTTGAGTGCCGCTATATTTACCATAACGAGACGAGCTCTCACCGTTATCTTTGCCGTGCTTGATCCCCAGGCTGAGACCTAGAAACATCGGACGAGTTTGAGAGAATTGTTCGGTATAATAGCCGATGACTAGGCCGCCGCTAAATTCTCGCGTTTGTGCTGAATAACGGCTGAGGTTATCAGTAAATCTTGTCCAATTAGCTGTTCCGTATAAACCCACCGTTAAGATCGGCAGATATTGAGATTCGTAGAATCTGTAGTCGAAGTAGGCGCCATCCCAGCTGCCATTGTTATTTATGTTGCTAGGCAAAAACCAATAACCGCCAAAACCAATGACATTAGTCTTAGCGATAAAAGCGGATAATGGGCTATCTTCTATGCTATCAGACTCGGGTATTGAATCTTGGGCTGTTAGCGTAGTTATTAATGGAGCGGTTAAGAAAAACACCAGCACCATTATTAACATTAATATAGTTTTCATTATGAGCCCCCTCCTTTAGGGCGGCTATTTATTAAGTTACTCTAATTATTTAATTAATTATTTATAATTTATTGTTTTTCAACCGTTTCAGGTATTAGCGGTGCCTTAATTCCGGAAAACATTATTGATATTCCCTTGCGGACGAAAATTTTCTTCATTGGCCGCCTCTGGATTGCTAGCGGTTTCATTCAGGGGATAATAATCTAAAGTTACGGCATGGCCGATATTTTTGATTTTCTTTGCGCGTCGTCTCGGCCATAACTTCAGATTATAGCGTTCTTCCGGGAAAAGGTAAATATAGAACAAGGAAAGCAATAAGCTGCCGGTCAAAGCTACGATTAGGTTCTGGAGCAGGTTCGGTTTGACTGGATAAGCTGAGACGAGCGGCTGGTCGATGACGTTAACCTTGATTCCTTCCCCGTTACCCTGATAATTGCTGTTCTTATTCATTAAAACATCGATGACAGCGAGCGCGATCTGTCTGGCTTGATAGGGATTCGTGTGATAAGTGTTGATTTCAACGATACCGGTATCAGCCAAGGTTTTGGTGTTGACCGTCTTCTGCCATTTTTTGATCTGGTCATTATAAGTGCCTGAGAAATAGCTTTTATCAATATCATAAGCCGAGCTGACGGTCAGATTATAAAACGATCCAGAATAAACGACTTGGGCGAAGAGATTCCCTAGATATTCGTTAGACTTCGAGATAGTATAGGGATCGTTGCCGCTAGTGTTCTGGATGACTAATAAGCGCGATTTAGCGCCGTATTTTAAGGGAAAGAGTAAGGAGATACCAAGTGTTAAGACCAAAATTACAAAAACTAAGGTCAGGATAGTCCCTCTTTTTCTCTTCAATAGTTTCCCAAAATCAATAATTTCCATATGATGATATTAGATTAATGATTAATTCTAAAACAAATAAAATTATTTGTCAAGTATGTTGTTCAAATAATATTGACAAAAGTTATTAATTAAGTTAGGATTTAAGGAACACAATTAATCTCAAAGAAATTTATTTAATATTAGACAAATTTGTATGAAAAGGTTGATTATTTTATCATTATTTTTGCTTAGCGGCGTTTTTTTCTTGGTGCATTATAGCCAAAGCCAGACTAAGTCTTATTATTCCGGCGATGCCGTTAGTTTCCAAGGAAAAGTTTATGTCGCAACGACTAACTCTGACAGTTTGGAACTATTTCTCTTGGCTGGCAATGATTTGCAGCTCTTGGCCAAGGTGCGTCCGACCGACAAGACCTTCAACCGGCCGATCAATTTTTACGATGTCAAATTTTTCCCGCAGGCTGACCGGCTTTTCGTTTACGCGATCAGCGATTTCAGCTTATATAAATATGAATTGGTCGGAAATCAGCTTAATTTTGTCAGCAGCCAGAAAAATACCTATTGGGAGTGGTATAATCGGGTCGATAAATTCGGCGATTATCTAGTGACGGTGAGCGACAAGGGCGTCAAGATCTGGAACGAGAATATGGAGGTAATCGGCGGCGCGCCAATCGTTGATAAAGCGGCGCCGTATAATTTGCGGGCCTATAACAATAATTATGTCTTAGATGTCCGCGATAATCAATTATTGGTTTATAGCCTAGGCACGGGCCAGGCGACTTTGAATATCCCGGTTAATTATAAGACCAATCCCGGCAATCGCCAGGCTTATCAGGACGCGGACGGCAACCTTTATATCGTTGATGATTATTATACGAAGAAGTTCAATTTGGACGGAAAATTGCTTGGTAGTTTCCAGCACCTGGACTATGCCGGTTATGATGTCGCGGCTTCCGGCCAGAGCGATTATATCTATTTCTCCAATGGCGTCGGCGTCGTCAAGCTGGATAAGGCGACGATGAAGGTAGCCGCTTACCGGTTTACCGGCGGCTTGGCCGGACCGCGCGGTTGGGCGATGGGGCTTAAAGTCGTCGCGGCCGCGGGTGACAAGATTGTCGTTTTCAATAATGCCAACATTTTAGTCTTAGATGACAAGCTCAATAAGATCGCTTCTTTCAAGGCGACGGAAAGCGAAGCGGAAACGAGCACGGAGAACCTTTTCTTGAAATTGGATCGCACTTTCGGCGGCGCTAACGCCGCAGTTACGCTAACCGGCGGCGGTTACTTCCCTGATGAAGAATTGGCGATTGATTTTGGCGGCAGCAAGACCAAGGCGACAGCCGACCGGCGCGGCCGCTTCACCCAGAAATTGACCGTGCCCGCCCTGGCGGCTAAAGCGGTCGATATCAGGGTTATCGGCGAGTCTTCGCAGTTGAGCTATAGCATCGCCTTTAATATCCAATAATTATCGCTGTGTTTTTATTATAAAATCCCGCCTTTCGGCGGGATTTTTTGATTCTTTGCTCACGCTTGAGCCGCGATTTATTTGATGATAACGACGAGATCCAGGATAAAGCCGCCAAGACGGTTTTTGATTATCTGATAATTATTGATGCCAGCCTTTTTTAAGGATTCCTCCAGACTTTTGAGGGATAGCAGGTTCATATAATTGCCGGTTGCCCAGCCTTTGCCGATCAACCTCAGGTAGGCGTCAAAGATCTTTTTTGGCAGAAAATGCAAGAGCGGCGTCCGGGTATGGATTTCCAGCGGGAAATTCCTGTTCGGCGTCGTAAGAAAAGCTTGTCGGCCGACGCGCTTGATCTCTTGTAGGAAAAAGATCTGTTCGGCTCGGCTGCCGACATGCTCTAAAACCGCGTTTGACCAGACGATATCAAAGCTTTCGTCGGGAAACGGGAATTTTTTACCGTCATAAATGACGGCTTTGACGCGCGGATACCTTTTTAAAAATTGTTGCGGCTGGTTCAAACCTAAAGCCGTGATATTTTCCGGCCACGGATAATTCTTTTCTAGGAAATTATCGCTCGCGCTGTATTCCTCTTCGGTAAAACCGACGTCCAAGATCGTCGTATCGGCTCGCGGCTTCAAGACCTCTAAGAATCTTTGGTATTTCCGGCGGCGATTGAAAGCCGATATCTTATAGGCTAGGCTCATAGGATTTTATTAGATTCAAGTTATCTTAACAGCGCGCGGTAAGCCGCTAAGACTGCTTGGAGATTTTTTTGGGGCGAGAAATCTTGAGCCGTCTCAAGCGCGGCCCGGCTGAGCTTGCTTCGGTCGATTTCGTTCAAACGGTTGATCTGGCGCGCCAGATCTGCCGCGTCGCCAGGCGCGGATAAGAGGCCATTATAGCCGTCTTTGATGACCTCCGGCAGGCCGCCGATCTCAGAGGCGATGACGATCTGGCCCAAGCTCAAAGCTTCTAGTAAGCTGAGGGGCATATTTTCCGCCCAGATCGAAGGGATGATTACGGCACGCGCCCCTTCGATCAGCGGCCGCAAGGCGGCAGGAGCCCGGTGCCCCAAAAATTCTATCGGCGCACTTGAGGCCTTAGCCAGTGCTTTTAGATTGGCTTCTTCCGGACCATCGCCGGCGATCTTGACCAGTTGCCCGGTCAGAGCGGCGGCGCGGACCAAGACCGCTAAACCTTTTTCTGGAGATAGGCGGCCGAAATAAAGCAGATAGTCTTTTCTTATTCCCTCCTCTGTCTGGGCCGGAGAGCCTAAGATTTCCGAGCTATAGCCGTTATAGATAACGCTGATTTTTTCTGGTAAGTAGCCGGAACGGACTACGGTTTCTTTCATAAAACGGCTGGGCGCGATAAATAGGTCGATATTTTTTTTGTATATCTTGAGGATGGAATGATGCAGGTACATTTCGGCGACGGCTAAGGCGCTAGCCGCATAAGAGTCTTTGATACAGCAGTGGAAGAGGCATTGGTAATATTTGCCGGGCTGGCATTTAGCGCAGAGTTCTCCGGCTGTAAATAAGGCGTGATTCGCACAGACGAGCTTATAATCATGCAGGTGCATGACGACCGGAATCTTAGCTTTTTTGGCCACGCTGAGTATAGAAGGAGAGAGGTGATGGTAGATATTATGGATATGGATAATGTCTGGCCGGAAGTCGCTAATCAGAGCGGTAAATTTACGTTTCGCTTCCAAACTATATAAGACCCGAACCGGAGTCTTTAATCTATCTTTTAATCGGGTAGAGTTGAAACTGACTCGGGAAGCAAAATAATCGCTCCAAGGGCTTGGCTGGTTCTCGGGATGCTGCATGGCAAAGACGGCGACTTCATGGCCGTCTGTCCGCAGGGCCTGTGTCAGATCCAAGAAATATTTATCGGCGCCGCCGCGCGGATAATGGAATTTATTGACTTGTAATATTTTCATATCGAGAATCCTTGGCGTTTTAATAGTTCTTGGTATAAATCTTGGTAAAGCGCGGCAATCCGTTTGATATCGTAAGAAGCGATGATCTTGGCCCGTAATTTTTCGGTTTTAGCTTTTACGATCGGCTGGTCAAGATTAGCCGCCAGCCAGTCGATCTGCTCAGTTAGGGCCGACGCGTCGCCGGCCGGAATCGGCCAGCCAGTCTCGTCCGTAATCAATTCGGCGATCCCGTCCGCGGCGGAAGCGATGATCGGCAACCCGCTCAATCCAGCTTCTAATAAGACGATGCCCTGCCCTTCCCAAAGCGAGGGGAGGATGAAGATGTCTAAAGATTTGAAAAAATTGGCTGGGTCGGAGATCGCGCCGACTAATTCGATCTTGTCCGCCAGCCCGACGGCCTCGATCTGTTCGGCTAATTGTTTTTTTAATGGTCCCGTGCCGGCGATCAGGCAGCGGAAATCCTTATTTTTGAGCCGGGCTAAAGCTTCGATCAGGATACCCTGCCCTTTCTGCGGCACAAGGCGACCTAGCGTCCCGAAATTCAGCGATCGATCGGCGCGTCCGCCCCCAGTTGTTTCTTCTCGGGCTGGGAGAGGAAATCTATGAATCACTAAACCGTTAGGTATAACCCTGATCTTTAAGGGATCGCAGCGATACCGGGTTATTAGATCGGTCCTGACCGCCTGGGAGATAGCGACGACCTGGTCGACCCAGGCTGTAGTTATTTTTTTTAAGATATTAGTCAGACGGGTTTCGTCAGGGTTGACGTTCTGTTCGGTAGATAAGATGACCGGCACGCCCAAGATCTTGGTGGCTAAGCGGCCGTAGAGATCCCCGCCGAGCTGGGTATGGACGATCTGCGGTCGGATTTTTCGGAGCGCAGCCAAGAGGCGCCAGAAATTCACGGGGTCGAATTTATATTTTTTTTCTAAGACTAGGGTCCTGATTCCCGCCGCTTGCAGGTCAGCCAGCCAGTCTCCGCCCCGTTTGAAAAGGATCAGAGTCGGATCGTAAGTCTGTTGATCCAGGTTTAAGAGCAGGTCGCTCAAGAATCTCTCGGCGCCACCCCGATCCAGAGTCGGCAAGATATAGGCGATCTTAATTTTCGTTCCGTTCTCTTTTCCCATATTTAGCATCTAAGAGCCGGACTGCTGCCAGGAAAATCGCCAGCGGCAACCAGACTTTACCTTTATAATAAGAGGTATTGAATAATTGGAAAAATAATCCGCCGGCACCGGCTAAAAATAGCGGGAGCAGCCAGGGGTTTTTTTGATAATATTTTTTTAAAGCTGAGAAGCCAGCCTGCAGCCAAGCGGCCATTAGGAAGAGCCAGGCCGCCAGGCCGAAGACGCCGTTTTCCGCCAAGACTTTTTGTAAGACGCCGTGGGAGTCTATCGCTTCGCCATATTTTGCTCGGAAACGGATGTTGTCATCGACCAGATTGATGAATTGTCCGCTGCCATATCCGAAATAAGGCCGTTCTTGATAAGCCTGTAGCGCTATTTCCGTCAGCAACCAGCGGTTTTCCGTGGAGCTGGTATTATCGCGCTGTAGTTGTTCCATTTTCCAGAATAATGGGAATAAGACGAGCAGCAAGGCGGCGAGGGCGACGACCAGGCTGGTGCGGCTATTATTTTTAGAGCGGAGATGGTACCAGCCGTAAACTATGGTTTGGATGGCCAGAGTAATCCAGCCAGCCCGCGAAAAGGTTAAAACGATGGCTAGAGCGGTGAGAGCGAAGGCAATATCCAGCCAGCGCTGTAAAGATGCTTTTTTGACGAGATAGCGCAAAGCGATGATCAAGAAGGCGCCGACATTCAAGAATTCAGCAATCAGATTATGATTTTCGCCGAAGAGGTTTAGACCGCCCCAAGCTAAGGGCCGGATGCGGAAGAAGCTATCGCGCCAATCCTGTCCGTATAGGGATAGATAGCCGTTTATGGCGACCAGGAACGAGCTGAGGACGAGCGCGATAATAGTCCGCTTCAGGATCCGGCCGCTCGTGATCAGATTATAAGGCAGGAAGACGTAGGCGAGATAAAGGAATAATGGCCAGCGGACGATATACCAGAAAGAATAGAGCGGTTGGTCAGAAAATAGGGCGGATAAGGCGCTTAAAGCTAAAAACACGGCGAAGGGTAGGAAGAGCGGCCATCTTATACTTAATTTCTCTTGCGGCCGGACGATCAATCTTCCGGCCGTCCGGAGGGCAAAAGCGGTAATCGCTAATAAGGCCGCTAGATCGATCAAGGGGATGATCATCGGGCCAAAATAAAAATACCAGCCGATCGCCGGCAATAAGAACGCTAGCGCGTAAAGGCTGCTTTCTGGCCAAACTATAAAGATGGCAATCGCTAATATTAGAGTAAAAACTATCAGGCTAGTTAACATATTTTAATGATATACTAAAACTATTTTAAAAAAAAGGGCTATTTTGTTTTAGCCCTTTGCTTATAACTGGTAAAAACCGCCCGCTTTAGCGGGCGTGTGCGTTTAGAGCGAAGCTCTCGGTTTGAAGATATTATGCTAAAATAAAATCACCCACCCGGTCTAGAGAGGAGGTGATTTTTTATTTCCA
>JBAZJR010000008.1:0-50906 GCA_041651195.1 Patescibacteria group bacterium
TTTTTACTAATTTCACGGCCTCCATCCGGAGACGAGGCATTTGGGGATTAATCGTATATGCCATATTGGTTATTATTAACCCCTGATTATACACCTTTTTGAGTCTAGTGTTGCCAAGGTGCTGAACTATTGCGTAGATATTGACATAAAGTCATAATTTATGTTAATATAACCGATTCTTTAAAAACTAAATGGAGAAGACATAAAATGAAGTACTTAGATGAGAAATTGCGACAGCAGATTGAACAAATTCTGCTAGGAATACTGCCTTTTAGCCTACCGAAAACTACCAGCCCTTCCTTCAAAATCCATTACATGGGATCGCGCAAAGAAACCGTCTTTGCGGAATGGTTAGATTTTCTAATCCCCTTCCTGGAACACGAAGAAGAGGCTGTGCAGAAAAGATGTTGGCAGGCTATCTTGGGGTGGCTGCCGGAAGTCGGCCGCCGTTGGTATTTAGAATTACTGGCGAACCCGCAACTGCCGATACGCCACAAAGAAAAACTGCTGGCGGAAATCGCCAATCTTGCACGCATACCCGTGGAAGATTGTTATCAAATCTTTAGCGCCAAACTATGGAAAGAAGCTGCCCAGCCCAAAGAAGCTTTTCTCAACATGATCGCTATATTCATGAAGCAGAAAAGTTGGCGAGGGGTAGGTAGCGAAATCAAATGTAGTTTCGCCTTAACCTTTGGCGGACTGCCTTTTGAATGGAAAAATGAGGATGAAGCCGAGAACATACGCCTAAAACTCTCTAAGTTTTTTCCTGATAGCGCCCTCAATTTTGCCAACTATTTCCCTTGGGACGTGGCTAATACCAAGTGGCGGAATTGGGCCATACAGCGGTTGCGTGAAGCAATATCCCGTTTATCAAACCAGCATATTGATGAATGGGATTACAGAAAAATCGAAATGCTGCCGGCCGATGTCAAAAAAATATTTACTGACAAACAGGTGGAGCTCGCCCGGTCCCGCGAAAACCGAGAAACAGCTAAACGAATTCGTGAATATAAGAAACGTGATCAAGCGAACGTCCAGGCAACGATCGAAAATTGCTTGGATCATGCGCAAAAACTCCGCGAATTCACAAATTCTCATCCCGATATTCATCATAAAAGATCCTGGCGGAAACTGTGGCTGGAAATAGGCCTTGAAGGCTTGTCTGACCGCCAATCATCTGTCCATAGGTTGCTATACTATCTGAAGACAGACAAACCATTGCCTAATTATAAGGTGTTTGGGGATATCTACGCAGAGGTCTATAATCACCTTCAAAAACAATTCAGCCAGGAGGAAATAGATTTCTTCGCCCGATTGCAGACAAACTTATTTAAAGTAGAAACTTACTTTAAAGGCCTGAGGGACCAGGAGACAGAACGCCAACGTAAAACTGAAGAACGAAAAGAGACTAAACAAAAGCAACAGCAAGACAAGCAGGCAGAACATGAACGGCTATTCCAATACTGGCAAAATCTGATTGAACAGCGCTGTCGTCAAATAGTGAATATATTCAACGGACTGTTTGATGCTGATATTTCGCCTGATGCTGTTTTAGCCGGCGAAGTGTCAGGATTTTTTGCTTCTATCCAGAGCAGCGGATCTTCTTACCCGTCACTAGGCCAGAGTCTCCGTCTCAGCCAAAGCCTTACTCTGCGACAATGTCTAAACCTGGATATACAGACCCATCTCACGCTGGAAGAGGGTGATGACGAAAAAGAATGGAAAGCGACTTATCGCAGCGCCAATTTTCTTGTCTGGCATGAACTCTGCCATCTCGTCGGGACATCCCTGGTTGATCCTTTAGTCCAGCAGGCGCTAGGCCATGCGCCAGATTACTCCAAGTCGATCGACGCCCAAGCGCGAGAAGTAGTAATCGATGCTTTAGCTATGCGTTTCGGTGAAATATTTTATGTCCATCCGAATAAAAAACGAGTGGTCGCCACGACTGCCCAGCGTCGGAATATAATGCTCAACTCTCACTTAGCAGCGGTCAGGCGTGTTATCCGCTGGTATAGCAAAAAAACGCGGGAAGAGGGCGATGATGTATTTTTAAGCCGCTTAGGATCAGAGCTGAATATACATCTGCTATCATTAAATAAAACAGAATTTAATTCCCTACGTGAATCTCTGAAAAGACTACATATCGACAAACCCACCTTTTCCTTTGATAAGCTTTATCAGTCGGCCCTGGAATGCGATCCGCAGACAGCGCCGATCCGTCAAGACCTGTCTGATCCTGATATTGAAGAGGATCAAAATCAGTTTAACGAACCTCATCTGAGACTGGTGGAGACAGGATAAATTCTATACAACAACGAACCCATGCTGAAATCAAGCATGGGTTTTTTAATACAACTTAATATCTCGACTAATTCTTAAAATAGGGATGGAAAATGCGGTAACCTCGCTTTTTCGCTAATTCCGACTTGATAAATTCGTCTCTTATTTCAATCCCTTTGGCGTTTAAAGGCGTCCGGCCGGCATTCGCCTGCTTATTGAACCAACGTACACCGAGGTCTCTCTTATAAAATGGGATTTTGAATATCCGCGCGTAAGTGGGGATCCGATATTCCAACATGCCGATCTCCTTATCTTTCACGGACAGCCACTTATTAAAAAATAGTCTGGGGAATACTTGCAAGATGAATAAGCTGCACCAGAGTTTCTTTTTATAATCATATTCCGTCTGTAAATAACGGACAAAATCTAAATAATTTTGCCTGCCCTTGCCTTCCGGTTTGGTCCAATGCCATTTCTTCTCTATATATTTATCCAATAAGCGGGTGCCGGAAATAAAGATCTCATTTTTCTTGAGTCCGGGAAATTGCTTCTTAATGTCGCCCAACACTACGGCATCCCACTGGATGACGATGACGCTGTCCCAGTCTTTTAGTCGGCGACCTTGGTTCTTATACCAATCCAGGATCATCAGATCGCCATTCAGCCATTTCCAACGAGCGGGTTTAGAAGAATAGGTGGAAACATAAAACTTATCTAAATACTTCCCTAGTTTAGCTTGATAAGATTTAGCCTGATTTTTATGCCCGCCAAAAAGGCCGAAGATTTTAAGATCGGGATTATATTTCCTGATAAGCCGCAACCGGTTCAGACAGATGGCTGGCTCCTTGTAAAACCAAAATAAGACGGCGAGTTTCATGCTCATATTATATAGTCTTTCTAAGCTCTATAAGATATTCACGCCCAATTTCTCTAGTTCCCTAGCTAAAGCGAATAATGGCAATCCCATGGCACCCATAAAGTCCCCTTCAACCTTTTTGATGATCACCGCGCCTAATCCCTGGATAGCGAAGGCGCCTGCCTTATCCAGCGGCTCACCGGAAGCGATATAATTATTTATTTCTCGCTTACTTAACTTTTTAATAAAAACTTTGGTTATATCGGTGATACTCTTCTTTTTTCGACGAGCGATATCGATTATAGTCAGACCGGTCAGGATATCTACTCTCTGGCCGCTCAGGCGCTCCAGCATTTTTCTGGCCTCAGCTTCGTCCTTCGGCTTACCTAGCAAATGATCACCGAAAACGACAAAAGTGTCAGCACCGATGACTATTCCGCTCTTATGTTTCTTGGCGACAGCCATCGCTTTACCACGAGATAGAGTTTTGACTAATTTTGTGGGCGGCATCTTCAAAGTCATATCCTCCTCGTAGTCAGAAGCTTCTATGGTGAAGGGTATTCTTAACCTTCCGAACAGCTCTTTCCGCCGCGGTGATGTGGAGGCTAAGATTATTTTTTTATGCTTTAATTTTTTCATATTTTTTAATTTACCTCCTCTTTCTTCGCCCCCGCCCAAGATAAATTATAGGCCTGGCGCATCGCTTCGGCAATCGCCTTGCTTTCTATGATGACCGACATCTCTTCGGCGTAATTCAGGAAAGCCACTTTATCGTTATAGATATTGACCTCGATGCCCGGCCAGAATTTTTCTTTCGGGACGATCACGGTTTCGGATAATTCCGACTGGTCATAGCCTTTATGCTTGCTGTGCCAGCGCGAACCGCTGCCGGCGATGCGCTTAGCGCGGATGCCGAGCGCCATGCGCTTAGAGATATAGACGGGATCGACGGTCGGATAATCAAAATAGGCGTCAGTATTCCATTCTAAGATTTCTTTAGGCTTTTCGCGCAAGGTATCGTCATAGATATTCTGGATAGCGCCCTTGCCTTCATAAAACATAATCCGCGGCTTAGTTTCGCCGCCGTTATACAAGGCTTCCATCTCAGGAAGCTTTTTTTCTATTTCCTGGCGCAAGTCGTTGACAATGGACAGGAGCTTGTCCGGCGGTTCAGCCTTATAGCGCGTCTTATTCCTGACCTGCGACTTCCCGATGACGCCTCTCTCTACTAAATAATCCAAGACGGAATAGGTCGTCGTCCGCTGCAGATTGGCTTTCTGGGCGATATTCTGGGCGGAATCAAGGCCGGACTCTAAGGCGGCCAGATAGACTTTGGCCTCGTTCTGGGAAAAGCCGATGCGTTGTAGGAGCTGTTCTTTGGTCATCTGGGCTTAAATATATTAAAAGTGACGAAATATCTTCAGTCATTATATCACTTATTTTTGGCTTTGTAAAGATAAATTATGGCTATACCTATATCTTGCTCGTCAAAATGACGAATAATTTTGACATAAATCTGGATTTATTGCAAAATTAACGGAAAATCAAAAATCGTCCATTAACAATCAATATAAATCAAGGAGAAAGTCATGAAAAATATGACCGTTAAGATTATCCCAGAAGGGGTCATTTATGAGAACCAGAAGGAAAAACGGCTAACGATCATGCTGCTTGTTCCCTTCTATAGCTTTTACGAGAAATATGAAACCCGGCGGGCCGGCTGCCCGCTGGGCCTGGAATTCCTGGCGGCTGAATTAGTCGCCAAGGGTTTTAATCTGATCTTCATCGATGCTTGTCTCTCCAACTATAATCAGCTCACGCCGCAAAATGACGGCACTATCCGCTACGGCCTAACTGATATCCAATTAAAAGAAGTCTTAAAACAATTTAAACCGGATCTGGTCGGGATCACTAACCTCTTCAGTAACCAAGCAGGCAATGTCCTGGCGACAGCGCGGCTAGTGCGGGAAAGCTATCCGGACGCGCTGATCGTGGAGGGCGGCGGCCATGCCACCGGCGCCGCCGAAGAAGTTCTATCGGACGGACCAGTAGATATCGTCGTCCGCGGCGAAGGCATGATCACTTTCACAAAGCTCTGCGAGGCGCTGGAGAATGATGTTAGCTATGAGTCCGTAGCCGGAATAGACTATCGCAATAAAACAGGCGCAATCAGACATAATCCTAACCCCGATTTCCTAGAAAATCTTGATGAGCTGGCACCGCGCTTACTGGAGATACCCTTGCATCCGATATATGACACGCCTGAACATACGGGCGGCAGCCGGAAGACGCGGCAAGGACGGCATATTTATATGATGACGAGCTTCGGCTGCGCTTTCCACTGCAGCTTCTGTTTATCTGACCTTATGACCGGACCCCGGACCCGTTTTTTCAGCTTAGAGTATATTAGAAGAGAATTGATACGCTTTAAGCAGGCCGGCGTGACGGAAGTGATCATAGAAGACGACCAATTCCTAGCCGATATCAGGCGGGCGCTCGCGATTGCGGACTTATTCAAGAAACTTCGGCTCTATTGGTTCGAAGAAGGCGGTATCAGCCTGTTCAAGCTGATGAAGACCGGCACAAATCTTAATTACCGGGATATGATCAATAGACTGGCGGAATCTTATTGCTATCGTTTCTACCTGGCGATTGAATCAGCCAACCCACAGTCGCTAAGCCGTTCGCAAAAACCGGCCATCAACGCGGATACAGATTATGCCGCGGAAATAGTGGCTTATATCAAAGAGAAAGGCATAGAAGCGGTCGGCGGCTTCATGATCGGCTTCAAGACTGATGGTTATGAGGAAAGCTTAGAAGATATTGAGCGGACTATCACTTACGCTAAGCGCCTAAAGAAAGCGGGCCTAGCTTATGTGATGCTGTTCATCTATACGGCTTTACCCGGGACAGCGGTATTTTCTTCTCTGAAACGATTCTTATCCGGTTATTCCAGCCACGAAAGGGCGGCTTTCCCGGTAGCTGGGTTAACGGCCGAAGAATTGACCGAAAAAAGATTAATCTGGCTGGGAGAAATCAATGGGGAGAGCCAAGAGCTGGCGAAGGAGAAGAGGAACTGGGGGCTGTAGTTATTTATTGACATATAGGGATGGGTAAGGTGGCTATTTACAATTATAATAATTAATGATATTTTATTATGTTATTCATTAAATAAAATAATTGTATTTTTAACAACCAAAATCGGAGGGAATAATGAGCATACATATTAATGCTCAACCTGGACAAATCGCTAAGACGGTATTATTACCTGGTGACCCGTTGCGAGCAAAGTATATTGCTGACAATTTCTTAACCAACGTGATCCAATATAACTCAGTCCGTGGCATGCTGGGATTTACGGGAACTACTAAAACTGGAAAAATAATATCTGCACAAGGATCTGGTATGGGTATGCCAACTCTCAGCGTTTATACGCACGAATTGATTGAATACGGCGCAGAGCAGATAATAAGGCTTGGCAGCTGCGGTTCTTTACAAAAAGAAATTAAATGCCGGGATATAATTATTGCTATGGGCGCCTGCTAGGATTCGGCTCTAAACAAAAAACGTTTCGGAAATATGAATTTCTCGCCTATCGCTTCTTGGCCATTACTATTAAAGGCTTACGAAGCAGCCAAAAGACTGGGGATCCACGTCAATATCGGAAATATATTCTGTTCGGACGAATTCTATGACGATAGTGAATCTTGGAAGATATTTTCTAAATACGGCGTCCTGGGGATTGAAATGGAGGCGGCAGCTCTCTATACTTTAGGAGCGGCGGCCGGCATCCAAACCCTGACAATAGACACTGTTAGCGATAATCTGGTTACCAAAGAACTCCTTAGTGCGACAGATCGTGAAACAACTTTTCACGAAATGGTCCAAATCGCGCTTGAGTTGTAAAGATCGAATTTTTTACGAGCGAGGATAGATTAATTTCTATCCTTTTTATTTTAATTTGGTCATTATACAAACCAGGCTAACGCTATTTTATAACAAAAAAGCCCTTTCGGACTGTTACTATTTTGTGAGCTCCTTTCGTAGGTTGGTTATAAATTTTAGGGAATAAAAACCCCCGTGTTTTCACGGGGGATAAGAAAGTGATTAAAAGTGATAAAAAAAATAATTTTCTAAAATTCTATCTGACGATAGCCATATTGGTTAACGACTCTGGTCGCCCAAATATTGTCGGCCGACGTTAAAATGAGAGTTGACCTGACTTGGCTCGGATTTAAGAACGATTTAAAACGATTTATATTGATAACCATTTTATTATCATCGGAAACCGTTTTAAAAATACTATAGGCTGGCGGGGTTGACATCAGAATCCCTTCCTTTGTCCAGGGGCGATCCTGATATATCTCGAACAGCCGCAAAGCTGTTTCGCTTTGATCATGTTTCTTGCGGGCGAATCTAAGATATGGTAGCCAATGTATCCACTCCGTAATTTTTTCTCCGTTTGCCAAAACGAATCCGATTTTTTCATCCTGAAGATCCGATAAATACAGAACGCGACTAGGACCGCCAGGAAGATTATAATGTAAATTTTTTACCATGTCTTCTTCGGTCATAAACTGGCTATCAATGAAATTCTCCTTATAACCGCTTTTACCCATAAAAGTGACAAATTTTGTCATATAGTCATTGGAGTCTATATTATTGAAGAACATCTGCTCCCCTTTGGTTAAAATCAAATCCAAATTAACCGCTGTTTGATTTTCCCCAATAGTCAGAGAATAGCATCCAGCGCTACAGGCGAGAAATAATTTTCTTGTCACATAATTAATAATGACTGAAAATATTGGTATGCCTCGACGGACACAGGTAATTGCCGACGTGCCGCCGGTTATATCTAGGGGCTGGCCAAAATTTTTTCCCCATGATTCTTTAAACTCAGGGCTCTCCATAGCCTTAGAGACGATTTGTTTTTTATCGGCAATCGCTTCTAAGGATTTTTTGATCTGGCTCGACCGATCAGTCGGGTCAGAAATGAAAACTGTCCTAAAATAATTTTGATCATCAGAATTAGAGATATGAATAATCTCTTTGAAGCCAGTTTCTTCCGTGATTACTATCGATTGTTCGTCATACTCTTGTAGAGTCTTAATAATAGTAATCTCTGGTATAGCATCCATCCCCAGCGTATCACTCTTGCCATATTTAGAAATCGGCCTTAAAGCCGACTCAACGGTTGAACGCCAAAAATCATAAGCTGCGTTAAGAATGGCGGTCAAAACCGCTTCACAATGTGATTTTTCGATTCCCTGCATGGTAATCCTCCTTTCGTTGTTAAAGAAATATAATAGTTAAATTTAGCACTGCTGACAGGCTATGTCAATAAACAAAAAACAGCCCTTTCGGACTGTCTTCTGTAGTGAGCGGGTAACGGGAATCGAAGAGGCCGATGAACGAAACCAAATTCCCTTAATTTCTTTAGTTTATTTAATATAAGAGAAAAAACTTGATTCTTAAATTTATTATGGTTAATTAAATTTATTGATTTTAATTATCCCATGGGCAACCCGCGGTCAACCGCGAGCAATATAGAAAGGGTAATTAATATTTCGGATTAAGAAGGGTGGTAAAGCTAGGTTCCCAATCTATTTGGATCCTTTATCCAATTACTAATCTTATTGATAAAATTCCAAACATCATCATCGGTCGGCCTAAGATAGCCTGGCTCTGATTCCGATTGCCCAATTTTTTGGAACATTTCTCTTAGCCATCTAGGGCCATGGCCACTCACACCTAGGTTCCCCAACCAACCTTCGACTTCACCTTCTGACACAATAAATAATCCATACTCCGAAAGTTTTTTAAGCAGTTTTTCTGCACGTAAACGATCGGAATCATTAAGCATCGCCAGTCCCTTTTTAATTGGACGTTTAGAGCCTTTCGATACGGGGAGCCCTCTATACACTCCAGCTAGATACACTCTCTCCTTTTCTAAACTAGATCTTAGGTCTGTCGGTATCTGACACGCTTTTATCAGATTAGTCCAATTGTCTCCTGAAAGCTCTAGATAATCGAGATCAATTATGGCAACAGCCGGGATTCCTACTTTTCTTAGCGGCTTAATTAATTGGTGAATAGTGTCCTTCCCTACTGCGTTAAGAAAAAGAGTGTCTTTGGCCCCCATATCTTCTGCTAATAGACGTGTATTAATCTCCTCATAAAATGCTCTATCGGTATCAGCCTCAGTTACAATCACACCTTTATGAAATAGTGATTTCAAGACGCCGGTCGATCTTAGGAGTGGGTTACTAGACATCTCCTCTAGATCATCTGGGGATAGGCTGCGTGCAGTTGCTATACCATTTTCATATGTAAGTCGGACAACCGAAGTATTTTTTATTACCTCCAGACAACCCAATAAAAATTCTGAACTATGCGTAGATACCACTAGAGATGCATTTCTATTGTATGTTATTCTTGCTAAGCTCTTGCCTAATCGCTTTGCTAGCGGCGGATGTAAAAAAGCTTCTGGTTCGTCAATTAACAATATTTTGTGAGGCAGGCTTAATACTGCCGATACTAAACCTACAAAGGCCTGAACGCCATCACTCAGATCATTAATTAATTTCGATTCGGAATGGAATTTTCTAGATTTATCATCGAGGCCTTGTTCCTCTTGATTATCCGCTGGCTTCCGAGCACTCATTCGTATTCTAAAGAAATTCATGCCGGTCGGATCAATTACAAAATGCAAACCGAATGCCTCTTCAGCTAGTAATCTTACTTGTTCACGAGCCTCATCGTCCCTAAACAATGCCCATAAATGATTTTGTGGTGACAACTGCAGATCCCCGGTAGGCTTTGGATCGGCCAAAGAAAATCGAGTTCGGCCATCTAATCTAATTGTATACGAGCCTATAAGCCACTCTCTAATTACTGCTGAACCAGACGGCGAAGTAAGAAGTTGGGAAATATTTGAAATTTGTATTTGAAATGAGCGGACCGGCTGATCTGCGCGAAAAGTATGTTGTCCTATCCACATAATATCATCCTTGAGTCCTTGATTCTTAGGAGGTGGCGTTTCAAAAAACTTTAGCATGCTCTTCATTTCCTCTGCGTCAGTTGGTAAATCAACACTAAGTTCTTTAATTAAAAATCTTTTTTCGTCTTTACCAAAACACCAATTTTCTATTTCTCTCAATGCTAAACTTTTTCCAGAGTTATTTGGCCCAACAAAAATAACTGCTGTGCCAGGTCGAATTTCTAGACCTTCAAGATTATTTTCTGGACGTTCTCCTGCGAAAAAATTAAGTTTCGTCAATTTTAGACTTGCTGACATAATTGTTGCTTATAACATTTCTTCTAAAACAAACGCTTGTTACTCATGGTATCTTTACTGAGTCACCCTCCTTAACTTCGATGGTCTTAATTTCTCCAAAAATAGAATATTCTATAATTGCTCTCTTCGCTGAACCCTTAGATGGATCCCCTTTAATATCATTATCTATTTTAAGTTCAAGTGATTCATTACTAATTTTTTTTCGTAACTCCTCGGAAATATCAAATTCGGCGCCATCGATTCCATATAGAGCTTTTATAATATTTAGTTTTTTATCTCCCGCTACTTCTGATCTTCTAATTTCTTGCTCAATTTCACTCATATCCTTTATCACCGAAGCCTTGCCATCGCTATTGGATGAGTTAAAAGTATGTGCGACAAAGGCACAGAGAACCATCAAAATTAGGCTTCCAATAATTGCTGATATAAAATATTCTTCATATTTCAAATCCGATGTCGAAACAGCGATCGCTAATGTTGCAGCCATTGTTAACATTGACCAGCCGGCATTTTCCCAATTACCACTTCTAAAATTAATATTTTCTATATTCTTCTTAATTCTATTCCAATCTTTATAGTCTACCGGTAAGAATTTTCTACCTGGTGGCAAATCGATTTGTGTTTCTTCCGAAATTTTAATATTTTTTTCTTCAGACATTTTATTTTTTGATTAGTCCCAATAAAAGAGCGCTAAAATAATGGGTGTGGCCACATGATTTGCAGGCTACCGCAATAACCGGATATATACTGCTACTAGCACCTCCTATGATTAGCCCTCCGCCTGAAAACTCTCTCAATTCAAATACTGTGTCATTTAATATCCATTCACTAGCGGAACAAATTGGACATGAGCTATTAAAAAAACTCGACAATTTGTTGATCACTTCACTTTTTTGTTTTTCTTCTATTTTCATAGTTAATTAAATTACTATTATCTCAGTATTAATAATTATACCATAAATCTTAAATTCACATTAAAATTATCTTTTATACTTATTAATATCTCCAAACTCCTAGTTTTATCAGTGACATGCGTGTTAATCTGTAAGCAATAATATATATCAATAAATATATAATCTCAAAATAAGAATTAAATATTATCCCCCAACCAAATATCGCGATAAAAATACCAATGATACCAAGAAAAAATATATTATAGACAACGCTCCCAATCCCTTTTTCTTCAAATTTAATTATAAAAAATAACAAGATAAAAGATATCACGTAGAGCTTTGAAGTTGACCATAATCTACCAACTTCTTGCCCGACGGCAGTTGCTGCTAATTTTATAGCCTCATCCTGACCGGCTTGAATTTGTTTCCAAATATTGGCTGGGTCTAACACTCGCGCTAAATCTTTATCTGGCATAAAATATTAATTTTTATATTGTCTTAAATTTTATACAGTTAAATTACATGAACGTCATTGCTGCCATGCGTCTTCTTTTTCAACTCTAGATATTCCGTATGACCCAACCGAAGCAGTTGGTCTATTATATCATCAACATCGGCCTTCACTTCTTCATCTTTTACATCTATTAGGTGGGTTACAATTTTTTTAACGTCCCCTCGATCATATCCTACTGGACCATATGCACCGTGTCGGGACTTCACAAAAGCCAACAAGGCTTTTGCAACAAGCTTTGAGTGTATGTCAACCAATTCTCCTAAGGTTTTAAGCACATGAAAATCAGCGTCTATAAACCCATTAGTTTTAACCAATGTATCAATAAGCATTTTTAACATCCATTCGTTATCAAAAACATTAGCCTTTATCCACCAACCAAAATTTTCTAATTCCTTAATAGAGCTACTTTGTTCTAACCTCCACTCCCAAAACTTTTTTAACCTCTTCATGTCGGGCTTATCTTTTTTCTTTTGCCCCTCCATGATATATGATCGGCCCGCAAAACTTACCGCCTCACCTTTTAATTCATCATTTAATTTTAGGAACAAGTCCTGGAATAATTGATCTTTAAGTTCAATAATCTTATATACATATGCTATCATCATGTGGGCGACCAATCTTTCATTTGAATCTAAACGCGATCTTTTTTCGGGTAACTTCTGAGGAAGTTCACTTATAGCTTTTTTATACTGCTCTTCTAGCCCCTTGAAGACTTCGTCAAAAATCCCATTTAGCAAATAAGTATCCCACGCCGCGTGCCTTCGTTCTTTTTCATTGAGAGGAAAAATAATATTAATTTTGTCTTGAATCCACTCTTTATCATATAAGTATAGCCATGGGAAAAACCTCCCATAAACTGAGAAGATAACATTACCTGGCTCGACATCTTTACTTAAATGGTTTTCTAAAACAATTTTAGCTTCATTGACAATTCTGGATAATTTGTTTTCTTTAAGTTTTAAGTTCCTATCAGTCCAAAATATATAGGCGAACAAGGCATTAAAAGCAACGCCTCGCGCAGTATTTATCGATAGGCTAAATAAATCCATATTTTCTCCGCCATATTCTTTTTCATACTCCAGTGTGGGCTCCTTATTCTCACAAATATAAGATATTATCTCCCACACCCTCTCTCTGTCTTCCAGTTGAATAGCATCGGTGTTCAATCCATCTTCAATTAAGGCCGCGGCATATTGAAAGACAGGGTCCCAATCTAAATTAAATCCGTCTTCGGTAAAATCTACATTAAGCAATTTACCCTCTTTGGATTTTAGGACTAAACTATGAATTAATTTTATAACCTCTTCCCAATTTATTTTTTTTGTCTTATCTTTTACAGCCTCTCTCAACCCCATAAAATATTCATGTATATAAACCGGCCATATATCAGGGTTAATAAATTTCTGGGCATTTGCAGAAAAATATTCTGGTTTCTTTACTATTAACTTTGAAAATTCTCTAGCCAGGCCTAATCTCGAATCATCATGCCTATCGCCTTTTGGCACCCAGCTTATAAAAAATTCAACTAACTCGTCTATCGTCATCTGCTCAAGCTCCTGCTCTTTTTTTGGCGTTGTCGGGCCGACCCATGAAGTAACACTAAATCCTTTATGAAGAACTTCGGGTTCTTTATCGCCATTAAGAAGATCTTTATATCTCTTTCTATTGTTTGCGTCTAAATGCTTGCTGACAAGGGCATATTTGCCTATTTTCCACCTTCTTATGTAATCTTTGTCATTCTCATCCTTTGGGCCACTTTCAACTAATTCGAAATACTTCTTTTTGAAAGGCTCGTCTATAACATTAAAATTCTCTGAGACCAAATAATCATACTCTTCATTTAATTCATAGATATCAAATTTTTCAATTATCGTCCATTGGATTTTATCCTTAAAAACCGAGGAGAATTTTCTATATAAAAATATCTTAATCATCTGGAAGGCGTAATAATTTTTTTCTGTTCCTAACAATTTTTCAGACTCTCGGACTAATTCATCACTCGCCAATTCTTTTTTTGTTAAAAATTCAAAATATTTTACTAATAATTTTTTTATATGGATTATCAGTATTTCGCATACATCCGCAGCATTCAACCTAGCGTTTTCATGAATAAAGTGAAACCAAATATACGAGGAGTCTTTACTGTTATTACCACTAAGTTCTCCGTATAATAATTCCGAGGCACGCCTTAATTTATTTATTATAAGAGCTAAAAAAGGTGATAATTTTTCTGCTGGAATACTATGAATGATTTCTACTATTTCTTGATAATAATATTTATCAATATCAGCAGTTATATCTCTTAAACTTATGCTGTTCGCTTTCTCCAATTTTACGTCCAGGAGGTCATCCATTAACTTCAGGATACTATCAAATTCTTTATCTATAAGATACTTTTTCAAAAGTTTCACCATATCTGAGGGCCAAAAATCACTTTCACGGCCCTTGCCTTTAGACCATCGCCCTTTAATAATTATATCTACTAACTCAGTCGCGATCTTGCTTGGCATATTAAGAGTGGCTTCGATAAAATAATTTCGATAATATCTATTTTCGCTTATGATAGTATATTTACTCTCATAATTTTTTATAATCTCCATTACTTCCTCCGGAACTTCACAAGCAACCTTTACTAAATATTCGCCGCTCATCTGCAGAGGGAATAGAAAACCATTATTAAAAACAAATTCCAGCCATTTCGCATCTATATTATTATAAAAATATCGAACTGCTGATAGATTTCTAGTAATCAAACGGCGAATATCTTCGGATTTTGCTTTTGCTGGCCCCATCTTCACTTCTTCATCAATCAACCCATATATGCTAGCCTGGTGGGCAAAAGCATATTTCATTAGAAATTCCTCATATTCTGAAACCAAACTTAGATAGGCATCAGGACTTATATCAATTTTATGATGCGCGATCTCAACAAATTTTCTGTGAAATCTATTCCATTCATCATAAATTGTCTCTCTTGTTAAATCTTTCAAGTCTGTAACTCCGCCCGTGGGGTCGTTATAGTTTCCCAAAGAAGTCGGAAACGCATCTTCTCTTTTTGCTTGTTGATCAGATAAGAGAGTTTTTGCTTCATTAGCCATTATCATAAATATCTCCCTAAAAGAGTGAGCCGATTGAGCTATCCAATCCGTGCTTTTCTTTTCAGAAATAATATATAAAGCGCCACTATATATATTCACAAATTTACTATTAAATTTAGATAATTTTTTTAGTAATTCTTTTTGCCTAATAGTCAATTCACCCTTACTAGTCTGCGTAAAGTTGTCCCTTGCTGACTCCTTATATTTTTCTAAGTTCAGTTCTGGGCATTCTTTATAAGCTTTATCTGTTATACGTATTGCCCTAGCTTTATTTTTTTCACGCTCAATATATCCGGTTTCCTCTAATTTATTAAGTAACCGAGTAATAGAAATATCTGATTTAGTCCCTAATTCAACCCCTAGTTCTTTATAAGTTGGGCTAACGCCCGACTGATCAATTATTTTTTGGATTGAATATAATGCGCTTCTTTGTTTTTTTGTTAAAGTTTGATTATTTGACATATTTATTGAAATATTATAATTATAGTTTATGTATGTAAATATACATACATTATAAATCAGCTTAATTTTTATGTCAACAAAAAAGCGGGTCATCGGCCCGCATTTAAGAAAAGTCTAGTGTTTTTGCAAAATTTGCAAAAACCGTATTAAGAAATTATATTAATATCCCTGATAAAAGCTAAACAAAAAATACCAAACAAAAATAACCCAAAAAATAATATCGCCAATTACTAGCACTAGTATCTTAAAACGTTCCCTTGGCGTTTTATATTGAGCAAAATTGCTCAAAGTATAATTTTTAGTGCTCTCCACTCTTAAAATTTGATAACCCCTACCAGCTTCTTCTTTTGTTTTATCAATTATCATATTTTTTTCCATATTTTCTTAAATATCAACAAAACTAACAACAAAAAAATTACAAATAGTGACCCGGCAAAAAATAGAATAATTAATGTCGAGGTATTAAAGTTTTGACTAACATCAACATGCCCTCTTAAATAAGCGAGCTCTGTTCGTAATTGTTGCAACTCTGCGCTATTATCAACCCTCGCTTCTGTATTAGTAGCCTCTACGACCACGGCCGTCTGTTTCTTTAGATAAAAAGATTGTTTACAAAGTTCAAACGCTTGCCTGTCATTATAAACTTGGCACCCGCTTTCTGGATCTTTATAGGTTTGCATTTCCCTAATTTCAGGGCTAAGAAACGACGCATTAAATGTTGCCATATTTTTATTATTAAAGGCCGACATGGGAAACAAAAAAGGTCCCCCGTCAGCGGCTTTCGCCCAACACCCTTTCGGGTATTGACCACGAACATGATACCGATCAGGAGACCGTCTTTATGTTCGTGGTTTTCAAGCCATGCCCGCCAAACAGCGAGTTTAGGCTAATTCAGTTGTATAAAGTAATAATATCAAGCTATCTGGCACTTATCAAGACTTCTATCACTGTTATTCGCCAGGATCGCTCTAAGCGCCCAAAACCACCCAAATTACCCTAATTACAGAGGGAGAAGTCTGTTGTTACTAAGTTTCGCTTTCCCAGACCCCCACTACCTCTTTCCCTAATAGCGTTTTCTATAGACAGGGTTATAAAGCAGAGCGTTAGACTACCCGTCCCACTCTTTCACCCGCGCCCCACGCGTCCTACACACACCATAACGAACAATGTATCCCCTTCGGGGATAACAATATACGAACAATGATGTGGCACTTCGTGCCACGAATAACAGTAGCGTGGTGCTTCGCACCACAAGGGTGCGGGCGCACCGATGATACGATGCTCATCGTGCTGAACAAGGTGAGCTTATTGTCTATATACTCTTATGCTCTTTACTTAATAACGAACGACAATTTGAAAATGGGAACAGGAGGATTTTACGGAGCTTAATGGCGGTATTTATTGTTTGTGTGTATCGTGCCAAAAATGACTTCGCCATAAACAATTTAATCTGTGAAACAGTATATATATAATGAATAGCCCAATTCGACTTGTTGACACGTCATCACACGACAACAATATTGAGAACAAATTACACCCTTCTAAGCACTTTAATGCCAATCTATTTGGGGGTATAATAAACTCATGGATAACATAATTAAAGTAATAGACCGGCTTCTCTTCGCCAAGGCGAATCAAGCCATTCAATACCAAATAATAAAGGGGAAACGTGTTGACACTGGCCACAAATTCCCCACATCTATTTCGATATCCGAACTCCTGACTACGGAGCTATACAGGCAAGACATTAGAGCTGCTTTACTAAAACTAGAGGAGCTTGGTTATATTAGCAATATTATAGTTCTAGGCAACCGCGATCTCCCTTGGCAACGTGTTGTATTAGCGTCAAGAAATAATTATAGATTCCAGTTAAAAATAGACGAGAAAAAGCTAAAATTCTATAAAAATTCAAAAATAAGAGAAAATGCTGACTGGCGTTTTAGTATAGTTATATCTGATAACGGCAGTATTTATAGAAGCGACGACCGCAATCTAATCTATGTAATAAAAAAATCAAAATCTGGCAAACCCGAAAGATTACAGATAACACAGAGGCTACAAGGGAAAGACACCATAAAGAGCTACAAGGCTCTCGGCAACAATGCACAATTACTAAGCAAAGAGATAAGCGTAATTAATAAATCATTCAGGAAAAAATTGGATTTGAATAGTAATCTGATCATTCGCGACAAAAAAGGTGGCTATAAATTAAACTGGGATGATTATGAAATAAAATTCGAAAAATTTTAGTATACCTGAAACCTGTGGAAAAAATTGAGATAATGGCCTATTCTAGGGCCATTATTTTTTTATTCAAGTCAATTACGGATACGCCCAAATTTTTATAGACTATTTATGGGCGATAACGCCGATCCCAATACCGAATATAAATACAACTTAATAAACAACAAGTATGCGTGGTGTTATAAGCAGTGCGCAAGGGATATAAGTGTTTATTCGGGATGGAGGAGGCCGTAGGAGCCCAATATTATAATATATGGCTATATATAACAAAACTACTATGGACAGGAAAACCAAGCTTGAGCTTAAACAAAAAGTTTATGTGACAGATGAAACCCATAATATTCTAAGGGAACAAAAAAGAAAACAAGAAAAATCTATGGCTCGTATAGTAAACGACCTAATAATGGAGAAATACGGCAAACCATACGGCAAACCATATTAACTAAACTCTTAAAAAATGTTAGAGTAATATAGCCTATCTGCCTTCGCGGCAGCTCTATATTGCTCTTTAACAAATTAATGGAAAACGACTTAAATACAATTAAACTGTTTAGGGTCGATGATGTGGCTAAGATATTGAATATATCAAAACCTACCGTCTACCGACTCGCTGAAAGCAGAGTCTTACCATTCTACCACGTCGGCGGAAGTATTAGATTCAATCAAATTGATATACTGGCTTATTTGGAAAAAAATTGTATTAAGTCAACCAAATAAATATGAGTGCAAGAAAAATAAAAAATTCTTGGTGGGCCGATTTCAGATTCAATGGATTAAGGTATCGGAAAAGAAGCCCTGAAAACTCTAGAGCTGGGGCCAAGACTTATGAGGCAACCTGCCGCAGTAAATTAGCTAAGGGGGAACCAATAATAACCTTGCAAGAGGCGCCGAAAGAAACTATCACTTTCAAAGAATTCTCTAAAACCTGGTTAAATGTTTACGTAAAGAATAACAATCGACTTTCTGAACAACAGCATAAAGAGGGTTGTTTACGACTTTATCTTGTTCCTTATTTCGGTAAATATCCTTTAGACCAGATCGGCAATCTAGATATAGAAAACTTCAAGGCGAAAATAATGAAGACTAAATTATCTCCTGATTCTATTAATCATTTTCTATCAGCTTTAAGCACTTGCCTGAAAACAGCCGTGGATTTGGATATAATAAAAAACATTCCACGAATTAAGAGGCTAAGAGTCACACCGAACAAGTTTGATTATCTAACAGAAGAAGAAGCGGAGCAAATACTGGCTCAAACGGAAGGGCAAATAAAGGAAATGATTTTCTTTTGTCTTAAGACTGGTGTGCGTTTCGGCGAGCTGATTGCTTTAGACTGGAATGATATTGATTTCCAAGAAAAACAGATAACCATTAGGCGATCCATTGTTCGAGGGATAATGGGTAGCACTAAAAGTAATAAGATCAGATATATTCCTTTAATCGGTTCAGTTTCAGACATGCTAATCAAACGAGTAAAAAGTCACGGCTTTGTCTTTATGAGGAATAAGACTCATTTCACTCAGCACTACAGCTGCAAAAAACTCTATCAAGCCTGCAGAAAGGCTGAGCTACGCAAAATTGGCTGGCATAAACTCCGGCATACCTTTGCCTCCCATCTGGCCCAAAATGGGGTCTCCATACAAGCGATCAAAGAGCTCCTGGGGCACTCCAGCATAACCACCACGATGCGTTACTCCCATCTTAGCCCTTCCGCTTTAAGAGCGGCTATGAGTGTCTTAGAGCCAAGTGGTGCCAGGCAAATAGATCTTGGGCAACCAGTGGGCAACTTCAATTCTGGACCAACAGATATAATGACGGATTTGGTTCCGGTTAATGTTAATATTCCTGCTAATACTAAACAAAAACAGGCATCTCTGCCTGTCTCTGTTTAGTGAGCGGGTAACGGGAATCGAACCCGTCTCTCGACCTTGGCAAGGTCGCATAATAGCCACTATACGATACCCGCAATATTTTTTGTCACTGGTGCCGCGGGCGGGAATCGAACCCGCACTGTATCGCTACAACTGGATTTTAAGTCCAGCGCGTCTACCAGTTCCGCCACCGCGGCGCTTTGTTGATGTGGAGATGATGGGAGTTGAACCCATGTCCAGTCGGGTTGTCTAAATACATTTACAAGATTAGGCCGATTTCAGTTTTTTAACTTTAATCATCAAAACCGGACGAAAAGCGGTTAAAGCGATCTTTCTATTGGTTCGATAATTTCCGGAAAGAGCAGAAAGTACCTATCCTCATGTTAATGACACCGGATTAACGATTATGAAGACTCACCGTTTCCGATGGTTATAGCCTTATTAATTAGGCCATAACTGGAGCATAGCTCGGAGTTAACCAAGTAAATGCTCTTGCCGTTTTGGCATTTGTGTTTTTTCAGCCAGTTTAGCGTGATAACTGAGCACGTCCTGAATATTTAGACAGAATCCAGCTGTCGATTCCTTGCATCCCCTAACGTCTTTTTGTCAAAGACCGTAAAGTCCTTTCTACTTCCCGTTTTTTGATGGTTTCGCGCTTGTCGTATTTCTTCTTGCCGCGCGCGACCGCGAACTCCAATTTCAGAAAACTATGATTAGTATATATTCGCAAAGGTATCAGTGTCAAGCCCTCGGTTTGCTGCCTGCCGACCAGGCGTTTGATCTCTTCCCGCCTGAGTAAAAGCTTGCGTTCCCGGCGCTGATTATAGTCCGGAAGCGGTCCGGCCTGCTTATAGGGGCTGATCTGGCAGCCGATGAGGAAAAGCTCGGGATGGCCGTCACGCGTGCGCAGGCTGATGAAGCTGCCCTTGAGGCTCAGCTGGCCGGCACGGGCGGCTTTAACCTCGTGGCCATATAAAACCAAACCGGCCTCGTATTTTTCTAAGAGTTCGTAATCAAAATTAGCTTTTTTGTTCTGCGCCAATGGGGGCATAGTTCCAGTCTTTTAATTTGGCGATTACTTTCTCGTTAGTTAAAGCGTTTTCCAGATAATGATGGTAGCCGTGCTCGCCGATCATCTTCAGGACTTCCTGGTTATTGGCATACTGTTTCTTGAGCTCATCGATCTTCTTATGGATCTCTTCGTGTTCGACCGCGATCTTCTCGACTAAAGCGAGCTCGCGGATGACGAGCGCGGATTTGACGCGCTTGATGGCGTTCGGAGTGAGCTCGAGCATCAAGCTGCCGCGATCTTTCTTGATATGCTGGAGATAATCTTCAAATTTACCGCCCTGCTTTGTGACGCTCGCTTCGATTTCAGCGATCATATTCTTAACTTCGCTGTCTATCAAGATTTCCGGCAAATCGCTGAATTTCGTATCATCGATTATTTTCGTGAGCATTTCCGACTCGTTGCGTATGTCTACTTGACGCTTCTTTTCAGCCAACAAACTCTCCTTAATATTCTTCTTGAGCTCCGCCAAATCCTTGAGCTGGAAGAAGCCCGCGAATTCGTCATTCAAGGCTGGCAGCTCGCGCGCGTAGACGTCTTTGATCTTGACTTCAAATTCTACTAATTTCCCGGCTAGATTCTTCTGATGATGGTCATCAGGGTACGGCAGATCAAATTTCCGGATATCGCCTTTCTTGGCGCCGATAAGTTTCTTATCAAAGCCAGGCACGAAATAATCTTTCCCGAGCATTATCGCCAGATCCTGGTGCTGGCCGTCTTCGAGCGGCACCTTGTCCAAGAATAGCTTGATATCGGCGACAACCTTGTCGCCTTCTCCTATCTCCCGATCTACGATCTTTTCCTGGGCGCGCATCTCGCGCAATTCGGCTAATGATTTCTCCACTTCCTGATCGCTGACTATAGCTTCGACTACCTTTAGATTTAAATCTTTATATTTCCCCAGGGCGACCGTCGGCAAGAGCGACAGGACGACCTTATATTCCAAGGGGTTATTGGGCGCTAATTTGGTGACGTTGACCTGCGGCTGGCCGATGGCCTGGCGATCCATAGTATTCTTCTCAATCGCTTCGTCGATCGTCTTATTTATCGCGAGATGCGCCGCTTCTTCCAGTATAGTCATCTCACCGATCTTGGCTTTGAGTATTTCTAGCGGCACTTTGCCGGGACGGAAACCTTCAATCTTCACTTCTTTAGAAACTTTTTCCGCCCCTTTGGCGATATAGGGCGCGAATTCCTCCGGGTTCAGCTCGATGGTCAATTCCCGTTGGGATTTTTCCAAATCTTTGGTAATAACTTGCATATATTATTAGTTAGGAAAGCGGGCTCGCGGCCCGCTTGGTGATTTCTCTTAATTGCCTTTATTATAGCATTTTTAACAGAAAAATCAAGGCTATTTAAACCTCTCCTACAAGAGCCGGAGGATCTTTTTCCGCCAAGCGAGCTGCTCTTTTATCGGATTTTCCATTTCCAGGGCGATGAGCTCCCCAAAGACAAATTTCGGTAGTTTCTCCAGATAGATGAAGTCCGTCCAGCGACGGGGATGATGAATACAGCTATTAGCCTTGGGGTCATAGCCGTTCAAGTGATTGCATCTGAATAGCCTTGACTGATGACGCCGCGTCCATTGATATTTAAATGCTTCTGAATTATAGGTCTCGCCCATCTTATAATGCGCCAAATCTACACAGAGACCGCCAATCCGGGCTAATCGGAATACAGGCATCGGTCTGGGCCGGCCGCCGAATTCCAAATATATTTTTTTTCTGATCATTGACCATTTAGACAGATGGCCGAACCCTTTGACATGCATATTATAGTAGCGGGGTCTAAAATGCTGTTCCAAAAAATCAACTTCTTTAGCGCTCATGTCATTGCGCAGATGGACAAAAGGCACTTCTTTAATCTGAGAATTTAGAAGCGCTTGATAGATCAGGCGGCGTTCGCGCGCACTAACCTGAGTTAAGAATAGCGCGATACGAGTTACCCGGTTTCGATCCGCTTCCTTGATCCGGCTAATTATATTTTTAGCGCCTAGCCCGGCGATACTGACCAAGACGTTTTTCTCAGTGTATTTCATAGGACTATTTTAGCCGAAAAAATAAAAAAGGGACAGCTGATATCTGTCTCTTTCTTATTTTTATTGGATATAATTTATAACAATAACCCCACGATGAGGAGCGCCACGATATTCAAGACTTTGATCATCGGATTGATGGCCGGGCCAGCCGTATCCTTATATGGGTCGCCGACCGTGTCGCCGGTCACCGCCGCCTTATGGGCGTCCGAACCTTTGCCGCCGAAGTTGCCGGCCTCGATATATTTCTTAGCATTATCCCAGGCGCCGCCGCCCGAAGTCATAGAAACCGCGACGAAGATGCCGGTGACGATCGAGCCGACAAGTAAGCCGGCTAAAGCTTCTAAGCCATGCCCCTGGCCCAAGAGATTAAAACCGAATCCGACTAAGATCGGAATGACGACCGGGAGCAAAGCCGGGATGACCATCTCTTTGATCGCCGCTTTCGTGACGATATCGACGGTGCGGCCATAATCCGGCTTTTCCGCGCCGCTCATGATGCCGGTCTTTTCTTTAAATTGGGCGCGGACATCTTCCACGACCGATCCGGCCGCACGACCGACCGCTTTCATAGCCATGGCGCCGAATAAGTAAGGGAGCAAGCCGCCGATAAATAGGCCGATCAAAACGTAGGGGTTATCGATCAAGAATTGCGCGCTCCCGCCAGCGTCTTTGATCTTAAAAGTAAAATCCGCGAACAGGACCAGGGCGGCCAGAGCGGCGGAACCGATAGCATAGCCTTTGGTTACCGCCTTCGTAGTATTCCCAACCGCGTCTAAAGGATCAGTAACGTTCCTGACATCTTCGCCGAGCTCGGCCATTTCCGCGATACCGCCGGCGTTATCGGTAATCGGACCGTAAGCGTCGATCGTGACGATGATGCCGGCCATAGACAGCATAGACATCGCCGCGATCGCGATACCGTATAAACCGGCTAAAGCATAAGCAGCGAGGATCGCCAGGCAGATGACGATGACCGGAGCGGCCGTGGACTTCATCGAAACTGCGAGGCCGGCGATCACGTTCGTGCCATGCCCGGTCTTAGAGGCTTCCGCGATATCTTTGACTGGCTTGTATTTAGTAGAAGTATAATATTCAGTGATGACGACGAGGAGCCCGGTAACGGCCAGACCGACTAAGCTGGCGAGGTAGATCTTCAAGCTCAGTCCGCCGATGATCATGTACTTGGTGATTGGATAAAAGGCGATAGCCGCCAAAACACCAGCCGCGATCAAACCTTTATATAGGGCCAACATGATATTCTGGCTCTTGCCTAAACGGATGAAGAAGATACCGATGATGGAAACCAAGATGGAAACCGCGCCGAGGACTAAGGGATAGATGATGATTGTCGGGTTATCGGCAAAAGTCAGGGCACCTAAGACCATAGCCGCGATCGAAGTCACGGCATAAGTTTCAAACAGGTCGGCCGCCATGCCGGCGCAATCACCGACGTTATCGCCGACGTTATCGGCGATGACCGCCGGATTACGAGGATCATCTTCCGGGATATTGGCTTCAACTTTGCCGACTAAGTCCGCGCCAACGTCCGCCGCTTTCGTATAGATGCCGCCACCTAAGCGCGCGAAGATGGAGATAAGCGAGCCGCCGAAAGCGAAGCCGATAAGGGCGTGCAGATCATTAGTAATAAAATAAAAACCGGCCGTGCCTAGTAGCGCCAAACCGACGACAAGAAGCCCGGTGACGCTGCCGCCTTTGACCGCGACGTTCAAAGCTTTGGCTAAGCCGCCGCGCGCCGCTTCCGTTGTCCGGACATTAGCCCGGACGCTCACATACATGCCGATATAGCCAGTCAAGGCCGACAATGCGGCGCCAATGACAAAGGCGATAGCGGTCGGCCAGCCCAAGGATGGGATAAAGCCGATGATTAAGAACAGGATGACGGCGACGAGGGCTACGGACCGATACTGGCGATTCAAGAAAGCCTTGGCGCCGGCCTGGATAGCGGCCGCAATCTCTTTCATCTTATCGTTGCCATCAGGCAAGCGCAAAATGGAAGCGATGACGATCACGCCGTAGATGAGAGCGATGAATGCGCTCCCCAGGATGAATAAATTGGTGTACATAATTTTTTATTTAGACTTTTTATTTATTCTTTTTCTTTTTTAGGCTTTTTGGCTTTTTTAACTTTGGGCTTGGCCTCTTTTTCGGCAACCGGTTCGGCTGCTGCTTCCGCGGCAGGGACAGCTTCCATTTCCGAGTAGACAGCCGGAGCGGATTCGACGCTGGCGGCTTCTGATCCCGCGGCCACTACCTCCGCTTCTGCTTCATCGCTGCCTAAGACCTTTTTCTCGCCCTCTTCCGAAGCTTCAATGATGTCTATCTTCCAGCCGGTAAGCCGCGCTGCCAAGCGGACGTTCTGGCCAGCCTTGCCGATAGCTAACGACAATTTATCTGGCGAAACTTTGACGATCGCTTTATGCTCCGCGTTGTCTAATTCGATGGATAGAACTTTAGCTGGGGCCAGCGCATAGGCAATAAACTTCGCCGGGTCCTCGTCGTATTCGATGATATCGATCTTTTCGCCGCCGAGTTCGCTGATAATGGTTTGGACGCGGGAACCGCGCTGGCCGACGCAGGAGCCGACCGGGTCGACGTTGTCCGCGTCCGTCCAGATCGCAACCTTAGAACGCGAGCCAGCCTCGCGGGCGACCGCCTTGATCTCTACTAAGCCATTAGCGATTTCCGGGATTTCCAGGTAAAAGACTTTGCGCAGGATCTCTTCGGCCCGGCGCGATAAGACGATTTCCGGACCCTTGTGCCCCTCGCGCACTTCTTTAATAAAGACCTTGATGCGATCATTCGGATTATAGCGTTCACTGTAGATCTGCTCTTCGGCCGGCAGGATGCCGATCGCCTTGCCTAAATCCACAAAAACAAAACGCCCTTCCCGGCGCTGGACGATGCCGGAAACGACTTCTCTTTCCTTGCCTTTGAATTCGCTGAAGATCATATCGCGTTCCATCTCCCGCAATTTCTGGATGATGACCTGCTTGGCGGTCTGGGCGGCCATACGTCCGTAACTTTCCGGGATCGGTAAATCCGTCACGATTTCGTCCCCGACTTGGGCGTCATGCTTCAAGATCCCGGCTTCTTTGATCTGAATATCAGTCTTGGGGTTGAATTTTTTCTTACCCTCTTCAGTCAAATCCTCGCTAACCGGCGGCTCCGGCCGGTATTCTTCGCGCGGCGCTTCTTTCGGCGCGGGGCTATAGAGATTTTGCAGCATTTCCGCCTCTTCTTCTTCCGGCAGATTTTCTACGACCGTCTTGACGTCGAAGATTTGCGACTTGCCGGTCGCCGGATCGAATTTAACGCGGATATTCTGATTCCGTTCGCCGTAATCTTTGCGATAAGCGGCGGCGAGCGCTAATTCGACGGCGGCGATCACGGACTTATAATCTAAATTTTTCTCCTCGCACAACTGCTTGATAGCAGTACTGATTTCTGACATATTTTTTGGCCGGCGATCTTAAAGTAAAGCCGGATTAATAATCTTTAAAAATAAAAAGCTAATTGTAAGAACAACTAGCTTTCTACCTATCATGATACCATATCCTGAGTTTTTGTCAAAAATTTCTAGCACCGCGCCAAATCAGAAGCTGGACTAGTAGGGAGTATAGGTACGGTAATCTACGGTGGAATTGTTCGCCGCGCGGCCGAGGATTAGGACGGTGAAACGGGTAATCGACCAGGCCATCAAGAGGATTATCAGGCCGATAATCGCGTTACGCAAAATGCGGAGCGCTTCCGTAGTTTTTTCTTCATTGCCGGCCGCCGTCATATATAAGAACCCGGCGTAAACGGTAAAACCAAGGAAAATCACCCCTAAGAAGCCTAGCAGGACATTAATTATCCGGGCGATAGTCGAGCGGATATCAGCCGGGGTGGCGTTGCCGAAAGCGGAGCCGACCTGCTTCATCCCGACCTGGCTATTGACCAAGCTATCATCAGCCAGAGCCGGTAACCCGGGAGAGATAAATAAAAAGCTCAAACAGAATAAAAAGATAAAGGCCAGAACGTGTTTTTTAGTGAAGCGCATATCTTGATAATTAAAATATGATATAATTATATCGGTCTTTATATTATATAAAAATACCTCTAAAAACACAAGAAAATGAGCTTAGTGAAGAAAGTGGCCCACAATACCCTGATCCAGATCGCCGGCAAGCTGATTTCGACGATCCTGGGCCTTTTCGCTATCGCGCTCATCACCCGCTACCTCGGCCCGACCGGTTTTGGCGAATATACGACCGTTATCACTTTCCTGACCTTTTTCGCGGTCACGGCTGATTTCGGCTTGACCCTAGTCACCGTGCAGATGATCAGCCGGCGCGAAATCGCAGAAAACAAAATCCTCAACAATCTCTTCAGCCTGCGCCTGGTCTCCGCCCTAGCCTTTCTGGTCGTGGCACCGCTAGTCATTTGGCTTTTCCCGTATAGCCCCACTGTCAAATGGGGCGTAGTTTTGTCATTCGCTTCCTTCCTCTTCCCGGCTCTCAATCAGGTCCTGATCGGCCTGTTCCAAAAAAGGCTCAGCATGAGCCGGGATGCCATCGCCGAAACCCTGGGTCGCGCTGTCCTGATCACCGGCGTCCTGCTGACGCGTAAATTAGAAGCTGGCTTGAACGGCATCTTGCTCGCCACTGTCGCTTCGTCTTTAGCTAGCTTTGCCGGACACTACTTCCTTGCACGTAAATTCGTCATTATCCGCTGGGAATTCGACTGGGAAATCTGGAAAAAGATAATAGATAAATCTTGGCCTCTGGCGATCACCATCGTCTTGAATCTTATTTATCTGCGCGCCGACACCCTTTTCCTTTCGCTATTCCGTAGCGTCGAAGAGGTCGGCTTATACGGCGCGACCTACCGAGTGATCGATGTTTTAACGACTATTCCCTTCATGTTCGCGGGGCTCATCCTGCCAATCTTGACCACGGCCTGGTCGGATAATAGCCCTGAGTATTTCAAAAAAGTCCTACAGAAATCTTTTGACTTTATGGCCATCCTGGCGGTTCCTCTCATTATCGGCGCGCAATTCATCGCGCAACCGATTATGATCTTCGCGGCCGGCCGCGATTTCGCTCCCTCCGGACCGATCTTACAAGTCCTGATAATCGCCGTAGCGGCGATCTTCCTAGGCACGATGTTCTCGCACGCTGTCGTCGCCCTGGATCGGCAAAAAACTATGATCCGCTTCTATGCCTTTGCCAGCTTGAGCGCCCTCCTTGCTTATCTGATCCTAATTCCGCGTTTCTCTTATTTCGGCGCGGCCAGCGTCACCGTCTACAGCGAACTGGTCATCGCAATTTTTTCCGCCTATTGCGTATATAAATATAGCGGCTTTATGCCTAGCTTGAAGATTGTCTGGAAATCATTATTCAGCGGCGCGGCCATGGGGGCCTTCCTTTACTTTTTTTCGCCTAGCTATCAGAATACTCTTACCCGCCTTTTGTTTATCATGGCGGCAGCAGCCCTGGTCTACGGGATAGCCCTCTTCTTGAGCGGCGGAATCCGACAGAAGGATTTGATTATGATTTTCAAACGCAAGACCACGAGCGGCGAGCCGACCTATGACGGGCCTAAATTATGAAGGAAATAAATTAAGGATATGAAAACAGCTTCTGCCGCTAAATCAACCGCTAAAAACAAAAACGTCGAAAAAACACCGACGCCAGAAGTAGTCTCTGAAACTAACGATTATCTGGTGATCAACAAGCCGGCCGGCCTAGCCGTGCATGCCGGCGGGAACCTGACCGAGCCGACCCTGGTTGATTGGCTGGTCGCTCATTATCCGAAGATAAAAAGGGTTGGCGATGACCCGATCCGCCCCGGCTTGGTCCATCGTCTAGATCGGGACGTGAGCGGCCTGATGGTTATCGCCAAGAGCCAGGCAAGCTTTGCCAGCCTAAAAAATCAATTCAAAGACCGGGAAGTGAATAAAGAATACATCGCTTTAGTCCACGGACAATTGATCCCGGAGGAAGGGGCGATCGATTTTCCGATCACCCGCTCTCGCTCCGGCCATAAGATGGCGGCCCTCCCCGCGGGGACGGAGGAGCTCTTGTTGCGACGCCATCCGCGCGGTCGCGATCAAGGCAATATCGAAAGCTGGCTGAAGTCGCGTGCCGCCCTGACCGAATTTACAGTCTTAAAAAGGTTCGTCAACTATAGCCTCCTGCGCGTCCGGATCAAGACCGGACGAACCCACCAGATCCGCGTCCATTTTTTTGCCCTTGGCTATCCGCTCGTCGGCGACAGCTTATATTACACCAAAAAAACTAAGGAAAAGAATAAAAAGATGTCTCTGGGTCGCGTCTTCCTGGTGGCCGATCGCCTCAGCTTCCATGATCTGGCCGGACAAAAACAAAATTTTTCTCTGGACTTGCCGACAGAATTGGCTGCCGCCCTGCCTCAACATTAGGCCCTGCCTGCTGATACCCGTCTGCCGCTTTGACGTCTATCAAGATTTTTACTATAATAAAGAATATTATTTAAAAAATGTAATAATTTTTAATAAAGTTATGAAAAAATTTATCAAAAGTATTTTTTCCCGCGAACGCTTTACGCGGGTAACTCTGCCGATCATCTTAGTCATCATCCTGATCATTATCGGCCTTTTTACTTTCCAAAACCCTAAAGCCAAAAACTTAGATGTAGACCAAGCCAAAACTAAGGCAGAGACCTTTATCAACGCCTACTTGATGCAAGGTGGAAACAAAGCGACGGTCAAAGATATCACGACCGAATATGGGCTCTATAAATTACAGATCGACATCGTGAGCGACGTCGTAGAATCCTATCTGACAAAAGATGGAAAATTATTCTTCCCGCAAGCCCTGGATATAGAAAAGATGAGCAACTCAACGCCGAGCGCCGAAACCGGTGCGACGGGCGGCGCTGTCGCGGAAGTCAGCCAGAAGAGCGATAAGCCGAAAGTCGAATTATTCGTGATGAGCTATTGCCCCTACGGCACACAGATCGAGAAAGGCATCTTGCCCGTCGTAAAAGCTCTGGGCAATAAGATCGATTATGAATTGAAGTTTGTCGATTATGCGATGCACGGAGAAGAGGAACTGACGGAAAATCTTAACCAATATTGTATCCAGAAAGAGCAGCCGGATAAATTTAACGCCTATTTGGAGTGTTTCTTGGTCGCCGGCGACTCCGCTTCTTGTCTGACTTCGGCCGGCGTCAGCCAGTCTAAATTGGCGTCCTGCTTCTCCAAGACTGATAATGAATTCAAAATCTTCTCGAACTTTAAGGACCGGATCGGTTACCAGGGCAGTTACCCGGGCTTTGACGTCAACAAGGCTGATAATGCTAAATATAACGTCGGTGGATCTCCGACCCTGGTTATCAACGGCCAAGAAATTTCCAGCGGACGCGACGCCGCTTCCCTGTTAAAGACTATCTGCAGCGCCTTCAATAACCAGCCACAGGAATGCGAGGCTAGCTTATCCAGCGCCACTCCGGCCCCAGGTTTCGGCACCGGAACCCAAGCGGCTGGCGCGGGAGCCGCGGCTTGCGAATAAATATTTTATTGCCCAATAAAAAACCGCCGGTTCAACCGGTGGTTTTTTATTATCGCCCGAAATGCGATAAAATTGAATATTCTAACCTGCCTAAGCCGCGTAGCCGCGCCATTTTTCCGCCGCTAAGATTTTTTTGATCGCGATGATATAGGCCGCTTGGCGCAGAGTAATCGCCCGATCTTTTTCTAAATATTTTTCATAGACGCGCGCCCAATTAGCACGCATCTTCATCGTCAAAAGTTCGCGCAGATATCCTTCATCCAGGATCTGCCCGGTACGATTTTGCGCCCATTCAAAATAGCTGACAATCACTCCGCCTGAGTTGGCTAAAATGTCAGGCACGATCAATTTATTTCTTTGGGCTAAGATCTGATCGGCCTCATGAGTAATCGGGCCGTTGGCTAATTCTACGATATGGCTCGCTTTGATCCGATCAGCGTTATCTTTAGTAATCTGGTTCTCTAGGGCAGCCAAAATCAAGATGTCGGCCGGAAGTTCCAATAGTTCCGCGTTGCTGACCGGCTGGCCGCCGGCAAATTCGCCGACCGCTTTACCGCCGTTCTTCCAAGCGGCCAAGCCGGGAATATCTAATCCATCTTCATTATAAATTCCGCCGCGACTATCAGAAACAGCAATAATCTTATAACCGTCGTTGGCTAATTTTTCCGTCATGAACAAGCCGGCGTTACCGAATCCCTGGATCACGATCTTGAGCGCCTGTTTTTCCGGCAAGAATTTCGCGATCATCTCTTTAACGACCAAATAGCCGCCCTGAGCTGTGGCGTCACCGCGCATAGCGATGCCCCCGAGTTCCGCTGGTTTGCCAGTAATCATCCCTGGCTCGTGATGACCGACCTGACGCTCATACTCATCAAGCATCCAGGCCATAATCTGGCTATTCGTATAAACATCTGGGGCGGGCACATCCTTGTCCTGTCCAAGAACCGGATGGAACTCGGCGATATAGGCTCGGCTGATCGCCTCCAACTCCGTTTGGTCGCTCAATTTCGGATCAAACTTGACGCCGCCTTTGGCGCCGCCATAAGGGATATCGGCTAAGGAATTTTTCAAGGCCATCCAGAAGGCCAAAGACTGCACTTCATCTTCGCTGACATCGGGGTGAAAGCGGATGCCTCCTTTGCCCGGACCGAGGGCGCGGCTATAAAGGATGCGCCAGGCCGGATATTTTTTACCATTGACTGCTAATTCGGCGAAGTTAACCTTGGCCGGCTGCGTCAAGATAGACATTTCTTGTTCGCTGATATCTGCCAGTTGTTGGATTTCCTTCAAACGCTCCAGATTGTCATTGAAGATGCTCATAATATTAATGGGTTAAGCCCAGGCCGCTAGTTCTCCCTTCAGGGTCCCCTTGTCGCGCAAACCAATGAATTCGGCGACGACCTTGCCGCCCTTAAAAAGCTTCATATTCGGTATGCTCTGGATCTGATACTCCATGGCCAATTCCTGATTAGCGCCGTCTTCCGTGTTCAGCTTGGCAATCTTGATCTGGCCGGCTAATTCGACAGCGAGCTCATCTAAGATCGGCGCCATCATCCGGCAAGGACCGCACCAGGGCGCCCAAAAATCCACTAAGACCGGCTGCGGACTCTCTAAGACTTCCGCCGCGAAATTTTCTTTTTTTAATTCTATCGCTTGAGACATAAATTTTTTAATTATTTTTATTATTTAAAAATCATTTACTGATCGCTTCTTTAAATATTTTTTCCATCTTTCCCCGACTGGCCCGATGCGGCCCGACTAAACAACGGTCAAATTCTTCACCAACGATCTTTTCCATCAAAGACGACATCGCCGAGCGGGCGGCCTTAAGTTGGATGAGCAGAGCGAAACAATCTCGCTCTTTATCCGCGAGCATCTTCTTGGCTCCGGCCAATTGGCCGATGATGTTATTGAGACGCTGATCGATGGTTTTCATGTTCTCATTATAACACACCCCTACGGGGTGTCAAGAGAAATAAAAAAATAGGGGGCGCCATCCCTATTTTTACAGTTAATTATTTTAATATCAGCCAATAATTGAAGTCTTCCCTTTTCTCCCAGACAATTCTCAGCCCAACCGCGCGAGCTAGCCGCCGCAGCTCTCCTGAAGTAAAGGCGTGATAATAGCGCAGGCTAACCGCTGCGCCGCGCGAATTTTTCCAGGGAAAGATCAGGTCGCCAAAATCCAAGCGACCATACGGATTCAACCCGAATAAACTCGCTAATCCTGTCTTAATTATTAAACGATGATATTTCTCCCGACCCTTGACTGCCGACCAAAGATTCCAAACGCTCAGAACGATCTGGCCATTAGCGGCCAATTTGCTCTTCAGTCCTCGTAAAACGCGGAGTCGCAACTCCCGGCTCGGAATATGCTGCAAGACCGCCAGACAAAATATATGCGTAAAATTATCCGCCGGGATTTCCGCCAAAGACAATAAGTCACTGCGGACAAAATGGAAGCCGGGATGATTCTTGGCCGCTAACTCGAGTAGCTCGACATTGTTATCAACGCCCAGATAGTCTATCTTCTTCCCGCTGAGCGCGTTTAGGAGGCGGCCATTGCCGCAACCGGCGTCCAAAACCCTGTCTCCATCGCGAACGCTAGCCGCTAAATTTTTCAATTCCGGCCAGATTTCTTTCTGCCGCGTTAGATCGAAATCAACGGCGATTTCTTCATAGTTGCGGCGGACTAAATCTAAAATTTTAATAGCGATTTCTGATTTCATGTAATTTGCATTGCCCGCCAAGCCGGGGTTTCCCCGGTAAACGATATAGTCTCATTATATCGGAGGCGCCGAGGATATACAATAAATAAAAAACCCCTGATGATGACAGGGGTGAAGCCTAAATTTATACTCTTGGATACCAATTTTTGATGCGGGAGTCGAGCTCTGATATTTTTTCCTCCAGCTCTTTCTTTTGAATCACTAAATTATCTCTCATGACGATCAGGGGGGTGAGGTTTTCCGCGACTACTTGATGGGCCGCATAGGTTTTTACCGCTTCGCTACGGAAATGGAAGCTCTGTTTATAAGTGCCTGGCACCGCCTTAAAGGTAACTTCCGCTCCATCTCTAGGCTGGAAATCTTTCACGAATTCAAGGGCTTTTATCTTTTGGCCGACCAAATTCGCCAAATCGCAAGAAGCAACAGTAATATGCCAACCAGGAGCCCAATTCAAAACGCCTTTTCCGCTACCCTGAGTTTGCTGCTTATCTTCTATAAACATCGCTTACTCCTAATTTAATGGTTAATTTATTATTTATAAATTTTCAAAAAACTTTTATAGATTATAATAACATCTAAGTTCAAATATGTCAATAATAACAAAAATCGCCTCAACTAAGATATTCCTTCGCCCGATAATCTTCTCTCCCCTTATCATGGTTCCGCTGCTGACGGAGGCAGTTATCACATTTGCCGCATGGTCGGGCGGAAGAATCACCAAAATATCTCAAAATATACGCCTGGCGGCAATTCAAGTCATAAACATAATTTTCCATTTCATCTAGCTTCTCGTAAGCGCGGGCGGATTTAGCTTTCAGCGCCCTAAAATCCAGGTTCAGGTCAGCCGACTCTACGATCTTCAATAACTTGATCTCCGTGCCACGGAAAGGCGGCCGATATTCCACCAAGTCTTTCTCCGCTAATTTCTTGATAGCTCGGAGGAGCGAGTCTTTCTTGACTCGCAGGACGATGGCTACTTCCTCGGGATTAAAATCCCAGCCCGCGGCTAGTTCCCGAGGATATTTTTCTTCGAGCTTGCCGACAATTTCCAATTGGCTCTTCGCTCTCTTGCCAACCAAGGCCGCGATCTCGCTCCAGCTCTTCTTTAGTTTTAAGAAAGAATTAGAATTTTTTTCATTCGGACGGGTGATATAAGCTTCTTTCTCCAGGATCTTTAGGGCTGTCCCGATAGCCATTTCCGGGACTGAATCAGACAAATTCTGAGCGATTTCAGCGTAAGTGACCAGAAGAGAGGCCCCTGGATCGATTTCCAGCCCCGCTCGGCGCACCAAGTAATCATATATCTCTAAGATAAGCTCCGGATCAGGATTGTCTCCTTTGATGAAGAATTCCCGGAGATAGCGATCCTGCTGATGATAGAACAGAATACAAAAACTTGGCTGGCCGTCGCGCCCGGCTCGACCCGCCTCCTGATAGTAAGCCTCGATCGTTCCCGGCAGATCGTGATGGATGACAAAACGGATATCTTTCTTATTAATACCTAGCCCGAAAGCGTTCGTAGCGACAACAACTTGCGCACGGCCGCGCATGAATTGTTCCTGTACCCAGTTGCGGCTATCCGTATCCATGCCGGCGTGATAACTGACGGCCTTGATATCGTTATCGGTCAGGGCCTCTAGTATCTCATCAGCTTTGGCTCGCGTCCCGACATAGATGATGCCAGACCCCATTTCTGGATTAGTCGTTAAAAGGTTCACGATGCTCTCCACTTTCTGGCCATTCGTGGTCGGCACAACCGCAAACTGCAGATTGGGACGGGCAAAACCAGTAATCACCGTCTCTGCCTCCTTTAGTCCCAGCTGTTTGGATATATCGTCACGGACTTCCGGCGTCGCGGTCGCGGTTAAAGCAACCACTGGGGGATTATCGACGAAACGAATTGCCTCTTTCAAGCGTAAATAGCTCGGCCGAAAATCATGCCCCCATTGGCTGATGCAATGCGCTTCATCAATCGCGAACAAAGATACTTTGATCTGTTTCAGTTCCAGTAAGAAATTCTGATTATAAAATCTTTCCGGCGCGATATAGATTATCTTATAGACGCCGTTTTTGACTTTAGCCAGGCGCTCTGCGGCTTCCGTCGGCGAAATGGCAGAGTTGATGAAAGTGGCCGGTATGCCGACCCGCTCCAACGAATCGACCTGATCCTTCATCAGGGCGATAAGCGGCGAAATAACTAAGGTCGCTCCGTCCAAAACTAGAGCAGGCAATTGATAGATCAAGGACTTTCCTCCTCCGGTCGGCAGGACAACGACCGTGTGGCGTCCGGCCAAGATGTTATCGATGGCCTCTTCTTGACCAGGCAAAAAAGAGCCATAACCGAAATGGATCTTCAGTAATTCTTGGAGCTGTCGCTTCTTTCTAATCATTATTATTTAATAAATATTGACAAAAAATAAAAATAGTGATAAAGTAACGGCAAACAAATTGGAGCAACTATGGCCGTACTTTCAAAAAAAGCCTGGTGGAATAAGATCATGAAAGTGAAAAAAGCCGGGCCAAATATTTTCTGGTTCATCTTGGGGATAGCAATGGCCGCGACCGGCTCGCAGGTTGCGCTTTACTTAGCCAAAGCGGAAATATTTTCCCAAATAATATTTTTCTTCATTCTACTGATCTGCTGGGGCGCATTTATCTTCTTACCGAAGATATATCTACACTTCCGCGAAATAAGCCGCGACCTAACAGCGGACTGCTTTGAAAAATAAAAAAAATTAAAATCATGAGGAAGAAAAAATGAAGGAAATAATATTCACCTCGCTTCTTGTCGCAGCTCTAATGCTCGGCGGAGCCGCCTATGAAACCCTCCGCAGCCTTTCCAATGCTCCGGGAGTGGCCGAACCATTAAGCATTATGGTCTATTATATCATGGGGAGCTTCTGGGGAGGATTCGGAATATTCCTGGTCCGCCAAGAAAAAGTTAAAACCAGTGATTAATTTCTGAAAGTCGGTTCAATCTAAGAATCGACTTTTTTATTTATGGCGCCGCTTGAATATCTCCAGCACATTCTTAAATAAAAAAGCAATGGTCATCGGCCCGATGCCGCCAGGAACCGGCGTAATAAAAGATGCCTTATCCTTAACATCCTCATAATCCACATCGCCCCAGACCTGATCTCCGACTTGGGTGATCCCGATATCGATGATCACGGCGCCGTCTTTTACCATCTCTTTCTTGATCTTATGCGGAACGCCTAAAGCCGTAACTAATAAATCCGCCTGTTCCGGATGATCTTTTAAATTTACTTTCATCCCCTGCGCCTCTAAAGCTTCTTTAATGCTTGCGCCGAAGACCTCGGCGTTGTATAAGACGCAAGCGGTCTGGCCGGCCGGTAAAAAATTAATCTCCTCCAGACAGGCCAAAAGCGAGGCTAAAACCGGAGACATCAGATAATCGCGGCGTTCTGGATGGAAACCGTCAGCGTCTTTATCCGGATCGATGGCGGCGATAATCTCATCGGTCGGCAGCTTTTCCGGCAACGGCAGCTGGACCAAGATGCCGTCGATCATCTCATCTTGATTCAAAAATCTGATCACCTCCAATATCTCTTCTGCCGACGTATCGGCGCCCAATTCGTATAAATGCGTATCAATGCCGACTTTCCTGCCTTCTTTCTCCTTTAAAGAGACGTAAAGCTTGGAATCTGGCCGCTCGCCGACTAAAATAATCGCTAAATTCGGCCTGGGTCCGTTTAATCGATGTATCTCACTGGCGATCGCGTCCTTGACTCGTTCGGCGATTGCCCGTCCGTCTATATTCTTGACCATAAGATAGATATTATTTAGTCGGGATTGGAAACGCCGCGCACAGCGCCAGGATTTTTTCTCGCAAAATCCTGAGCTTAATTTCATCAGCTTGATTCTGCAAAGCCTCATCGATGCAAGAAACGATCGATCGCATCTCTTCTTCTTTCATTCCGCGTGTCGTCACGGCTGGCGTGCCTAGACGGATGCCTGAAGGATTCATCGGCGGATTAGGGTCGTTCGGGATAGTCGAACGAGAGATAGAAACGCCGATCTTTTCTAAGATCTTCTCCGCTTCCTTGCCAGCCATTCCCCGGCTGTTCAAATCAACAACCATCAAATGATTGTCCGTGCCGCCGGAAATGATCCGATAGCCGCGCGCAAGGAATTCGGCGGCCATAGCCTGGGCGTTCTTGATGATCTGCCGGGCATAATCCGTAAACTCCGGACGGAGCGCTTCGCCAAAAGCGACGGCCTTCGCCGCGGTAATATGATCATGCGGCCCGCCCTGCATGCCTGGGAACACCGCCCGGTCGACCTGTTTGGCGAATTTTTCCTGGCACATGATCATGGCGCCGCGCGGTCCGCGCAGAGTCTTGTGCGTGGTCGTAGAAACAACATCAAAGATCGGAGTAGGGTTATTCAACTGCTTAGCGGCTACCAGCCCGGCAATATGAGCAATGTCGGCGAAAGTATAGGCGCCGATCTCAGCGGCGATATCTTGGAATTTCTGCCAATCGATTTCTCGGGAATAGGCGCTAAAACCAGCCACGATCATTTTCGGTTTTTCTCGGAGCGCGATCGCCCGCACTTCGTCCATATCGATAGTTTCCGTCGCGGCCGCGACGCCGTATTGGACGAAGTTATACAGGCGGCCGGAAAAATTTACGCTATGCCCGTGTGACAGGTGGCCGCCATGATCTAATTTCAAGCCCAAGACCTTGTCGCCCGGATTCAAAAAAGCCATATAAACGGCGGCGTTGGCCGGCGAACCGGATAAAGGCTGGACATTCACGTGGGCGGCACCAAATAGCTGCTTAGCCCGGCTGATCGCCAAATCCTCTATGTCGTCGATATTATAATTACCGCCGTAATAACGCTTGCCGGAGTAGCCTTCGCTGTATTTATTGGTCAAGACCGTGGCCATCGCTTCTAAGACAGCCGGGCTGACGTAATTTTCCGAAGCGATGAGCTCGATCTCTTCGTTTTGCCGCTTTTCCTCCTTGGCGATGATATCCCAAGCGGCCTGATCTTGTTGCTGTAAATGGTCGTATTTCATATGTTTAAATCTTAAGCGAGCGAGGTCCTTTTGTCAAAGACCGGCGGTTGCTAAAATTTCTTAGATAGTCACTGGAATTGGTGGAACAGCGGGCCATACATATCTTCCTTGATGTCTATCCGCAATTCATCCCGCGAGACGCGTTCCACGTATTCCACCGGCGCGCCGCTGATGATCGCCAGCGGCCGCCTTTCTCTTCCTTCGCCCATACACAGGACGGCCGCAGCGGCCAGGCTATCAGCCATATCAACGCGAGAAAAATGGAAGGGCCGCCCAAAAATATCCAGAGTCCGACGATAATCTTTAATGCCTTTAAAGCCGGCATAACCTAAGGCCACCCCGGTAATGCCGGCGCGGAGGGGCGCGGTCCGGCTATCGGTGATGATGACGCCTAACTTTTTTAGCTTGAAGCGTCCCTGAAAATATCGACGGATCGTACGCGCAACTTTAAAACTGTCGCGCGGCAACATGATGATATTGCCGTTACCATTGCTCTCGTCGACGCCGGCGCTCGCCATAACGATGCCATCCTTGATGGTCAGATAGGCCAATTTGGTCGGCAGAGCAAATTCGCTTTCCGAGCGGATCAATCTTTCCTTCTCATCCTTGGTTGTCAGCGGTTGGAAGCGCCCTTCCGCCAAAGCGACGATCTTGGAAGTGATGACTAGGATGTCGCCCTCGGCCAATTTGCCGATATGGCGATCGATAAACGGCAAAAGTTTTTCCCGGGGACGGAAAATCGCTGTCTTAAGCGCTTTGATTCTCATAATCGTTGAGGGTTTTAGATCTTAATAAATAGATGCCTAAGTAAGATAAGGGGGTATACAATAAGCCCATCAAGACTTTGTATAGCCACCACGGCGCGCTGATGAGCAAGATCGTTTTGACCGAATAGATACCGCCGAAAGCGACGAACATGAAGATCAGTGTATCTAAGAGCTGCGACCAAAGATTAGAGAGATTGGATTGCAGCCAGAAACCCCGGCCGCTGAATTTTTTCTTAAAAAAGAAGAAGGCGATGACGTCCTGATATTCAGCGATAACGTAGGCCAAGAGAGAGGCGAGAGACATCCGGAGAGAAACACCGAAAATAGCATCATAACTAGCTCGAAAACGCAGACCGTCCGCTGACCAAGGCAAAGCTAGGGCAACTAGAGAATATACTAAAAATAAAAGAACACTCGCGAATCCAGCTAAAACAAAATTTTTTGCCATTCTCTTGCCATAGACTTGGCCGATGACATCGGTGGTTAGGAAAACGAAGGGAAAAAAGAAAACCGCGACCGATAAATGCGTTCCGAAGATAAACGGCATGATCTTTAAGCCGAGCGTATTGGCCGCGAAGAGCGAAACTAAGTAAAGCGCCAGAGCGATGACGACCTTAAAATTTATTTTATCGGCAGACATAGAAGAAAATTAAATAAATAAAAACGCCCCAAAGGGCGTCTGATCAAGATAAAATCCGGCCCTTTGGTCTAAAGAGAATCTGCCGCCGGAGAAAATCCGGACCAAGTTTTCGTAGTCTTGGTGATTAACATAGTGATCTTATTATAGCCTACCAGCCCTGAAAAGCCAAGCGGCGATCATAAGCCCTTAACCATATAGGTGGCCTGCAAACGATAACCTAGCTTACGATAATACGCTCTCGCGCCGATGCCAGAAATAACCGCTAGCCGGCCAGCTGACTCCTGACGGGCGATCTTTTCAGCTGTTACTAAAAGCTCCTTGCCCAGGCCGCTGTGCTGTGTCTGCCGCTGGCCGCCAACTGGCACCAACTCGCCATAGATATGTAATTCCCGGATCAAGGCCGGCGCGATCGGACTGCCCGCGTCTAAACGCAAACGGCAAAATCCGTATAAAACCTTCCCGTCCCGGCTATCGACACTGATAAAATATTCCCGCCCGCCAGCGGCCGGATATTTGATGATATTGATCTGATAAGGCTCGATCACGGCATCCTTTACCTCCCGACAACGGATGCAGCGGCATTTAACCCCTCGGTCTTTCATGATCTGGCGCAAATTCGTGATCCGATTGCCAGCAACGATGGACTCGCCTGGTATGTCACGGATCAGCCGGATGATGCGGACGTAAGGCGGAACGGCTGCTTTGCATTTGACGATCAAACTCTGCAAGGCTTTATCTGAATATGGCTTATATTTCCCTTGCCGGTACCAGCGATATAATAAGCTCCCTCTTGTCACGACGGTCGGATAAAATTTTATCTGATCGGGCTGGAAACGTTCATCCGAGAATAATTTCTTAAACAGGGATAAATCTTTAGCAGGCGTCGCTCCCGGCAAAGCTGGCATCAGATGATAAGTGATCTTGAACCCGTATTGTCGGAGCTTTTCCGTGGCGCTGGCAATCGCGGCCACGCCGTGGCCGCGCTTATTTAGCTTCAAAATAACATCATCGACTACTTGGACGCCGATTTCTACCCGCGTACAACCAAGATCGCGCATTTCCCGCAACTCAGCTTCGTCAATATAGTCTGGGCGGGTCTCTAGCGTCAGGCCGATAATCCGATAACGAGCCGCTTCATTCTTTTTTTGTTCCCGTTGCAACGCTGTCTGTAGAGCGGTTAACTGCATCGTCTGCTTATAGGGCGAGCGCCGCGTCTCCCCATAATAGTTATCATTGGCGGCACGGAAACAATTAAGGATATACCAATATTTATAGCGGACAGGCAAATAACTCCAGGTGCCGCCGATAACGATGATTTCAATCTTAGTCGGTTCGTGCCCGTTATTTTCCAGGGCTTGCAGGCGTAGGGCTACCTGCTTATAAGGATCATAGCCGCAGCCGATCGCCCGCATGACCGCCGGCTCATTAGACAAATAACTCGTCGGGACATCTTTCTCGTGTGGACAATAGGCGCAGGCTCCCGGACAAGGATACGGCTTAGTCAAAACCGCGACCGGAGCGATCCCGGATAAGGTCCGCACCGTCCTCTTGCGCATAATTTTTTCTAAGGGCACCAAACGCAGAAATCCGGTCGGCAATAAAAGGCGATATTCTTTCAAAATATCAGAGTTCAAAATCGCCGCCAATCGGTATTTCTTACAAACCGTCCGCTTGACCGCTTCTAAATCGTACCGATTTTTAATATGGCTAGCATAATTTTCCAATAATTCTTTTATTGCCTCTCGCATATTTTTGGGCTATAATTAAAATATCGCATCATCGTAATCAACTAACAATATAACATTTTTTCTAATTAAACAACATTATGAAAAACAAGATTTTTCTCAGTCTCGCCTTGCTCACCCTGATTTCCCTCCCTCTGGCCGGAGCGTGGGCGGCGGACGCTAAGGCCGGCAATTCAGTCTATATCGCCAAGGAGGAGATCGTCAGCGGCAATTTATATGTCGCCGGTGAAACTGTTACTATCGACGGCGCGATTGGCGGGGATCTGATCGTCGCTGCTCAGACGATTATGGTCAACGGCCGAGTAGAAGGAGATATAATCGCGGCTGGACAAAACATCACGGTCAATGGCGGCGTAGGCGGCAATGTCCGTATTGCTGGCAACCTTTTGACTATCAATGGGGTCGTCGCCCGCAATGTCAATGCTTTCGGCGCCAAAGTCATACTCGGTCCGGACTCTCATGTCGGCTGGGATGTTTACCTGGCTGGCGCTAGCTCCGAGGCGCGCGGCTCGATCGACGGCAATTTGAGCGGCCAAGCCGGCCAAGCCTTGATTACCGGTAAAATCGGCCAGAACATAAATTTAAAATTATCGAATGGCGGCAATGGCCAAGAGTTGACAATCACTTCTGAAGCGGTCATCAATGGCGATATCGTTTATACTGCAAAAAATCCAGCTAGTATTTCAGATAAGGCTTCAATCGCCGGCCAGATACAAAGACAGGACAAAGAAACTAAGGAAACAAATGGATTATTATTATGGCTCTGGCGCAAGCTTTTTGCCATCTTTTCAGCTCTAGCTGTCGGCCTAGTCTTGATTTTCATCACTAAAAATATAACGACGAAAATCTTGGATTATATAGACGCCGCGCCGGCCAAGGCTATCCTCCCCGGCCTGATTATCATGTTTATCTTGCCGCCGATCGCTCTCGTCCTGATCTTTACTCTGATCGGAATCCCGCTTGCCCTCATGATCAGCGCCTGGTGGATTACGATGACTTATGTCGCCAAGATCTATGCCGCAATCTACGCCGGGAAATGGATTCTGGCTAAAACTGCTACCAAAGCCAAACCATCATTACTCTGGGCTCTCGTGATCGGGGTGGTCGTCTCCTGGCTAATTTTCTCGATCCCTTACGTCGGCTGGCTGATCGGCTTGATCGCGGCCTGGCTGGGCTTGGGCGGCATCTGGTACTACACGACCGAACAATTAGGAAAGTTCTCAAATCGCTAATCGCTAAATATCTAACGACCCTTCTATGTACATCAACCCTCACATATTCCGCGGCTATGACTTGCGCGGCCTGGTCGGACAAGACCTGAATCCGGAAATCGTAGAATATATCGGCAAGGCTTATGGCACTTATCTGAAAAGAAAAGACATCAAGCGTGCTGTTATCGGCTATGACTGCCGGGCAACAAGCGCGTCATATAACGCCGCCATCGCCCGCGGTCTGATCTGGGCCGGAATTGATGTAATCGATATCGGCTTGAATATGGTCGGCACCTTTTATTGGGCGCAATATCATCTAGATTGCCTCGGCGGCGTCTTCGTCACTGCCTCGCACAACCCGGCCGAGTATAATGGCTTTAAATTTGCGAATGGCTTCTCTGAAACCCTAGTCAGCGACGGTATGCAAGAATTAAGACGGATAATCGAAAATGATGATTATGAAAAAGGCGAGCAATCCGGAAGCTTAACGGCCCGAGATGTCCGGCCCGCTTACTTCGCTGATTTATTACAGCGCCTCTCTTTCCCTAGAAAATTCAAGGTGGTGGTCGATGCCAGTTGCACGACGGCCGGCGTCGTCGTTCCCGACTTATTACGACAAATCGGCTGCACGGTCGTAGAAAAAAATTGCCAGATCGATCCGCGCTTCCCGCTAGGCACCCCTGACCCGACTGAACTCAGCGTCGCCAACCGTTTACGCGCCGCCGTCATCGAGACAAAGGCTGATATTGGATTTTCTTACGACGCCGACGGAGATCGTATCGGCATCGTTGATAACGGCGGCGGCATAATTTGGAACGATATCCTGGTAGCTCTATTCGCCTCTGATGTCTTAGAACAACATCCCGGCGAAATCATCATGTTCAATACCCTGTGTTCCCGAGTTGTCGTGGAAACGATCATGGCGCAAGGCGGCCGGCCCTTCATGTGGCGGACGGGGCATTCTTTCTTAAAGAAGAAAAATCAGGAAATTGGCGCCGCCTTCATCGGCGAGCTATCCGGGCATTTTTTCTTTTCCAAAGATTTTTATAACCACGATGACGGCTGTTATTCTACTTTGCGCCTGCTCAGTTACCTCGGCCGCAATGAAAAATCATTGGCGGAACTGGTCGCGGCCTTGCCTCGTTATATTTCCAGCCCGGAAATCAAGGTCGGCGCGGCCGATGACCTTAAAATCGCGATTATCGAAAAGGCGGCGGCGATGCTAAAAAAGGATTTTCCGGAGGCCGAGGTCATCAGCGACGAACGGGCTGGCGATGGCGTCCGCCTAGAGATGCCGGATGCTATGTTGGTAATCCGCTACTCTCAGAATGGCCCTTATCTGACGGTCAAATTTGAAGCTAAAACGCCGGCAAGATATGAAGAATTAAAAAAATATATCAAACAGTTACTACATCAATTTCCGGAAATTGATTGGAATTTCGGGGTCAACGTAGAAAGCCTGGATTGATCAGGCCAAATTGCATCTGACAAAAAGGCTCCTCACGGAGCCTTTTTTTATTTTTCTAAACTCAGAGACTTATTCCACTGTCACAGATTTAGCCAGATTCCTCGGCTTATCGACATCTAATTTCTTATCGTCAGCAATGTGGTAAGCTAGGAGCTGTAAAGGGATGGTATTGATAACCGGCGATAAGAATTTGTTAGCTGTCGGAACTTTAATCAAATAAGAAGCTAGGCGCTTGATCTCCCCATAATCACGGTCGACAACGGCAATAATTTCACCGCCGCGCGCCTTGATTTCTTGCATGTTGCTGATAATCTTATCCGAAAGGTCGTTCTTCGTAGCTAAAAAAACCACAGGCATGCTGGCATCGACGAGAGCAATCGGCCCATGCTTGATTTCGGCGGCCGGATAACCTTCGGCGTGGATATAGGAGATTTCTTTCAATTTCAAGGCCCCTTCCAGCGCCACCGGAAAATTCAGGCCGCGGCCCAAATACAGAAAATTATTCTTGGACTTGAACTGGGTCGCCAATCTTTTCACGGCCGCATCGACGAGCAGAGTTTTTTGGATAAGCGCCGGCAGTCCCTGTAAGTCCTTTATTATCCGGGCGGGAAGACGTCCGCCAGACTCCTGCTTAAAATATAGAGCTAGAAGCAATAAGGCGGCGACTTGGGAACTGAAGGCTTTGGTGCTGGCGACGCCGATTTCCGGACCGGCGTGAAGGTAGATGCCCGAATCGACTTCGCGCGTCATAGTCGAACCGACGACGTTCACAATACCGATAGTCTGCGCGCCTTTGCGTTTCGCTTCTCGAAGAGCGGCAAGAGTGTCCGCCGTTTCTCCTGATTGGGAAATGGCGATCAAGAGATCCGCGGCGCTTACTAAAGGATCGCGGTAACGGAACTCAGAGGCATAGTCGACTTCGACTGGTATGCCGGCAATCTCCTCAAAAAAATGCTTGCCGATCAGAGCGGAATGCCAACTGGTTCCGCAAGCGACAATGATAATTTTCCGAAAAGAACCAACTTTAACGCCCACGGATAATTTTATGCGACCCTTCTTCAGGCGCCCCCGCAAAAGGTCGCTCAGGCTATCCGGCTGGCTAAAGATTTCCTTCAGCATGAAATGCTTGAAACCTTTCTTTTCAATAGCCGCGGCGCTAACCTTGATCTCTTCTACTTGCCGGTTCATTATTTCCCCAGCCGCACTCCTGATCTTATAACCTGCCTGGTCGATGACTACCAAGTCGTCATCTTTCAAATAAACCACTTTCTTGGTCTGGCTCAAGATGGCTGGAATATCCGAAGCGACAAAAATCTCTCGACGGCCGATGCCGAGGATGAGCGGCGAACTTTTACGCGCCGCCACTAATTTATTTTCACGCCGGCTTAAGACGACGAGGCCGTACGAACCGGCTAAGAGCGGCAAAACCTGGGCGACCGCTTTTTCCAAATTCCCTTTGTAAAACTTCTCCACCAGATGCGCCAAGACTTCTGAGTCGGTCTCAGAAACGAAATGATGCCCCTCTTCTAATAAGATCTTTTTCAAAGATTGATAATTCTCAATGATCCCGTTATGGACAACAGCGATCTCCCGTCGGCAATCCAGATGCGGGTGCGCGTTCTTTTCATTAGGCGACCCGTGCGTGGCCCAGCGCGTATGCGCAATGCCTAAAGAGGCCGATGATTCGGTCGCGGCCAAAGACTGGACTAGCTTGGCGACCGGGCCGGCCTTCTTAAAGACAATAAGGTCGTGATTTTCTAAAAGACAAATACCGGCGCTATCATAGCCCCGGTATTCCAATTTTTTCAAACCGTCTAAAAGGATCGGTCGAGCCGGCCGAAGACCTAGGTAACCAATGATCCCGCACATATTTTATTTCCGTTCAACTTCGATCGTGCACTTATTGACCACCGCGGCTAGGGCGCCGATAGCGGCGAGAACTGGAGCAAACACCGCCCCGACGACCGCGAAGGTTACCGGGATTTCCACCATAACCTTACCCTTCTCATTCTTGATGATAATCCGGCGGATATTCCCCTCCTTAATCAACTCTTTAACCTTCTTTAAAACTTCGTGGCCATAAACCTTGAATTGCTCCGCGTTGTCTTTGGCTTGTGTTTTTTTAGGCATATAATTTAAATTATCTTTTAGGAAAACGTTTTTGATAAGCTTGTTTCGATTTGCGGGTAATTGCTAAAATAGTTAACACGGCAATATAGGCAGAAACCACCGAACCGGGGATGCGGTAATACCCCTGGCTGAATACGTCAACGACTATCAGGATGATCACTAAGATCGACCAGATGATCACGAAGATTTCTCCTGGATGCTGCCGGTCGTGTTGATGATACCAGCGCTCGAATTCTTTATTGCTGACATAGATAGCTAAGGCGCCGATATAGATAACCGAGATAACATCCAAGACTCCCTCTCCGGCTCGCGGAACGAAAAAGTTATAGATAATTACAAAGAAGAATACGATCGACCAGACATTAATTAAGCGGCGCCAAAATTCAAAACTGGTCAAGAGGGATTTCCGCTTCATAGTAATTTAAACGATTTTAAAATAAATTAAAGGCTATCACCACTAATCTATATTTAAATTATAGCAAAAATAGCCAAATTACCAAAATATTGACAAAACATAATAATTGTATAAAATATAGTCATCAAAACATCTATCGTTCATTATAAGGAGAAGAAATGACCCGAATCAGCCAACCCCCCATCAGCCAAACTAGGCCGCCGCGTCTTAAACCGGGAGAGCCGCATCCTAAGAGGAATGTTAAGCCGACAATGAAATTTACCTGCTGCTTATCTCACCAGGTCCTATCGCCAACCAATGAAGATTTGGTGATATACAGACATCACGACGGCCAAGTAGTCGCGTTTGCTTATGACGCGCTACTAGAAATAGTTAAACGGGCGGGAAAAAGTTATTTTATAAATATCCCTTATCGCCGCGGGAAAAAATTCGACATAATCGAATTCCTGAACCAAACACGGGAAAATATCAGAAAAAGCATAGAAGCCGGAAAAGTCGACAGCCAAAAGCTCGAAAACACTTTACTGGCAACTACCGATATTCTCGATAACACGAAGCTGTCGAAATTCATCGATGGCGGGACATCTGCTTTCCTGACAAGCGGGCTAGTGATCTCAAGCTACCCGAAGAAATAAAGGAATGCATCTTAAATTTTTTACTAAAAGGTCGACTTTATGCCGACCTTTTTTATTTAAAAAGGGCTAATTTAATTCTTAGCCCTTCCCCATTTAAAATAGACTTTCTTTTCTGTGCCATTCCATAGCTTCTCAATATTTTTGCGGTGGCTATACAATATCGCAATAAATACCGCGAACGAAAAAATGGTTAGCGACAGATTAGGATAATGCCAGGGTGCCAATCGGATAATCTGGACAAAGAACACGGCCGCCGCGCCCAAAATCGAGGCTAACGATACATACCTGCTAATACCATAAACTAAAACGAAAGCCAGCGCGGCAATACCTAGCCCGCCCGGATTAAGTACTAGAAATATGCCAGCTGCGGTGGCCACTCCTTTCCCTCCCTTAAAATGGGAAAAGGCCGGAAAAAGATGGCCGATAAAAACCGCCGCTCCGATGGCCGCCAGCTCCCAGTACCTAAACCCGATCAGATAACCTATCCAAACCGGCATGACTCCCTTGGTTACATCGCCCAATAAAGTCAACGCTCCAATTTTCCATCCCATGGCTCTAAAAGCATTGGTCGCCCCAGGATTTCCGCTTCCCGATTGCCTGATGTCAATCCCTTTTATTTTAGCCAGGATTGAACCGGTAATAATCGACCCCAGCAGATAAGCGGATATAATCATGATCAATAGCATGGTCTACCTCCCGAATATTGAAGTTGTAAAGGACATTTCTGTTAATTAATTGACGCCTATTGTTATCGGCTGTCAATAATAAATATTAATAAAACTCAGCGATAAAAGCAAGCCTGACGCAATAATCCTATAAATATTGTATAATATAAATAATCTAAAAATATATTAATTACATATATGAAAATATTCTGGCAAAAAAACTCGGGGGGCATTATCATCTTGGTCCTCTCCCTGCTGCCCGCCTTAGAGTGGTTACGGCTGGCGCCCTTAAATACCCGTTTTTACAACCTATCGGCGACTATGACCAGCTTAGGGCAAGTAGCCGGCCTAGTCGGCCTTGCCTTGTTCTCAGTCAACCTGGTCTTAACTGGACGCCTAAAAATCTTTGATCGTTTATTCTTTGGCCTGAACAACGCCTATAATTACCATCGCCAGATCGGCGCTATCGGTTTTTCCTTATTGCTTTTCCACCCGCTATTACTAGCCGTTGCTTATCTGCAGATTTCAACCTTAGCCGCCGCTCGTTTCTTATTGCCATTTTATGACGCGGCGATAACTTATGGGATAATTTCTCTCCTGATGATGATCCTTTTCTTAGGACTGACCTTCTATGGATCGCTCAAATACCATCATTGGAAAATAACGCATAAGCTGATGCTGGTCGCTTTTATCTTCGGCTTGCTCCACGTCCTGTCGATTACAAGCGATGTTTCGCGCGATCCTTTCTTAAAGACTTATCTGATCGCCCTCGGTCTTCTCGGTTTAGGCGTCGGCGCTTATCGCGCCGTCTTAAGCTATTTCTGGCACCGTAATTTTTCTTATAAAATCCAACGGCTTAACCGCCTGAGCGCCGGGATCACCGAAATAGAGCTGGCGCCGATCGGGCGAGCCCTGGATTTCCTATCTGGACAATTCGTTTTCGTCCGTTTTTTCAGCCGACACATCCAATCAGAAAGCCATCCTTTCTCGATTTCTTCCGCCCCTAGCCCTTCTCAGATTTCTCTAGCGATCAAATCATTGGGTGATTTTACCGATCGCGTCAAAGATCTCGAACCAGGCGACACGGTGTCCCTAGAAGGGCCATTCGGTAAATTTTCTTATCGAAACGGCCGGCATAAAAAACAAATCTGGATCGCCGGCGGCATCGGCATCACCCCCTTCTTAAGCATGGCTCGAAGCTTGACCGACGATCGTTATCAGATCGACTTATACTACTGCGTGCGCCAGCCCGGAGAAGCGGTCTTCTTGCCAGAGCTGGAAAATATCGCCCAAAAAAATTCTGCGCTCCACCTCATCCCCTGGTACTCCCAAACCAGCGGCTATCTTACCGGACAAGCCGTGGAGGAAAAAAGTGCCGGCCTGCGGGATAAAGATATTTTCATCTGCGGCCCTGACAACTTGATGTCTGCCCTTAAAGCTCAGCTACGCGACCAAGGCGTCGCCGCGTCGGATATTTATTCCGAAGAATTTAAATTTTTATGAAAAAATTAGTCACCATATCTTTATTCATCTTTTGGGCGGCCGTCACCGCGATTTTGACAGCGGGCTTGATCCAATACCAAAATACTAAGACTAGGGCGCCGCAAGCGCTATCTAATCAAACCGTCGACCCGCTCATCTCGGCACTTGATCAGACGCTCGTCTTGGACGCGATGGAAATATCTAGACATAATTCAGCTAAAGACTGCTGGCTCCTGATCGATAATAAGGTCTACGACGTCACTGCTTCTATCGCCTCCCATCCTGGTGGCGCCCAGATGATTATTTCCTTCTGCGGCCGAGAAGCGAGCGAAGCTTTCAATACTAAGGGCGGGGGCGGCGAGTCACATTCCCAGAAAGCCCGCACAATGCTGGCAGATTACTATCTCGGCGATCTGGGTGGGAAGATTGAAAGGTGAACTGTAAAAGGAAGGCGGAGAATAAACTTTATAACAGCGTCATTTAAACGCTGTTTTTTTATTCCCAGATAAAGCCATATATAATATATGTCTAATGTTAGATATATTTGTATATATTGACATTAATATAAAAAAATGATATAATTTTTTGTTAACCAGAACTTTAATAATATTAAATAAATTAAAACTCTAAAAATCAACAAACTCCAAGGAGGAGAAGTGAAAAATTTAGTCATTACAATCGTACTCTTACTGTTAGTCAGCCTAACCAACCAAAGCCTGGCACAAAAAATTCATACTGAAACCAATCTTCAGTATGATAAAAAGACAACTGGCCTGCAGATCCAGCGTCTGCAATTTGACAGTCCTGACATAAATGTCAGGTATGATTATAAGCTCAAGGGCGTAATAGATGCCATGGAGCTCTATGTCCCGATTATGAATAGCGACGATCTGTTCCTGCAAATCGGACTGATCAAGCTAGGTGACTGGACCCAAGAAGACGAAAGCTTTATCGACCTGGTCGCTGAAAAAAAATTGGGTAACCTAAGCTATAAGCTTAACATCGGTTACGGCCTGATAGCGGACAAAGGGTCGCGCGACTATGTCTTAGCGCGAATAACCCATGATTTATTAACGGTGGAAGCTTGTGCATTAAGTGATTATGGATATAATGACCTAGCAAGTTTCACCAAAGATCAGTATTACTGGGTGGCCATCCATCCAGAAAATATCTTTATTGCCGCCGGCAATGAAATCAGCCGGACATGGATTATCGCCGGGACAAAGAATTTAGAAAATTTCGGAAATTTAAGTTTCCTAAGTTCCGACCGGACAAATAAAAATTTTTGGCTTAAAAGCCAATTCGGTTTCGGAAAAATAAACCAAAATTTTTATTCCCTGGATAGTTACCGATCCATAGCCAGCTATCTAATAGTCCCACCATTTTTCTATAAACATTTCTCTCCGATATCGACTAAAGGGGAATATGCCTTAAAAATAGAAGGCAAGAGGACCGGAGACGTGGAGAGGTGGGAAATTACCGGGGCTAAAAAAATCGGTAATCTCGGACGGGTCGCTATCGGGGCCCAAAGAGAAGGCCGGAACAGAAGCGGGCTTAATCTAGAATATTATAAAGATTTTAATATTCTAGGCTTCATCGTCTCAAGCGAAATACGCTATGAATCAATTTGTGATAAATTCACCGGATTCATATCGATCGATTATGTGTTTTAGAATGACCTCCTCCCCGCACTCAAAAAGCTATCCTAGTCGGATAGCTTTTTTCATACGGGGTTTCCTTCCGGGTTTTCATTAGAACCCGAGCGTGGTTTCTTGCGGTAGATCCTTCTGGCCTTGCCAG
>JBAZJR010000009.1:0-35667 GCA_041651195.1 Patescibacteria group bacterium
ATGACAATCAGAAACTATGTCCAGCATCAGGAGCATCATCAGGTGAATGTTCCCCAACTTCCGCTATGACGCCCACAGAGTGGGCAGAATAAATACCACCGGCTATTTTGCCGGTGGTAGTTTATTTTCTCGTCTTCTCTCGTTGTTCTTTTATAATTTCCGCTGCTTTCCGGGAAGGAAAAATTTTGATTACACCATTTTTGAATTTACGGGAAATGATAACTTCTTCCCCGCCCTCCAATCGGGCATCGAATTGTGGGTACCAGCGTAAATTATTTTGTCCGACGGCGATGTAAATATCTTTATCTAAGAGGGCGGCGCTAGCGACAACGAAATCAAGATCCTTTTCATTATTATTGGTTAGATTCTCGGAATCTAGGATCAGCAGATCGAATCGAGCCACGGCGGGGACCTGCTCTGGACTCATAACTGGAGCAGTCCAGTATACGGCTGGTTTTAATTTCTGCCCATAGCTCAGGGCAGAGATCAAGATCAAGACGACTATCAGATTTTTCATTTTTACCTCTATATTTATTATATTTTTTGTTGTCAAAGAAAGAAGAATATCTAGGTTTAAAGAACAAAACAATCAGTTTTAGCTGATTGTTTAGTATACAATATTTTTATATCCTAGTCAATTATAGTGAGAAATTTTGATCGCTTTCTAAGTCTGTGCTCCATCTTTGTTCTTGTCCCTTTAGGGGCTTGATCCAGATGTCTAAGCTGGTTATCCTCTGCCCGGCCTGTCTTTGGACTAGGAGCTGGTATTGTCCGGATGATAATTTTTTTCGGATAGTTTCCGGCAACCGGTAGCTTAAGCTGACTTCCCGGGCGCTGCCTGGTTCGACCGTGAAGAAGAAGCCGAAGACCGTCTTTCCCAAATTTTGATCATCCGTGACGTTGATATCAGCGGTCGCTTGGTCAACGCCGTGCAGGGCGATGAGGCGGCTGCCGAGCGGCGCGTAGATCCGGGTATAGCTTCGGTAGCGGGTAGTGCGCCAATCGAATTTCCCTTCATGGCGGTAGTTTAAGCGGACAGTCGCGGTTAGTTGATCAGCTTCTTCCCTGACGTCGTAATAAAGTTTTTTCTTGACGACCGCGTCGCTCTTGAACGCGCCTAGGTTAGAATCTACGGTCAGCAGATAGTCGTTTTCGGTCTTAGTTACTTCCCCGCTAGCGCCTAGGTCGCGCGCCAGATTTTCCCAAACCGCGTCCGGGAAATAAAGCTGGATATTCTTTTTGGCTATATTGCGGTCTAAGATCTTAAAAAGCTCGGTCCAGCCAGACGCGGAAAGGCTGAAGAGCCGGTTTTTCAGCTCGGCGATCAATTCATTAATTATCTCTTTACGATCCCAGGAAGCGATATCCTGGTCTTTGTAGGCGATTTCGACATTGTATTGGAGGAGGGGCTGGAAATTATCGGCATTGTAGGTCGTCCCTTTGACCGTAATCGGGCCGACGAGCCGGATCAGGTCAGAGACGAAATCCGGTGTGATGGCAACTAAGCCGGTGAAAGCTTCGGCTGGTTGGCCAATCGCCCGGCTCTCTCCTTGGAAGATTTTCTCTATCTGTCGGGCCGAAGTCGGCCAATCTGGGGACCAATTTGCGTCGCGCAGATACCATTTTTCTACTTTTAAATATTTTTTAATGGCGGCCGGTGGCTCTAAGCGCCAATTATCGGAAACGGAGGCGGGCGCGTCCAGATGATAACTATCATCGCTGGTTAAAGAAATGATCTGGCCGTTTTTGCTGGTCAGTAGGCCGTAAACGCCGATGAAGCCGCCGCTGGCGCGCAATTCGTCATTATTTTGGAAGATCAATAAGAAGCGGCTTTCTTGCTGATAGCCGGTTAAAACAGGCATTAATTTCACGAGCGGCGACAAGCGGTCCATCAAGAGAGAGATCTGGCGCAGCTCATTTTTAATATCGCTGATTTCTTCATAGACCGGCCAGAGCACGCCCAGCCGGTGGATCTTATCAAGATTGAGGGCGGCCAGCGCCAGATTAGCTTTTAGTCCGTTCAATTCCGGTTCTGATTCGTAGATTAGGCGTAAGAATTGAGCCCGGTCAGCTTCCGGCAGATCGACAAAATTACCGCCGCCGGATTGGCTAGTGATCTTATTGAGATCCGTTGCCAGCGGCAGGATACGCACCAAGGAGCGGCTTAAGATTTCCGCTGTCTTGACCAGATTCTCCAGGTCGTTTACCTGGGTGCGGATCGGACCGAGATTTTTGACGGCTAAATTATCGCGAGTATTGTTGAGTTTTTCTAGGGCGAGCTTGAAATGTAATTCGGCTTGCTGCGCCCGGCTCAAGGCGCTGCTCCAGTCTTGCGCTTGCGTTGCCTGAGACGCTTCGGTCAAGGCAGCTTTTCCAGCCAGGCCCTGTTTCGCGGCCGCGCCTAGATCATCATAAGCGCTGCTTAGGGAGATTAAAATCAGGATCAGGATAGCCGCGATGATGAAAATCGCGTATTTGGCTGTTTTCCAGGCGTTCCGAAAAAAAATAATTAGATATTTTTTCATAATTTATCGTTTTTGCGCTTGGTCGCCTGTTGGGTGGAGATTATCTATCAGCACCAGCGTTTTCCCGGACAGGATATTATATAAGAAGATATCCATGATTTCTTCCCGGTAGAGGAATTCTTTTTCGGTCATGATCGTAAAATTTATCTCTCGGCCGAGGTCATGTTCTAATTCTTTCATCAATTTTAGGAAAGCTGGCCGGCGCACATTCCCGACTACCAAGAGATCGGTCTGCGCTTCCGGGTAATTAGTAAAAATCCCGGTCAAAGCCAGGAATTTCGGCTGGGAGATCTTTTGTAATCCAAAGATGAATTTTTGGCTGGAGAGGATTTGCGCTTTAGCGAAGAGCGCTTTGATCTCCGGATAGAGGATGAAGTCGGCTTTGACGCTGAAATATCTTTTTTTCAAAACTTTCTCTTCGCTCAATAATCCGAAACGAACCAGGTTATCTAGCTCATGGCGGACTGAATTGGCCGGCAGATCAAGATCGCGCGCGAGCCTGGCTGGCTCGAACCTTTGGTCCGCCGCTAGAAGGAGGAGATTGAGCATTTTGACGCGTGTGGCGGAACCAAAAATAGATTCAAGCATATTCCTTTATTTATGGATTTATAGTATAATATTCGTAAGAAACAGTCAAACCAAAAAACGGCCGGAAATGGCTATTTTGCTTATGTATAATAAGATCGCTTCTATCATTTTAAATTCTGCTAAGGCGGCGGGGCTGAGCGATGTCTATGTCGCCCAGCCGGATTCCTTGAAAGAGAATTTGGCCGGTAAGATTTTTGTCCTCGCCGAGATCGGCGGCAAGAAAAACGAAGGCCGGAAGATTTTTGATTTCCTGGTATCTTCCCTAGACGATAATTATTATAATGATGAGAAGATATTGTTTCGCGGCAAAATCGAGGGTCTAAAGATTGAAAATATCTTTGAGGCGGCGATAGCTAAGACTAATAAGAATCTGGCGGATTTCTTAACGGGCGAAAAGCTCCACATCAATCCGGCGGCGACCAATATCACCATCGGTGTCATCTATGAGAATAAATTACATTTTGCTAATTTCGGACGGAATCGGGCGCTTTTGATTTACCGCCACGGCGAGAATTATGAGATGATCAATGTCGAGGCGAACGCGGCCGAAGCGCCGGAGAGCGGCGAAGAAGCAGAGGCCGGGACAGCTAAGGCAACCAAGCTTTTTTCTTCGGTGATCAGCGGCGAAGTGCCTTTCGGTTCTTATTTTGTCTTTGCCAGCGAGGCTTTGCCAGAATACTTGTCCGGCAAAGAGATGATTAGTATCCTGACTAAATTGCCGCCGATTACGGCGGCCGAACAGATCAAGAATGTCCTGCTTAAGATGAATACTTATGTCCCCTTTCTGGGGATTATCATCAAGAATACCGCTGGTCTTTCCGGTTTGGAAACCCGGGAAGAGTTGGCAGAGAGCTTGAGCGCCCGTCCGGCCGCCTCCTCGTTGAATTATACCGAAGAGAAGACTGAAGAGATGTTGGCTCCGGCCGGCCTAATCAGTTTTTCTAAGATTTGGCGGCAACTGAAGGAATGGGGCGGAAAATTAACGCGTCCCATTAAAGCTGAGCGCAAGAGATATCTCCGTCCGGAGGAAAAGGATAATAAAGAAAATAAGACCCAGCCGCCGCTTGATCTCGGCCAGATCAAGAGCTTGAATCTGGCGCGGGCCGATTCTTTCTTGATCAAAGAAAAAATATTTTTTAAGAAGAAACCGGGTTGGCTCGGCGCCGCAGGAAAGCGGCTGGCCCAGCAGGCTTTAAATATCTTTTCACCGGAAGCCTGGTCCGGCTTAGTTCGCTATTGGCGCGCTTGGCTGAAAGACCTGAATCCGCGGAATCGTTGGCTTTTCTCAGCTTTAGGGCTCGTCGTGCTTATTTTTATCGGCAGCTTGGTTTATACTAATTGGCAGCATGGCCGCCAAGCCATTCGGGCGGAGTTTACTAGCCTGGTGAGCGCGATTGAAGAAAAGGAAAATGATATAGATGCCCACCTTTTATATAATGATGAGGCCGGCGCTGGCCGGATCCTGGCGGAAGCGCAAGCCTTGATCGCTTCCCTTCCGCAAAAAACCAAAGAACAGAAAGAAACTTATCAGCGCTTGGATGAGAAGCTAGCCGTGATGAGCGCCAAGATCCAGAAAATCGTCAAAGTCCCGGCCAGCCAGGTAAATGACCTGAGCGGCCTGGGCGCCGTTAATCTGGTTTATGCCGCCGGGAAGATTTATGCCGCGGGCGGCGCTTCGGTCTATGAGCTTGCGCCGGGGCAAGCTTCGTCGACTAAGATAAGCGTTAATGGCGCGACTGATCTGAAAAATCCAATCTTTGACGGAACCGCCATCTACTATCAGGACGCTAATCGGGTAGTCCGTTTCAATATTAAGACTAAGGCTGTCAGCCCGGTCAATATCACCGGCTTAGATCAGAGCCAGGTTAGCGATTTCGATGTCTTTAGCGGCAATCTTTATGTCCTGGCTAAGACTCAGAATCAGATCCATAAATACAATAAGTTCACGACCAAAAGCGATTGGCTGAAAGAAACGGTTGACTTGAGCCAGGCGGCCGCCCTGGGTATCGACGGCTCGATCTATGTCCTGAATGTCGACGGCAGCGTGATGAAGTTTTATCTTAACAAGAAGACCGATTACGCGGCGGGCGCGCTCTCTCCGGCTATGGCGAGCGCCAACAAGCTGATCGTCGGCGATGATTATCTTTATGTCTTTGAGGCTGCTTCTAAGCGCCTGGCGGTCTTAGCTAAGCAAGACGGCCATCTGATTAACCAATACGTAGTCGACTCTCTGGACAAGCCCAAGGATGTCGCTGTGGACGAGGAAGGCAAAGCCGCCTATTTCCTGTCCGGTGAAGCAGTCTATAAGGTCAGCTTGAATCAATAGCAAATTGATAAGAGAGACATTTTTCTGGTTATAAAAAAACACGGCTTTAGAGCCGTGTTTTTCGTATTCTTTTATGACGGAAATTATTTTAAAGCGACTTTGGCGCCCGCTTCTTCCAATTTTTTCTTCATGGCTTCCGCTTCGGCCTTCTTTACACCTTCCTTCAGGACTTTCGGGGCGGCATCAACCAAATCTTTGGCTTCTTTTAAGCCCATTTCGGTCAATTCCCGGACCGCTTTGATGACGTTGATCTTGTTGGCGCCAGCATCGGTGATCTCGACGTCAAACTGATCCTTTTCTTCGACCGCGGCGGCAGCCCCGGCAGCCGGAGCCATCATCATGGCCGGAGCGGCGGCGCTCACGCCGAATTTTTCTTCCAAGATCTTAACGAGTTCCGCTAAGTCCAGGACGCTCATCTTTTCGATTTCGCCGACCAATTTTTCAAATTTAGCCGGGACAACGACGTTTTTCTCTTCCATACGTTTAAAATTAAATATTATTAATTAATTATTTTTTAGCTTCGATCGCTTTCAAGACATTGACCAAGCTCCGTAGATTGCCAGCCAGGACATTGACGAATCCGGAAATCGGCGCGTTCAAAGAGCCGACTAATTTAGCATATAACTCAGTCTTGCTCGGCAGGCTAGCCAGAGACTCGACTTGCGCCTGGGACAGGAGCTTCCCTTCCAAAATTCCGCCTAAGAAAAAGATCCGGTTTTCCTTGTCTTTATCTTTCCGAAAATTACCGACGATTTTGGCGGGAGAAACTTCGTCTTCATAAGAGAAGATGGCCGCGACTTTGCCGTTAAAATCTTTGACATTGATGTCCAGGCCGTTCTTTTTCAAGGCCTTGCCTAGCAGAGTCTTCTTGGCGACGTAGTATTCATTCTTCTCGTTCCTTAATTTCGCGCGTAGCGATTCATTATCCTTAACCCCCAAGGCGTTAAAGCCGGCAAAGACCATGGCCTTCGATTTTTTTATCTTCTCGCTCAAATGGCTTAAGATCTCTTGTTTTTGATTTTTGTTTTTAGGCATATTAGGCTGATATTAAAAAAATCTGTGTTACCACAGACGAGTAGAGATGCTAAAAAATAGCATCTTAACACCTCGGCGAGACTTATAGGCGCTTTGAGGCGCCAGGCTGGCTGTCTGCGGTAATATTGATTGTTATGTAGGTATATTAGCAGATTACGAAAGTTTGTCAAGCTTTCTAATAGTCGCTTATCATTTTAAAGCCTAGTGTTGCCAAGGTGCTGAACAATTGCGATAGTGTTGACAATATAGTCTAGTTTGTGCTTAAATATGGTTAATTAGAATAAGTTCTGATTATAGTAGCAATGTCAGTTCTTTCAAATAAAAAAACGAATTTATACCATAAAAAAAGGATCGAAAATGAACAGGAATACTTTGTTGATTTTTAAGTTTGACGGCATCCTAATCAATACCGTGGAACTCTACACTAAAAAGGTTTGGCAAGCGCTTTCTGAGCTTGATCCGGCGCTGGTAGATGTCGGCGATGAAGTAGAAGATGCCATCGATCGGCTTATTTCCCTGAATTGGGAGAAGGGGTCTTATCGCTTGGCTGAAGCGGTTTGCCGGTATCTGGGAGCGGAAAGCATGCTTGATCCACTGAGGCAAAAACTTAAAATTTTGAGTTTGAACATGGCCTCAGAATATCAGCTGAATCAAGGATTGATGAGGATTATTGCCAAACTGCATAATGCTGATTTTCCCGTCGCTCTTTATAGCCGCCGCACCTTCGAAAATTTTAGTAACATCGCGGACTTGGTTAGGTTAGATAAAAAATATTTTAATTTTATCTTAAGCGCCGACCATTTTCCTGGAGACCACAATAATCATTTCCGGTCTTTATCTGACTGGAGCCGGTATATGGGCATGCAGGCTACATATTTTGGCAACACGAAAGAAGATTCGGCCATATGTGGGGATGGCATTAAATTGGTGACTATTCCTGAACAGAAAAGGCGCCCCGAGGAAATATTCCAGGCCGATTTTCTACAGGAATATCTCAGTGTCTTTGTAAATTAAAAACCTCTTTTTTCTAAGAGGTTTATGGTTAATAAATTTATTTGCCGTCTTCAGATTTAATAGAAGACGGCTTTTTTTATTTTATTCTTTTGACAGATAAGGATCTCTTCCGGCCGTGGTTGGCGAAACGGTGGGCCTCTTCTCTCACCTTGAGCAGAGTCGCTTTGATGTTTAAAGCTAAATCGCGGAGGGGTTTTTTAGCCGCGGCCGCGAAGACTAATTTATCGCCGCTAAATTTCGAGATGCCGACTAAGGGCAATTGGATATTATGGCTAGCTAGGACGCGCGTCAGGAAACTGATTTGCGGCGTGCCGCCATCGATCATGATCAGGTCCGGTAGCGGCCACTCCGGGTGCTTGAAGCGGCGCAATAAGACTTCTGCCAAGGCCCGCTCGTCATCGCCGGCCGGCGCTTCCTTGATCTTGAAGAGGCGGTACTCGCGGCGGTTCGCTCCCCCGTTTTCAAATACCACCAGCGAACCATAGCTCTCGCGGCCGGATAAGTGCGATATATCGTAGCCTTCGATCCGGTTTATTTTCTTTTCGCCTAGATCATCCTCGCGGGTCAGGAGCGAAACATCCTGGAGATGTTTCAAAGCCTTGATCTTATCCGGGTTCTCGGCCATCAGTTTCTTGGTTAGGCGTTTTTGTTCGCCGCTTAACAAGAGGGCGATATGATTGATGTTTTTTTGGTAATTTTTGGCGGAGATAGCGCCGATGCAGGCGCCTGGACAGAGGCCGATCTGGTAGTCAAAACAGGCGCGGCCGCTTCCCGGCACGCAGTTGCCATAAGGGAAAACGCGCCGGATCAGTCGCAGAGCGCTGTTTAAGAGATAGAAAGATTGATAGGGACCGAAAACCTTAGCCTGGGAAGCCGGGAATTTTTTTAGGTCGCTGCCCCGGACGATTAGCGGCCGGGTAAATTCTTTTTTAGGGATGACGACATAGATGAAGGAGCGGCCATCGCGGTCGACGATGTTATATTTCGGCCAATATTTTTTGATATTCTTCGCTTCCAGTATTATCGCTTCTAAGAGCGTATCCGTTTCTTCGTATTTGACTGTCGCGGCTTGAGCGACCATTTCGGCGATCCGCGGCGCGACATTTTTTTGGAAATATTGGCTCAAGCGGCTTTTCAGGTTGGTCGCCCGGCCGACATATAAAATTTGTCCAGATTTATCAAGCCAGAAATAGACGCCCGGTTTTTGAGGCGCAGTCTTGAGCCGGGCTTTCAGCCTTGATTGTCTAGCGTTTTCTTTTGAAATCATAAAGATACTCAGACAGGTCGATCTTGTTATTTTTAATTTTAACGCCTTCTTGCTTCAACATCATGATCTTTTTCCGCGTACCGCCGGCAAAGCCGCCGACTTTACCGTTCGACCGGACAACGCGGTGACAAGGTACTTGAGGAGCATAGGGATTCTTATTTAAGGCATTACCGACGGCACGAAATGCCCGGGGTCGTCCGAGAGCGCAGGCGATCGCCTGGTAAGTCGTTACCCGGCCCCGCGGGACGCGGCGAGTTAATCTATATACCTGACTAGCTAAGTTTTGTCCTTGTGCAATCAGCATAAAGCTTATCAATTGATCTTATTGGCTGGTGAGACCGATGATCAGGCTGCAGATGATTGTGATCGCCGCGCCGACATATTGCCAGCCGCGGATTTTTTCCCTATTGAATTTTATTCCCAAAATCATCGCGATGACGATATAGCCCTCGGTGACGGCGGCAATGATCGCTAATTCTCCAGCTTGCGTGGAAAAAGCGAAAAATAGCTAGGCGCCGATATCGACAATGGCGGAGATTAATATGAGCGGCCAATAGCGACGTCCGTTATTAATGACTGATTGGAATCTCCCTTTACCCAGGAAATATGTGAGGCAAGCTAAGCCGCCTAATGTCCAGGGGAACCAGATAGCTAATAAGGGCGTGACACTAATCGATCCGACGGCAGTAAAAAAATTTGTTAGAGCCAAGAAAACTGCAGTGATAGCCGCCAGCCAGGCGCCGCGCTCCAGTAAAATTTTGGTGCGTTGCCAGAAGAACCAGATATGCTGCCTTCTCATCTTGTCGAAATCTAAAGATATTAAGATGACCCCTATGAAGAGAAGGATGACTAAAAATATTTGATCTAATGATAAGCTATTATGCAAGAATATAACACCCAATAAGATAGTGAGGGGTAATTCAAAAAATAAGACAATCTCAATAACGGATAATTTGCCGGTTTCCAAGGCTTTGAAATGCGTTGCTGCGCCGATAAAAGTGATTATTCCTAAAATGATTAAGAGGCGGAGGCTGGGCCAGTTTAAATTTAGAAGGTCACTCCAGACAAATGGCAATAAGACCACAAAACTGGCTAGATAAATCCACCATAGAGTTTCTAGCCAACCGACCTTCTTGACAACGCGCTGAGTGAGAAAGTCGCCGATTCCCCAGCCAAACATGGCGCCGAAAGCGAGCAGGATTGCTAAATTCATAAGGTTATTTTAAATATTCTTTTAAATATTTTCCCGTCACGCTCTTCGGCTCACGCGCGACATCTTCTGGAAGGCCGGCGGCCACTAGGCGCCCGCCTTCTTCGCCGCCGTCCGGACCGAGATCGATGATATGGTCCATAGCTTTGAGCATGTGCATATTATGTTCGATGACCAGAACGGAATTCCCTTTTTCCACCAATTTATTCAAGACTGCGAGCAGCATATCGATGTCATGGTAATGGAGGCCGGTCGTTGGTTCGTCCAATAAGTAGAGGGTGCGCTTGCCGAGCGTATGGGTCAGCTCTTTGGCGATCTTGATGCGCTGCGCTTCCCCACCGGATAGGGTGGTGGCGCTCTGGCCGATTTTCAGGTAGCCTAGGCCGACGGCGGCCAGAACCTTTAGCTTATCGGTAATCAGGTAGTTTCCTTCGAAATGCCCGATAGCTTCGTCGATAGTCAGATCCAGGATGTCTGCGATATTTTTCCCCTTATATTTTACTTGCAGGGTCTCCCGATTAAAACGCTTTCCGCGGCAGACTTCGCACTCTACGAGGATCGGCGGCAAGAAATGCATCTCGATCAGGTTCGCGCCCGCCCCTTCACAGGCTTCGCAGCGCCCGCCTGGGCGATTAAAGGAGAAACGGCCGATATTATAACCTCTTTCTCGGGATTCGGGCAAAGAAGCGAAAAAATCGCGGATCGGCGTGAAGATGCCGGTATAGGTCGCCGGGTTGGAGCGCGGCGTGCGTCCGATTGGCGATTGGTCGATAACGACGACCCGGTTGATATATTCTAAGCCTTTTATCTCCTTGACCTTGTCTAATTTATTTTTGCCGGGATGGTTTTTTAGGTAGGAAATATTTTTGTAGATAGTGTCATAGAGTAGCGATGATTTACCGCTTCCGGAAACGCCACTGATCCCGACGAGGCGGCCGAGCGGGATATCGATATTGATATTCTTCAGGTTGTTGGCGTAAGCGCCCCGGATCCTTAGCGTGCCATGGTTCTGTTCGCGCCGTTTGGCGGGCAGACAGATCTCTTTTTGGCCGCTCAGATATTGCAGGGTCAAAGATTTCTTGTGCGCGGCTTTGTTCTTTTTTTCGTCTAAGAGTTCCTGGGTTTCGCCGCTGGCCATTATTTCTCCGCCATGGACGCCAGCCAGGGGTCCTAGATCAACCAGATAATCTGATTCAAGGATCGTCCGCTCGTCATGCTCCACGATGATGACGGTATTGTTCTTATCGCGTAATTTCTTCAAGGTTTCGATCAGGCGGGCGGTGTCGCGTTCATGCAAGCCGATCGTCGGCTCATCCAGGACATACAGGGTGCGAGAGAGGTGTGAGCCGATCTGGGAAGACAGACGGATGCGCTGCGCTTCCCCGCCGGACAAGGTTTCCGCCTCCCGCTCCAAGGAAAGATAGTGCAGGCCGACCTTGAGCAAGAATTCCAGGCGGCTGATGATCTGGACGACGACATTTTCCGCGATCATCCTTTCGCGCTTAGTCATTTTTTCATAGTAACGGTTGAAGAAATCCAAGGCTTTGTCAATCGGCAGCTTGGTCACAGCGGCGATATTCTTATTATTTATCCGCACGGAGAGCGCCTCCGGCCGCAGACGCTGCCCGACACAGACAGAGCATTTCTTTTCGGAAAAAAAATCGGTCCGGCCCAGGCCGGTACATTCGGGACAGGCGCCATGCGGCGAGTTGAAGGAGAATAGGCGCGGCTCAACTTCCGGGAAAGAAAAATTATCGTTCGGGCAGGTCCAATTAGCGGATAACAAAAATTCCTGATCTTTGTATTTAGCGATGACCAGGCCCTTGCTATATTCCAAAGAATTCTCGATCGCTTCAAAGAGGCGGGTCTGGTCGCTTAATAAGACCTTATCGATGATGATATCAATATCATGTTTCTGCTTGGGCGCTAATTTTACTTGTTCACGCAACGGATGGATCTTGCCATCGATCCGCGCCTCGCTATAGCCGAGGCCGAGATAGTTATATAAAAGCTGATAATATTCGCCTTTGCGGTCGCGGATGACGGGCGCTAATATTTCGGCATATTCCTGCTTTGATTCTTGCCCGCGATTGATCACGATATCGACCATCTCTTCCAGGGACAGCTTTTCGATCTTGGTGCCGCAGATCGGGCAATAAACTTCCCCGACTCGGGCGTAGAGGACGCGCAGATAATCATAGATATCGGTCAAGGTGCCGACCGTCGATCGCGGGTTATGGGATAAGGCTTTTTGGTCGATGGAGATAGACGGGGCCAAGCCGATGATCTCATCGACATCCGCTGGTTTTTTTTGGCCCAGGAATTGGCGCATGTAGGGTGATAATGATTCCACGTATTGCCGCTGCCCTTCAGCAAAAATCGTATCAAAAGCCAGGGACGATTTACCGCTTCCGGAAACGCCGGTGATGACCGTCAATTTATTATGCGGTATTTCCAGGTCTACATTCTTTAAGTTATGCATCCGCGCGCCGCGGATGATCAGTTTTTCGGTGATATTTTTAGGCATATTTCAGGCGGTATGTTCAAAATTTTTATTCTGTTTGCCAGTTTCGGCGAAATCATTCATCAAGTTTTCAAACTCTTCCGGTCGGGTAGAATCTATCAGGTTTTTTATATTTTCATTAAGGTTCCCGTCCTTATAGCGTTTAAGCAGTTCTTCATAATGTTTTTTGGTAAATGGTTCATTATACTTTTTAAGGCCCTCTCTTTCTAATTCCAGATCTAAAATTTTTTTCCGGACGATCTTTTCTCCCGGTTTTTTCAGATAATCGTCATACCCTCCTCCGGTTGAGCGGAAAGATTCCTCAGCTTTATCGATAAATTTTTCAGATAGTTCCCGCTCGCCGCGGTAAGCGGCGTGGAATAGTTCGTGTTCTTCTGAATATTGTGCACTGGCAGTTTCTCCTGACGCATCATTAAAGCTTTGGTCAAAAGGCAGGTCGATCGAACGCGACCGATCATCATAATGTCCAGTTATTTTATCGCCGTATTTCTCTTTCAATTGGTCGGGTGTGATGAAATTCACTCTGACCGCGGTTAGATTGCTTATTAAGCGTTCCCGCTTTTCTTCAGCCGCACTTAAAGAGCCACCCAACTCTTTCCGTAATTTTTTTAAAAAATCGGGCGAATTGAAATGGTCAATAATCGATTGTCGGCGGTCGAGGCTTCTTTTTTGCAGCCAATCTAGATAAGCGTCTGGATTTTTTATTATTTCTCCATATTTTTTTAAACGATTATCCATAGCCTGATAGTATTCCCGCTGGCCGTCAGGCAGTTTATCAATATCTGTAGTGTCGGACAGGCTGTCCAATCCTCTGGCTAGCGTCAGTTCTTGTCTCGATTCACTTAGCTGTCGACGGAAATGCTCGGTTAAGAGCGCGGTATCCGCTATTTCATGGAACCCGGCCCTAGCTTCCCGATCGTTGATAGCCGTCATGCTTCCTTTTTCGGAGGAGTCGGATTCTTTAGCTTCTAGGCGATCCGCTCCCAAGATTAGGCCAGCGCTAAGAGCGGTCAGGCGAGCGATTTTGCCTAAAGATGAATGGCTCAACCTTTCCAGGAAGCCGCTATTTTCAGAATTATTCTTATTGGATAGATTGGCTTCGGCCTGCCTGGGGAGGCCTTCAAATTTATTCATATTTTTTTAATTATTTTTTGTTTTTATAAAAGGATTAGCGTCATCGAAAGTCACCCGTTCGATGTAGTTATTGATATAATCTTCATCTAGGCCGTATTTATTATGGTAGAGGGTCGTGATGCCGCAGAATAGAGCTTGGCCGTAATCAAAATTTAATTTGGCGCTGGCTTTTTTTACAGCTTCTTCCGACTTTCCTTCTATTTCTATGTAAGGCTCCAAATAGGGCCATTCGTCTAGCGTGATCTCCACGCCATCAAGTAGCCATAATTCCCGCCGGCTTTCTTGATAAGCCTTCCTTTGGGCGCCGATAGCCGTTAAAAAATCTACTGCTTCTGAAAAATTATCTACTTTCAAGCAGATCTCTTCTTGGTCTTCGATCTTCGCGCCATTGATTATTTTTAGGCTCATCGTGATCTGATCTTGTTCGTCGCGGACCCTCAGCCAGCCGCCAGGTATCTCATGTCCGCTGGGCAGATTGAAGACTACTCGTTTTTGCAAGAATTCCGGCTTAATCAGGTTTGCCCCAGCTTGCCGGAGACGCGCTCGCATCTCGTCCTTATTGATGTTAGTGAAAGTCGCTTCGTATTCTATGGCCATATTTTTAAGCTTCTGTTTTTTTTAATTGACGCTTTTTATGGTTATTTTTCCGCGATATCTAAAAACTCTTCAATCTTTTTCGTGATATTAATCGGCGTAATATGATGTTTTTTGTTATAGGCGATTTGTTTTTCCCTTCGTCGATCCGCTTCGCGCATCGCCCGGCGCATCCCGCCGGTAATCTTATCTGCGTAGAGGATGATCTTCCCTTTGACATTGCGCGCCGCGCGGCCCATCGTCTGCATCAAGGAGGTATCGCTGCGCAAGAAGCCTTCACGATCAGCATCTAAAATCGCGACTAGGGTCACTTCCGGCAGATCCAAGCCTTCGCGTAGCAAGTTAACGCCGATTAGGACGTCGAATTTTCCTTGCCGGAAATTTTTTAGGATTTCAGTCCGTTCGAAAGTCTTGATATCAGAGTGGAGATAATTAGCCTTGAGGCCGCGGCCGTTCAGGTAAGTATTTAGGTCTTCCGCTTGTTTCTTGGTAAGGGTATTGATGATGGCTCGTTCGCCCAGCGCGGCAATCTTTTTTGCTTCTGCTACGACATCATTGATTTGGCTATAATTGCTAGCTTTATCAAAGACCGGCCGCACTTCGATTTCGGGGTCGACTAGTCCGGTCGGCCGGATCACCTGTTCGACGACCTGCTGGGAATGCTGTTCTTCAAATTCTCCCGGCGTCGCGGTCGTAAAGATGACTTGTCCGATACGTTTTTCAAATTCATTGAAGCGCAAGGGGCGATTATCTAAAGCCGAAGGCAGCCGCCAGCCGTATTGGACTAAAGTTTTTTTGCGCGCCTGGTCGCCGTTATACATGCCCCTGATTTGCGGGACGGCGATATGCGACTCATCGATGATCGTCAAGAAATCCGGCTTTCCGTCTTTCCAGGGGAAATAGGCCAGCAAGGAATCGGGCGCTTCCCCGGCGAGCTTACCCGTCAGATGGCGGGAGTAATTCTCGATGCCATGGCAGTAACCCAGGGTGCGGAGCATTTCCAGATCATATTTAGTCCGCCGTTCCAAGCGTTCCGCTTCCAAGAGCAAGCCTTCTTTCTTAAAATGATCCAGGCGCCCTTTTAATTCTTCTTGGATATTCTTGATCGCCGCGGCTATCTGTGGCTGGGTAGAAACGAAATGCTTGGGCGGAAAGATGACCATTTCGGTTAAGTTATCGATGATATTCTTGGTCGTATTATCGATGACAGAAAGACTGGAGATAGTTTGTCCGCTTAGCTCTAGGCGGTAGACGACATTTTCCGACATCGGCCGGATCTCAAATATTTCGCCGCGGACCCGGAATTCGCCTCGTTTGATTTCTCCGTTGACCCGGACGAATTGGATCTTGACCAATTGTTTGATCAGGTCGGCGCGGACCATCGGTTTGCCTTTCTCTAGGACTAGGCGGGATTCTAGATAGGTATTAGGCACGCCCAAGTTATAAATACAAGAAACCGAAGCGACGATGATCACATCGCGCCGCGATACCAGGGCGGAAGTCGCGCCGTGCCGCAACCGGTCGATTTCCTGATTGATCATCGCTTCTTTATCGATATAGGTGTCGGTAATCGGCAGGTAGGCCTCGGGCTGATAATAATCATAATAAGATACGAAGTAATGGACAGCGCTTGTCGGAAAAAAATTCTTGTATTCTCGATATAGCTGCGCGGCCAGGGCTTTATTCGGCGCGATTACCAAGATCGGCCGGTCCAGATCCTTAATGACGTTCGCGACGGTAAAAGTCTTGCCAGAGCCGGTAACGCCGAGTAAGGTTTGGTAACGTAAGCCAGTCGCCAGTCCGGACTGGAGCTTTTTGATCGCCTCCGGCTGGTCGCCGGCCGGCTGGAAATCAGCTTGTAGCTTAAAGATTGGCGGCATAATGTATGGCGGCATAATATATCTGAATAAGGAAAAATCCCGCTCAGGCAGGATAGGTTCAGAACGATACTATATTATCATAGTATCCGGCAAATAAAAAGACTTGATCAAATTGATCAAGCCTTTATGATTTTTTTATTTTTAAATAATTTTTTAGCTATTTTAAGAGAAAAATATCTATTTAGTTATAATTACTAGTCCTGATTGGTCCTTTATTTATTCAAGGAGGCCCTGGTTGCGGGGCCGACAACGCCGAGCTGGTCGATTTTATATTTTTTCTGATAAGCTTTGACGCCGGCCGTGGTCTGGGCGCCGTAATAACCGGTAATCGGACCAGTGTAGACTTTTTCCCAGGTTAATCTCGTCTGCAGAGCTGTCACGTCCGCGCCCTTGGAGCCGATGGTCAGATAGCGAGTAAAGGTATATTTCGGCTTAGGGGTATTAGCTGTAGAGCCGCTATTAGAGCTAGTATTGCTACTCGTGCCGCTATTATTAGAACTTGTATTACTGCCGGTATTCGTATTTGTATTACTGGTATTCCCGGCCTGTACATTGACATTAACCGGCAAGGAAGAGCAATTATTAGCCGCGGCGCAGACGATAACGACGGTGGAACCGATATTTTTTCCGATCAAAGCTAGGCCGTTGCCGTTGAGGCTCGCTTGGGCGACTGTCGGGTTAGAATTCGAAGAGATATAGTAATTACTGCTTGATCCGCCGCTGACGATGACTGCCGAGCTTTGGCCCACGGCCAAGGTCGGATTGCTAAGGCTGAAGGTTGGCGGCGTGGCCGTCGTTACCGATCCGGCGACAACCGCATACATAACGCTGCATTGGCCGCTGCTCTGGCAGATCGTCGCATTAGCGCTTCCCGCCGCTAAAGCCGTCACTTTAACCTTGTCGTTAGTCAGGACAAAAGAAGCGATATTCTGATTATTGCTGCTGGAAATATAGAAGCCGCCGCTGCCGAATAGAGATACCTCGGTTGTGCCGCCGACATTCAAAGACAAGTTATTATTACTGAAAGTCAATTGTGTGTTGGAGCTGACGCCATTGACCAGGACAGAGAGCTGGATGCAAGCTCCCGCCGCTGAGCAGACGCTAAGAGTCCCTGATCCGGCACTGAGGCCGGTCAGAGTCAGGATATTATTATTCAGATTAGTCTGGAAAAGGCTGGCATTGCTGGCGTCATTGACCAAGCTATAGGGCAAGGTGCCGCCGGAGATAGTCACGCTGACCGCTTGGCCGGCCTGCAGCCAGAGATTGCTCTGGCTGAGCGCAATCGGCCCGCCAGTGGCGAAACTGACAGTCGCGGTGACCGATCCGCAGTTCCCGTTGGAAGCGCAGACCGTGACGACCGAGGAGCCAGTGTTATTTCCGGCTAAGGTCAGATTATTCGTATTCGTGATCGTTGCGGAAACGACATTGGAATTGGAATTTGAGGAGACGCTGTAGCTCGTGCCGCCGGAGATTGGGATATTTAATGATTGGCCGATCAATAAGGTCGGCGTTGTTTGGCTGAAAACTAAAGACGAAGAACTCGTGGTCCCGGCCGAAGCATTAATGATGCCGCAAGAGCTCATATTGACGGAACAGACCGTGATAGCCGCTTTGCCACTGGAACTATTAGCCCGCAGAGTGATGGTCGAACCGTCGATGGAAGAAGAAATCGTGCTCGGATTAGAATTGCTTAGGATAGTATAGCTGCCGCTCGTGGTATTGCCGTTCAGGACGGAAACAGTCGAGCTCTGACCGTAAGCGATAGTCAGGCTGGTCTGGGTGAAAGTTAGGGCGGTCGCGCCGGAATTTTGGACTGTGATATAAGCGCTGGCGCAATTAGAAGTCGTTCCTAAAGTACAGACGGTCATGACGGTCTGCCCGTAAGTGTTGGCTAAAACGGTTATCTGGCTACCACTAATATTAATGTTAGCGATCTGTGGGTTAGAATTATTCAAGAGATAGAGCAGGCTGCTGCCGAGATTGCTGACCGTTAAAGTAGAAGATTGGCCGACATTTAAGACTAGCCCGGTCTGGTTGAGACTGATCGCGCCGGCCGCTGTCGTAGCGCTATAGGGCCAGGCGACCGAGGCCGACTGTTTGTTATTAACTGTTACGTAAACTGAAGAATTCGCCGCTATCCCGTAATTAGTAGTGCTGACCGATTGGGAAAAAGAGCCGTTTGAGCTCGTACTGCCTAAGAATTGCAGGCGCGGCACGCCATCGCTTTTCTGGTAAGACAGGAGAATGCTGGAATTCGGGTCGCCGGTCACGTCGACTTGGACGTTATCCCCGTCACCGCTAGTCAGGACTAAAGTCGGAGTCGCAGCTTGGGCGGCTGGGACTAAGGCCAGAAATCCCATGATCATCAGGCAGGAAATTCCCAAAGAGAAGATTTTTTTCATAATATTTGAAATTATTTTTATATTGGAGTATATCAAAATAGACTTATTTTTATTATATCAGAAAAAAATAAAAAAATCACCTAATCGCGCGGTGATTACTTTCTTGATGGCCCGGATCAAGTCCGTTTTCGATGATATTCTTTTTAGGCTTCCCTGCCCGGCAGCCGGATTTTTTTTAAGAGTCCCATCAGTTGGCGGATTTCTGATATCCGTAAGCTGCCGAAAGAACAGCTGACGGCTTGGAAATAACTTTGTTGAAATTTATTCAATTGTTTCTTGGCGGTAGCAGTCAATTTTATCTTAGTGACGCGTCGGTCAGAGCTATCTACTTCCCGTTTGACCAGATTTTTTTTAACTAGAGAATCGGTAAATTGCGTAATTGCGCCTGGGGTTACTTTCAGAGCCGCGCCCAGCTCTTTGATGGAGGCTCCGGTAGATTTTTCAGCTACCGCTAGTAAGATCATTACTTCCTGATGGCCCAGACGGGCGCTGCCAAAAGGAAAATTTTTGATGTCATGGAGCTCTTTGAGCGTCTGGGCAAATTTCCTGATTAGCGCTTGTAGCAATTGTTTTTTCGTCGTTCCCATAAGCGATCAATTATGATTCCTTTTTATCCGAGAGTTTTTATTCATGGCTCAGCGCCTCGATCGGGTCAAGTTTAGCCGCGCTCCGAGCCGGCAAGACGCCGAAACTGATGCCGATGACGGCGGAAACCCCGAAGCCTAAAGCGATGGCATACCAAGGCACAGAAAATGTCCAAGCTAAATCGTTAGCTGAAGCGATCACCGCTACCAGCCAGCCCAAGGCGCTGCCGAATAAGATGCCAATCGCGCCGCCCAAGAGAGTAACTAAGACTGATTCGATCAGGAATTCCCTTAATATTTCTGAATTTTTGGCGCCCAGCGCTTTTTTCAAGCCGATTTCCGCCGTTCGTTCCGTAACGACGACATACATGATGTTCATGATGCCCACCCCGCCGACGATAAGCGAGATGGCCGCGACAGCGATCAAAAGCAAGGTGATGCCATTAAAAATAGTGTTGAAGCTTTCCATCGCTTGCGCTTGGGTCTGGACGACGAAATCATCTTTATCCGGGTCTGTGATGTTATGATTGCGGCGCAGGACTAACTTGATGTTCTCCGCGGTTGATTCGGCTAGTTCGACATCTTCTACCTGGATGATGCCGAACAGGATATGGTCTATGCCTAAGATTTTCTTTTGGGCTGTCACGAGCGGGATATAGAGCATCTGGTCGCCTGTGCCGCTCAAGGCGCCCATCGGGTTATAGACGCCGATAACCTGGAAATTCAGGTCGCCAATCCGGACCAGCTTGCCTAGAGGGTCGTTATTGCCGAACAGATCCTCGGCTAGTTGGCTCTCTAAGATCGTAACTTGGGCTCCCCCGTTGTCTTCTTGGACACTGAAAAAACGCCCGGTTTTCAGGGTGTTCCGATCGATTTCGAAGCGAGCCGCCGAAGCGCCATAAAATAAAGTGCTTTTACTCACATCGCGGTAGCTCACTACTTTTTGTCCGACCACCATCCCGTAAGCGTTAACAACATTATTTAATTTTTTGATATCTTCCAGATCGCGGCTTTTTAGAGAAGTTATGGCGACAGCGGACCCGGCCCGGCTAGTGTCGGCGTCGGCCATCGAGCCAGCCTGGCGGTTCTTAGTCGTTGGCGGCACGCGGGTTTCCACGAATAGGGTGTTTGTGCCGTAGGCCTGTAGTTGGGCGTCTATCAAGCTTCGGAATCCAGCGCCCGCGGATAGAACCAGGATCACCGTAGCGATGCCGATCATGATGCCCAGAGTCGTCAAGACAGTCCGGACCGGATTGGCGGACAATACCTTAACTGATTGTCGGAAAGCTTGGTACATAATTTATTCGTAACGCAAGGCTTCGATCGGATCGAGGCGCGAAGCCTTGAAAGCCGGGTAGAGGCCGAAGATGACGCCGGTCAGGATAGAGACGCCGACCGCAAGCAGGACCGAGTTTAGAGATACTAAGAAGGCCCAATCATAACCTAAATAATTCATAAGCAAGGAGATAAGGTAAGAAACGATGATGCCGACAAAGATGCCGATGATGCCGCCGAAACCGGTCAGGAGGCTGGCTTCAAATAGGAATTGGTTGCGGATGACGCGGTTAGTCGCCCCGAGCGCTTTACGCAAGCCGATTTCCCGGGTCCGTTCGCTGACCGTCACCATCATGATATTCAAGATGCCGATACCGCCGACCACGAGCGCGATCGCGGCCATCGTGGTTAGGAATAATCTTAAGGCGTCAGTTATCGTAGAGAGCAGGCTGATAGCGTCCGCGATATTACGGACCGTATAATCAACATCGGCTTCTGCCCGGATGCGATGCCTTTGGTTCAGGACGGTTTTTATGTTTTCGATCGTTTCATCGATATTGACGCTATCATCGACTTTGACGTTGATCGCTTGCAAGTAGTGGATGCCTAGTAGCTGCTGCTGTCCGATAGCCAGTGGCAGGAAAATCTGGTCGTCTTGATCCTGGAAGAAGGAGCTGCCGCGTTCTTCAATGACGCCGATGATGCGCAGCGGGATCCCGCCCGCCTCGGTGTTTGAAGCATTCTTGACTTTGATTATCTGTCCGATCGGATCGATGCCGGTACCGCCGAACAATGATTCAGCGACAGTGGCGCCGAGAACAGCGACATTAGCGCCGCCTTCGTCCTCCCGCGCGTCAAAAAATTGTCCGGCCGTCATAGTGATGCTTACGACTTTCGGATAGTAAGAATCTGTAGCGGTAAAATTAGTGTCGACCGTCTTATTGTTCCAGGTAGCGGTGGCGGTGCCGCGGACATTGGCATTGACTGCTGTCGCATGGGGCACTTGCCCGCCGCGGAGCGCGGCCGCATCTTCATCGGTCAGAGTCGTGATCACGATGCCAAAAATCTGGGCGGGCGGCCCCTTTTCATTGCTCTTGCCCGGCTGGATGCTTAAGAGATTCGAGCCAAGCTTGGTAACCTGGCCCAGGATCAGACTTTGCGCACCGGCGCCTAAGGCGATGATAATGATGACGCCGGCCACTCCGATGACGATGCCTAAGATCGTCAAGAAAGACCGACCTTTCCTGGCTCGGAGATTCTTGACCACCAGTTTTATGGTTGAGATGAAATTCACAAATGTGCCGGCCTTATTTTACTTTAATAGTTCCTTGTCAGCCAGAGCGATGGTCCGATCCTTGACCTGTTCGTCGGAAACCAGATTTCCGTCTCGGATTCGGATGATCCGCTGGGCGTGATTGGCTGTATCGGTTTCGTGGGTCACCAGGATGATAGTCCGGCCTTCTTGATTAAGCTGTTGCAGGATATACATGACCGTGCTGCCGGATTTTGAATCCAGGTTGCCGGTCGGCTCATCGGCAAAGATGACCGCCGGATCGCAGACTAGAGCGCGGGCGATCGCCACCCGTTGTTTTTCTCCGCCGGAGATCTGGTTCGTATAATAATTCAGGCGATGCGACAGGCCGACCGAAGCTAAAGCTTTTTTAGCCAGAGCATCGTGGTTTTTCTTATGGCTGTACATCAAGGGCAGCTTGACATTATCTAAGACCGTGGTCCGCGGCAGGAGGTTGAAAGATTGGAAGACGAAGCCGATCCTTTCATTGCGCAGCTTAGCCAGATAATCATCGTCAAAATCTTTAGTATCCTGTCCGTCGAATTCGTAGCGGCCGGCGGTCGGCCGATCTAGGAAGCCGAGGATATGCATCAGGGTGGATTTGCCGCTGCCGGAAGGGCCCATGATCGCGACGAATTCTCCTTGGTCGATCTTGAAGCTCACATCATGCAAGACCGGCGTGACTAAGTCATCGCTGCCGTATTCTTTTTTTAGATTAACGACGTTGATCAGCTTCATATTTAGGGTTTGATATAAGTTACGATTTCCTGCCCTTCTTCCAGGCCGGACAATATCTCAGTTAAGCCGCCATCGGCCTGCAAGCCGGTCTCTACTGTCACTTCATGGTAAGTTTTTGTCTGCGGGTTATCGATCACGCGGACATATTGCCGCCTGTCTTTACTGATGACCGCGCTCGAAGATACCGCTAAAACGTCTTTTTTGTCCGCGACTAAGATGGTTAGGTTAGCGGTCATGCCTGGTTTGACTTCGGGGATATTCGGGAAATCAGCTTTGACTAGATAATTGACAACGCCGGAAATGACCGAGGAAGCTGGATCGATAGTCAGGATCTTGCCGTTGAAATGGCGATCCGGGCCTAGAGCGTCAAAAGTATAATCTACGGTTTGGCCGATCTTGAGGTTTGCGACGTTCGCCTCGCTGATATAGGACTCTACGTGCAAGGCGTTTATATCTTGGAGGACCATTACTTTCTGCATAGCGTTGGCCTGTTCCCCGACCTTGATATCGACCTGAGTAATCGTGCCGTCCGCCGGCGCTTTCAGGATCGTATTATCAAAAATCGCTTGAGCGGCATCAACCTGCCCTTGCGCCGACAGGATCTGCGCTTTAGCGGAGCTGATATCAGCCGTCTGAGCCTTGGCCTGTAATTGAGTCAAGGTCGCTTGAGCTTGCAATAAGGCGGCGCGAGCACTATTGATCTGGTTTTGAGCTGAGGTAATCTGCTGGGTGCGGGCGAGATTGGCGTTAGTCACGGCATTCTGAGCCGCGGTTAGAGCATCAGTCAGGGCTTGCCGAGCGGAGCGGACGCTGGACAACCCGGCATTTTCGCTGGTTTGGTGGCCGCTGATTGCCGCCTTGTAAGCGTCTAATTGGGCTTGAGTGAATTTAGAGCTCGGAACAGAATTCTGCAGGGCGCTGAAACAATAATTCAGGGCGCTCAGACTTTGGTTTAAAGCATTGATGGCGTCCTCGACCGCTTTATTGATATTCTCGTCGCTCTTATAACCTTGCGCGGCCGCTAAGCTGGCTTTAGCAGTACTTAAGAGCGGCTGAGCCTGGCTATAGGCGCTTTTGAAATTAGAGAGGCTGACTGGATCGGTCACGCTGAAAGTGTCTTTAAGGTTATTATCACTTAAGATCTGGTTTTCCTTATCTAGAGCCGACTGAATCGACGAGAGCTGATTAGCGATAGTGACGACGATCGCCGAACGCTTATTGTCCGATTGCGTCATTGGCGACCTTAAATCATCTAAAGTCGTCTGCGCCTGGCTGATCGTCGCGGCCGTCGATTCCTTGACGGTCTCTAATTGGCTGACCGCGTTATCATAGGCGACTTGGGCGGCATTGACTGATTTTTGCGAAACATTGATCTGCTCGGCCGAAGCGCCGGTCACCACTCGTTGGTAGTTAGCCTGGGCTTGCGCTAGTGACCCTTGCGCGCTGACTAAAGATGCTTTCGCGTTGGCCTGGTTTAGGACGGCGAGCACGTCGCCAGCTTTGACCTGGCTACCGGCAGCCACGTTCACTTCCTTGACGATGCCGCTCCCTTGGAAGCTTAAATCCAGGTTCAGGGCGCTCACTACTTGCCCGGTGCTGAGGACAGTCTGTTCGATATCCTGTTTCGTGATCCGAGCGGTCTGGATATTAGCGGCGTTATTTGTGTTTCTAGTCGTCAGATACCAACCGCCGCCGCCGATGACTAGGATGATAATGGTCCAAATTATTTTTTTCTTAGTGAATAATCCGCGGATGCTCATAAAGAGTGATTTTAAATTATTAGTTTATGTTATTAAGTAATTATCGCTATTTATTTTAGTAGCTAAAGCAATTTTTGTCAAATTTTTAAGCATTTTGCCGTTAAAAATAAAAAAGCCGCTGTTTTTTTCAGCGGCTGCTTCGTTAAAGTTTCTCACCCCGGTAGTTAGGGGCGTCTTTCATATTAAGTAGTCCATGTGGATGCGATTCCCGGAGTCCGGTGCCGGAAATCTTATGGAAATCGGCTTTCCTGTGCAAGGCGGCAATATTTTTAGCGCCGACATAGCCCATGCCAGCCTTTAGGCCGCCAATCAACAAAGACACGATGATATTCAGGTCGCCTTTATAGTCGATTTCCGCCTCAACGCCTTCGGGCACTAGTTTATCCGGAGTAAGATCAGTTTGGCCATAGCGCTCTCGGGAAGTCTTATGTTCGATCATCGCGCCAAGCGAGCCCATGCCGCGGTAACTTTTCACTGTCCGGCCGCCTTTATGGATGATATCTCCCGGCGACTCTGTGGTTCCGGCTAAGGCTTTCCCCATCATGACGTTGTGGGCGCCAGCGGCTAGAGCGATCGGGATATCCCCAGAGTATTCTATGCCGCCATCGCCGCAAATCGGCACGCCTGACCCTCTGACAGCTTTCGCGCAATTATAGATCGCGGTCACCTGCGGGCAACCGATACCAGCGATGACCCTGGTGGTGCATATCGATCCTGGTCCTTGGCCGACCCGGATCCCATCAACGCCAGCTCGGACCAAATGTTTGGCTGAACTTGGTTCGGATATATTGCCAGCCACGACATCGATTTGCGAGTAGTATTTTTTGCAAAATTTAACGGCGTCGATGACTTTCTTGGAATCGCCGTGAGCGGTATCGATTACCACGACATTAACTTTTTCCCGGTTGAGAAAATTCATCCTTTCTTCCAGGTCAGCACCGACACCAATCGCGGCTCCAACGACTAAGCTGCCACGCCCATCGACATTAAAAGTTTCTGAACTTTTAAGGACGATCCTACTGACATCAGCCCAGGTATAAATACCCCTTAATGAGCCGTCGTGATTAAAGACCGGCAGGATTTTCTTCTTAGTCTCCATCATTTGGCGGTAAGCACCCTGGATCGTGATGTCCGGCTTAGCGCAGATGATTTCCGTAGACATGATTTTAGATATCCTGGTGTCCTTATCGCGGCAGAAATCAAAGTCATTATGCGTCACCAAGCCGACGATGAGGCCAGAGCTGTCCCTGACTAAGAAGCTATAAAACTTATAGCCCTTGTCTTTTTTCATCTGTAATATTTCCCCGATAGTATTATCAGGGGATACGCAGATAGGATCAGAAACAAAAGCATTAAGATGATGCTTGACTCGTCCGACCATCGCGGCCTGTTCTTTGGGGGAGAGGGCTTTATGGATAATCCCTAAACCGCCTAGTTTGGCGATAGCAATCGCCATCTTCGCTTCCGTGACCGTATCCATCGGCGAACTGACGATCGGTATCTTTAACTTCACTCGGCGGGAGAAGAGCGAAGAAGTGTCCATATCAGGGCTACTCGGCGTTATTTCTGAATAGCCCGTTTTTAAACGGATGTCATTATAGCTGACGGCTTCGCCTTGGCGGTCCATCTTTTTAAAGAATGAATCGATCTTTCTTGTTCCCTTTTTCATTGGAGACTCTCCTTGGTTTTCTAGTTTATTAGATTGTGTTTGTTGTTATTTTTGATTTTATTTGCTGTTGTTAAAAAACGATTGATGTAATATATTAATTAATTTTCATATTTTTGTAAATAGCTGGATACTGATTCGAACGATAGCCCGATGATTACAAAAAAAGGCATATTTCAGCCTTTTTATCTAATATTAAATAATATTATGAATTCCTAGTCCTTTTCCCCTTAAAGAATCGGTGGCGGGATCCTGGTTGAGATCTCTGATCACGGGAATCTGGGCGCTGGCGCCTATCTGACTGTTTAGGCTTAGATCGGGAAAATGAGTGATTAGAGCTAGATCGGTCTGGCCGCGCAGGCTTCTGGCTGAAATGTTTATTCATCGTTTTGGTTGGCCGATCCGAATGGCGCCGCCCAGAAGACGGCCGGGCAGAAATATGGCCGGGCGAGCTGATCCGAGGCCGATTAAGATCACGCTCTAATTTAGAATATTCTCTGATCGCTAAGCTCTTATTGATCAGGCGCTCGATTTCTCGGATATCCCGGAGTTGGTCCGGCGTGGCTAGAGAAATCGCTTTCCCGATCTGGCCGGCGCGTCCGGTTCGGCCGATGCGATGGACATAATCAGCGGAAGCGTCAGGCAGATTATAGTTGACGACCAGCTCAATGCCGCTTACGTCCAAGCCGCGCGCCGCCACATCGGTTGCGACCAGGATCCGGCTTTTTCCAGACTTGAAAGAATCAAGCGCCGCGCGCCGCCGGTTTAATGACAAGTTAGAATGGATTTCCGTGGCGCGCTGCCCGAGCGCCACCAACTTTTTATTGATTTCTTTGACGCCGTGCTTGGTGCGGACAAAGACTAAGATAGAGCCCTGGTGTTCCCGGACGATCTTTTCCAGATAGGAGAAGCGTTCGCTCGGCGAAACGATAAAGACTTCCTGTTCTACCTTGTCGACCGTAGTGCCCTGCGGCGTCACTTCGATGCTGATCGGCAATTTAAGGTGGCGCGCCGCTAATTTAGCGATAGAGGCCGGCATAGTCGCGGAAAATAACATTGTCTGCCGGTCTTGAGGGACTTGCTTTAAGATTTCTTCCACCTGGGGCGCGAAGCCCATATCCAGCATCATGTCTGCTTCGTCCAGCACTAGAATCTTAACTGGATCAAGCTTCAAGGTTTTCCTGTTCAAGTGGTCGATCAATCGTCCCGGAGTCGCGACGATGATATGCGGTTTCCGGCGTAAAGCAAAAAGCTGCCGATCGAGCGACTCGCCGCCGATCAGCGTCGCCAGGCGCAGACCGAAAGCTTGGCCTAATTTTTTTAAGCTTTCTGTCACTTGAAGGGCTAATTCGCGGGTCGGCACGATAACTAATCCCTGCCCCTTAGCTGCCGCCAATCTCTGTAAGATCGGGATACCGAAAGCGAAAGTCTTACCGGTGCCGGTCTGGGCGATGCCGATCAGATCCTGCCCTTTTAGAGCGATGGGGATCGCTTGATGCTGGATCGGCGTGGGCGCGTCCAGATTCAATTTTTTTAAAACATCCAAGATAGAGGCGCTGATCCCTAGTTCGGAAAAAGCCGTGGTCTGATTAGGCATATATCTGATTAATAAAATAAGTGACCCGATTTCTCTACAAGGCCACTTATCATTATGACTGTATGTCTGAGATTCGAATCTGTTTGATTAGGTTATTACATTATCATAAAGAAATATTTTTGTCAAATTACGCGCAATATAAAACCACTATTGACTTCTGATTTTACAAGGATTAGCATATCCTGCTAAACTATCAATAAGATCGAAGATTTGAATTGAAACAATTTAATCGGGATGAAGCCGACGATTGGTCATATGAATAAAAGCTATAATTTAGCATAATAAATCATTGATATGAATAACTATCAATTCAAAAAATGGATTCAATCCTTTTTTGCCAGATCAAAAAATTGGCAATTCATAAAAAGGTCAACCGCTTGTGTGTTGGTCTTTTTATTTTTAACCCAGCCATTTACAGCTTGGGCTGCTCCAATTGTTAGCACATCGGGAGGAGATTCGCTTAGACCAGTTATCAACCGGCTGAACACAGTCAGTGATCCGGTTCTCGGTGCTTACATATATTCATATCCAATAGAAGTTCCTCCAGGCAGAAACGGTTTACAGCCGGATTTAAACTTGGTTTACAATAGCGCATCGGAAAATAATTCCAATCAATTCGGATTTGGCTGGTCTTTAGATTTGCCCTATATCGAAAGAATGAATAAGACAGGCGTGGATAACCTATACAGTACTAGCACAACCAACTATTTTCTTTCATCCATCGATGGTGAGCTCTCCGCTTCAAGCACTTCGTCTTACATTGCTAGAACTGAAAACGGCAATTTTAATAAATATACCTTTTCCAATAATTCCTGGCTGATGGTGGATAAAAATGGAACACAATATAAGTTTGGTTATGAATCAGCCTCCCGTCAGACTGACCCCAATGATTCCAGCCGCGTTTATAGATGGATGCTCCAGGAAGTTAGGGATACGAATGATAACTACATAACTTTTTCTTATTATAAAGATGCTGGAGCTATATATCCATCAGTAATTAAATATACTGGGAATGGAACGACAGATGGTATCTTTGAAGTTGATTTCAATCGGCAATCGAGAACGGATGCGCCAGTTTCGTATGCTCCAGGATTTGCAATTACAACCAATTACATTATTAATGAGATCGTTGTTAAAGTAAGCGGAACTTGGGTAAAAAAATATACCCTGGCCTATGCCTCAGGAAATAACGGTTCAAGACTAATACTTAATTCGATAACAGAATCCGGCCAAGATGAGCTTGGAGCTGTCAATACCTTACCCGCTACTGCTATCAGCTATCAAAGCACCGGGCCAAGTTGGGCTACCAGCACAACCTGGGCTATGCCAAATAGCTTGACCTGGACGTATGGATATTCTGTTCAAACTCAATTTGTTGACCTTAACGGAGATGGTTTGTCTGATTTGGTTCAGTATGCGATTCTGCAGACTCAGTATGGCTATAGGATGTTCCAAAATGAATATTTAAATACCCTAAACGGCTGGGCAACAACGACCGCCTGGAGTTTGCCATCAGGTTTAATTTCTACTTTAAATACCCCTGTGCAGCCTCAGTTTGTTGATTTAAATGGTGATGGTCGGCTCGATTTAGTACAAACTGCAATCCAAAATACCAGTACTGGATATGTTCTCCAAAATGCTGAATTTCTAAATGATGGATCAGGCTGGGCCACAAGCACAACTTGGGCTCTTCCCAACGATTTTGTCGCCCAGCAGGGTTATGGGGTGAATTCCCAATTTGTTGATTTAAATGGCGATGGCTTATCGGACTTGGTTCAAACTGTAGCTAAACAGACAATCAATGGTTATGTTTTATACAATAAGGAATATTTAAATACAGGAAGCGGATGGCAATCCACGGATATATGGAGTTTGTCAAATAATTTTGTTGCTCAATATGGCGGCGGCGTCCAGTCGCAGTTTACAGATTTAAACGGAGATGGTTTATCGGATTTGGTCCAAACCGCGATCATGAATACAATAAATGGCTATATCTTATATAACCAGGAATATTTAAACACCGGAAAGGGATGGATTTTAAATAGCGCTTGGAGTTTGCCGAATGCATTAACAGCATTATATGGGTACTCCGTCCAAACACAGTTTTTTGATTTAAACGGAGATGGTTTATCGGATTTGGTCCAAACCGCCCCACGGCAAGGCGCTGGCTACTACTTGTATAATAAAGAGTATTTGAATAATGGCCATGGTTGGACCGAAGCTGATCCATCTGCTAGTTTTTCAACATATGCATATAGCACTACGGCGCCTGTCTATTTTGTTGATTTAGATGGAGATGGAATCAGGGACTATATCCAATTATCTGCCAGCCAGGGCGCGGGTGGATATACGCTGAATAGTATAGAGTATATAAACAATGCGCAAAAAAATGATTTAATTAGTCAACTCACGGTTCCTGAAGGCGGCACCACGTCCCTAAGCTATAAAGCCGCCTCCCAATATACCGATGGTCCTGGAAATACAGTAAATAGCTCTCCTTATCCTATCCAAACGTTAAATCAGATCGTAAAAAATGATCAAGCTGGCAACATCTCAACTACCACATACCAATATCAGGGAGGAAAATTTTATTTTGGAGACTCGTTTGATAAAAGATTCGCCGGCTTCAGCCAAATAAAAGAATTAGACCCGATAGGAAACATAACTAAAACCTATTATCATACCGGCAGCGGATCAGATTCGGCCCACGGCGAATATCAGGATAATTTTTTCAAAATTAATAAACCTTATAGACTGGAAAAATATGATAGTTCCGAAAATTTATATAGTAAGACAGTAAATAAATGGGACAGTACAAGTTTGGGGGGTAACGCCGGTTTTGTAAAATTGACTCAAACCACTAATTCTCTATACGATGGCTTATCAACCCATAAAGATACAGCTGAGTCATATGCTTACGATAATTCAAACGGCAATCTAACTCAAAAGATACTCTGGGGCGAAGTATCTGGAAGTGATGATGGAAGCTTCACAGATGTGGGAACTGATAAATTCATAATAAATTTTTCCTTTGCTTCGTCGGCGGGATCCAACGCCATTGGCAAGGTCTCGCAGGAGACAGTTTATGATCAGAGTTCAAATAAAGTAAAAGAGGGCAAATATTATTATGATAATCAATTTTTCGGCCAGGTGAGCCTTGGTAATCTAACAAAAAATGAAGCCTGGAAATCGGGTGGCGATTATATTAACTCTCAAAAAAGTTATAACTCCTATGGCTTGGTCGTCCAAGAAACAGACCCGAGAGGAAAGCAGACGACTTATTCCTATGATTCGTATAATTTGTTTCCAGCTACAATAACAAATCCTTTAAGCCAGTCGAGCCAGTATACATATGATTATTCCTCGGGGAAAGTTAAGCAGGTGACTGACCCGAATAGCTCAATTTCTCGAACTCTATACGATGGTTTAGACAGAGTTATCGAAGAGAAACAGTCAGACAAAGATTCTCCATCAACTCTTGTAATAAAAGCGACCTACTCATATACGGATACTTACCCGATGTCTGTCCAGAAAAGGAACTATCTCGATGAAAATTCTTATTTTGACGGCTATAGTTATCTAGACGGTTTCGGGAGGACAATTCAAGAAAGAATAAAGGCGGAAGATTCAAACAACTACTCAGTAAAAGATTACGTTTATAATAACAGAGGGCTGCTGTATAAAGAATCTCTTCCCTATTTTTCGACCGGATCATCAAGAACTTCCCCAACCACCAATAGTGTTTTATATTCAATTAAGAACTATGATGCCCTTGAAAGAATTTCCTCAGTGATTGATGCCTCGGGAACCACAAGCAGTAATAATCAAAATTGGAAATTAACAATTACCGATGTAAACAGCAATTTAAAAGATTTGTTTAAAGATGCCTTCGGCCGCCTAATAAGAGTCGATGAGCATAATAACGGTAATACATACTCGACAAATTATGATTACAATTTTGGAGGCAAATTGAAAAAGATTACTGATTCTTTAGGTAATGTGAGGAATTTTGTTCTTGATGGCTTAGACCGATTGACCTCGAGTGAAGATTCCCACGATCCTAATGATTCAACTTTCGGCAGTTATTCGTATACCTATGATAATGCTGGAAATTTAACTTCCAAGACAGACCCCAAATCCCAAGTTGTAAATTATACCTACGACGACCTTAGCCGTATATTGACGGAAGACTATACCGGGCAGAGTGGGACGGAAATATCTTATACCTACGATACTTGTAGTGGAGGTGTCGGGCGTATTTGTTCCATAGTAACTCCGGACATAAGCACAAATTACACCTATAATTCCCTCGGATTAATTAAGACCGAGAACAAGACTATTAACGGGACTGGTTATTTAACGGGATATGATTATGATAGACAAGGAAATCTTGCTTTATTAACAAATCCTGATAATTCCCAGGTCAGATATTCATACAATTCTGCCGGCCAGATAAATTCAGTTTCTAGAAAAGAATCTGGAGAATCAAGTTTCGTTGATGTCGTTAGTAATTATAATTACAATCCCGCAGGCAAGATTTCGCTTGAAGAATATAACAATGGTGTCACTAGCAACTATACTTACGATCAAGATAAACTCTATAGACTATCCTCAAAGGCGACCACGATAGGGACTTCCAGCTTACAAAATTTGTCTTACACTTACGACAACATTGGAAATATAAACCAAATTGTTGATTCTTCTGGTACTAATGCGGCTAAAACAACAAACTATGGTTATGATAATCTATACAGACTAACATCGGCCGCAACTTCCAATGCGGCAAACGGCCAGAATTACAGCCAAAGTTATAACTATAATGCCATAGGCAATATCCTTAATAAGTCTGACATCGGCGATTACATTTATGCCGGTAATCAGGGGACTAGCTACGCTAATCCTCACGCCGCGACCTCGGTGGAAACAATAGGCCACGCTACAAGTTCAGTATTCACGTACGACTGGAACGGAAACGTGTTAAGCGACGGGACATGGAATCATAGCTGGGATTATGATAACAGGCTGGCCAGTTCTACTAATGGCATAGTAAATATTAATTACGCCTATGATCACGAAGGCAACCGAGTCCAGATGTCAACAAACGGCGTGGCAACAACAACATTCGTCAATAAGTACTACAGTGTTGAAACTGGCCCAGGTGAAACAGCTACTACCACCAAGAACATATTTGCCGGGGATCAGTTGATCGCCACGATAGTGGGCAATGGAACGGCCACAAGCACATATTACGTCCATACGGACCATTTAGGAGGCTCTAGCGTGATAACAGATGAAGCAGGAGCAGTTGTACAGCTATTGGATTATTACCCATTCGGAGGGGAAAGGCTAAATGAAAAGTCAGGAGAATTTGACGAAAGAAGGAAATTTACAGGGCATGAGTATGATAGCGACACGGGCCTTAATTACATGAAGGCGAGGTATCAGAATCCGACTATTGGTAGATTCTTGAGTCAGGATCCTGAAGCGCTAAGAAACCCTGAAAAATTCTTGTCTGACCCTCAACAGCTGAATATGTATAGCTATGCTAGGAATAATCCAATAAGTCTAGTAGATCCAGATGGTAAAACTACTAAAGTAAATTCTGAAACAGGCAAGGTTTTAAGCGTTATTCAGGATAAAAGCACAAATATCATATCGGTGCCTTTTCGGGGCGGTCAACAGATTTGCGCTCCAGAGAAAGTTATTGGCAGGTCATTTGCAGTGGATACATTTGAGCCTGGGGTAACCGTGCATATTGGCGACGACAAAACACAAAAATTATATAATTCCGTTAAGCCTGCAAATGAATCAAAAGTGACCACCGCGTTAAAATCAACTTCTGGTGGTGAATATGATATTAAAAAAACTTGGGGTTATGAAAACGCTGGCGATGGCGTGATGTTTGAAGGTAAATATGGAACACTAGAAGATATGGGCAATATTTTGGCAGGCATAAATGCGAGAGTTAGTGGTGAGAACTATTCTGATTTTCAAAGAACTGCCGGTGGTCTGCATCAAGCTGGTAAAGTCGGAGCATTTAATGCTTATTATTTTGGCAAAGAATATGGGCCGGCACCAACTTATGGGGAAACTAACAGGCAGTATATATTTTCTGGTTTAGGATACTGGGAAAGCTATAATAATTATATAAAAAGACAAAAGTAAAAACATATGAAAAGAAATAAAATTATTTGGTTTATTACTTTGTTGATTTTAGGATTACTATTTTTTGTATTATTAGTACTTAATTTTTTATCAAAAAGCACTTTGACTGGGGAAATACTGCAAGAAGTGCATCACAAGAATTATGCCCTAAGGATATACAAAGAAGGCTCTGGCTATTCTTTTGGTTCTGGTCATAAAATTCTAGTGCTATATGATGGGGATAAATTAGTTGAGAAAAAAATATACGGTAATCATCCTATAAGAATTGAATCAATTAGTAATGATGTTGTAAAAATTATCATTCCGATTACTTTTTATGAGAAAAATGATGTTGAATATATAAAAGGTTGGTGTGATAAGAATAAAAAAATAGGATCATATATAATTGATTATAATTTCTTTTATGATCCAGCAACTTCAACAGATAAGTTTTTGTATCCGCGTAATTAGACTGTATGAATAATAAAGTAAAACTAATCACCTTTTTATTATGTGCGCTATTATCAATTAGCACGTTTTATCTGATTTTTTTAAAAGATTCAAAAGACATAGAAAAAAAGTGCCCAAATTATAGCAATTATAAAAAAGTAGTTTTATTTTTGGCCCTGGATCTAGTGATGAACCAGAATTTGTGGGTTGTGGTGAAAATTTAATCATAGAAAAAAGAAGAGAAACATTTGTGCCAAAAGCAAATTATCAATATGAATTATCAATATGAAGAAGATTAAAATTGTGTTAATCGTATTACTAATTGTGGTGGTTTGCGTTTCATTATATTTATTTGTTTTATATCCAATTCATGTAAAAAATACTTGCACTAGAGCCTCTTTAACATTTTCGAAAGATTTTCAAAGTAAGTTTTATAGAAATTGTATTATTGAGAGTGGATTAAAATTTGATAAATAATTTAATTGTAATTATTGCTAAAACGAGGTCTTAGGCCTCGTTTTAGTTTACCGAATCTATATAAGCTTGTGGACATTACTATATAAATCGCTTTACTTTTAGGGGTCTTTATGTTATATTTTAAATGCGAAACAACAATTTAATAACGTAAAGCACGCACCCAATTTATTGGGTAGCCTTGGCTTATTTGTATACAGGAACGGACATTCCGACCGCATACAAGTAAGCGTCTTTACGGACACTGATTGTTGTTTCGCAACAAGGTCGGGTGTCCGTTTTTGTTTTATTCGGACATTTGACGGATTAACATTTAAAGCGAAATCCTATGAAAAAATGTCCATTCTGCGCTGAGGAAATTCAGCCAGATGCTAAAAAGTGTCTGGCAGGTACCCATTTCTTCGGACACTTTTTCTTCAAGCTCGACTTTTGGCGGCTAGGGCATAAAATTGGATTGGGGTCATGGATAGAGCGGTGTGAATCCGTTTATGGTTGTAATAATATATTTGGCGCCAGATAGCTTCGCAAAGATGGTTTTCGGTTTCAAAACGATTCGGATTGCCTAGCTCCAATTTGAACTGGGCATAGAGCGATTCCTGCCGACCGTTCTGCCAAGGACTGGATTTTCGACTCATGGAAACAACCACCCCCAACTTAGCCAGATAATTGGCGTGCTCTTCGGAGCGATATTCCGAGCCCTGATCGGAATGAAAATATTGAGGTAATTGACCTCTTTTTTTAATGGCGTCGAGCAGAGCCGATTTGACCAAATACCGGCTATGCCATTTTGATATTGCTGAGCCGATTATTTCTCTCGTGCAGACATCAATTATCGTGGCTAGATATATAAATGAGCCCCTATACTTAATATAGGTGAAATCTCCGGCCCAGGCAATATTCGGTTCATTAAATTCATTATCCGCTATCTCATTTCTATATATCGCTTCCGGTAATCTAATGTCTCCGGGCTTAAAAAACTTCTTGTTGCGGCAGATTCTGGGCTTTAAATCAAACTTTTTCATCAGTCGGAGCGCTTTCTTAAGATTTATGTTCAGAGCCAGCGCCACTCGCTTATGCCCGTAGCTCGGGTTGGACTCGATGACTTCTTCTATCCTGTTCTTATATATCTCATCGACCTCTTTTTTCTTTGATTTATAGTATAGGGTTGATCTGGCTGTGCCTAATTTCT
>JBAZJR010000010.1:0-29597 GCA_041651195.1 Patescibacteria group bacterium
AAAGGAGATGTCTTGGTCGCCACCATGACTCAGCCAAATATAATTTCCATTATTAATAAAGCATCGGCTATTATTACTGACCAAGGGGGAATAATAAGCCACGCAGCTATTATTTCAAGAGAAATGAAGATCCCTTGCATTGTGGGGGCTAAGGTTGCCACCCAAGTCTTAAGAAATGGGGATTTAGTGGAAGTGGACGCTAATAAGGGAATGGTTAGGATTTTAAAGAGGGCTTAAATTTTTGTTCCAACTATATCCCTGTCCCCGAGCATGAGCGATCGTTAAGATTTCGGAGGATAAATTGAGATAATAACTATATAAAAATAAATTTGCAAAATATTGCTAAATATGGTAATTTATATTTTATAATACCAGAAAAATAAAACATTTTGTAATTAATTTGGACAGGGGTATATTTATTAATCTAGATTTAACACTATGCTTTCAGGGTCAAATTTTTTCAAAAAAATCGAATCCGACCAATCATCACCCGCCTCCAAAGACCTAAATGATCAAGAGGATGTATGGGCTAACGCGAATGAGATAAAACTTACAGTTACGAGCATGGAAAATTTTTTAGATGTTGCCGCTCGAGCACGCGATTTAGCCGATAACGAGGCAAAAATCGTCGAATTTGTATTTAATAATCGACTGATCCGGGTTAAACCAGGAACTAATTTGGACGAAATCCAAGATCAATTTGAACCGGGTTATTTGGAGAAAGGTAGAAAAGAAAAATTCCTTATTAACTGGTCAATAACTGAAGAGGGGGCAAAAAAAATTTCTGAAGAAATAAAACTCGGCAAAACTAATTTTTCAGCTAACTCTATTCTACCCGCCGCGGTATTTAGCGGAATTATAAGCGATTCAGAAGCCCGAGAACTTATGCATCGCTTAAAAGACCAGGCTAACCGAGAAACGGCCAAAGTTGAGGTTTTGGATTTAATGAGAAGGATTAAAGAATAAAGCTTTAGAATTAAGGAGATAAAAGGAGTTATTCATAATGAATAGAATATGGGCATTGAAGAAAAATAAGCCGAAAGGCTTATTTTTGTTAGGTTAAAGGTTCCAAAGTATTTACCATGTTTTTACTATTTTAACAAATAATTTATTTTTATTAAAAAAAATAGTTCGAATCCTTAGGGTATTATTCTATATATCTAAATATGGTATAATCCCTATATGGAAAAATTCATCAAGCAGATCACCAAGGAGGCGGGCCTGGCTATTCTAAAGAAATTTGGGAAAGTCGGGGTTAAATATACAAAAAAAGACGCGGTAGACGTGGTTACCGAAGCCGATTTGATAGCGAATAATATTATTACTAAAGCCATTAAAAATAAGTACCCGTCTCACGCGATAATATCCGAAGAAACGGGCGAGCATCAGAATGGCGCTGAATACTGCTGGATCATAGACCCGCTGGACGGTACCCGTAATTTTCTGACTAGGACGCCGCTATTCGCCGTGATGATCGCCTTGGCCCATAAGGGAAAAATAGAATTAGCGACTATGTATAATCCCTGCACGAACGAGCTCTTCTTTGCCAAAAAGGGAAGCGGGGCATTTTTAAATAACAAGAGAGTCAATTGTTCGCAGCAGAAAAGCTGGCAGAATAGTTGGGGCCTAGTCAGCTCTAACATGACAGAAAAAAATGCGGCAAATTTATATAAATTGTTAAAATATTCGAAAAAAGAAAAATTTTGGATGAGCGCTTTTGGATCAGCAGGCGTGGCCGCTATGTATCAAGCCGATGGCCGGAGAGACTGGCGAGCTTCCCGAGGCGGCGGATTATGGGATTATGCGGCCGCTTCGCTGATCCTGGCCGAGGCGGGGTCTAAAGTCACTAATTTTAAGGGTGAGCCCTGGTCTATAAAAGATAGGGAGATGCTGTCGGCCAATAAATATCTCCACGCTAAATTATTGAAGATCATGAATCCCAGGTAATTTTAATAAAATACTTTTATATTAAAGAATATGCTTTCAATGATTGCCGCCTCAGACTCTAAAAGGGAATCGCTTGTAAAATTAGCGCTGAGCGCCGCCCTGGCTTTTTTTTGGGTGATTTTTTTATGGAATTTTTGGAGTCAGGGAGTCTATGCGCTAGGAATCAACGCGGCTATCTTTTTCCTCCTCTTATCCGGATTGTTTATTTTTGTCTTGCGCCGCCGGGGCCTTTATTCGCGGCGCGATTTATATTGGATAATCCCTCTGCTGCTGATCATGCTTAGCTATGCCCTATATGACAATCCGTTTTTAAAGCTCGTCAGCCTGCTGATCATACCTTTAGCCTCAGGCATCTTTTATAACCAAGCCTTCCTGTCAGATAAGGAAAGTCGGCAATGGAATTTTTCCTTTGTCCTGAAGATAGCCTCCCGTTTTTTTTCTTTCTTCGGGCAGATCGGCCAAACCATAAATCTCTATATCAGCCTGGTGATGCCGGCAGATAAGACGAAGAAATCGCGCGTGTTAAGAGCGGTTATCGGCCTGATATTATTCTTAATTATAGCTTTTACTGTTTTTATTCCGCTCTTGTCAGCCGCCGATCCTGTTTTTGCCCTTAAAGTCCAGGGTATTTATGATCTGTTTTTGAAAATTATCTCTTTATCCTTCATTTATAAATTACTCGTATTTATTTTATTATCCTTGCTATTTTTTTCTGTCTTAGCCGCTTGGAGCAAGGCATTCGATTATCAGGGAGAGGAAGGGCGCGGCCAGAATATCGATCCGATCGTTTCCGGCATCGTTCTCGGAGGGATCTTGGGCCTATATCTGCTATTTTTATGGGTGCAGATCGGCCACCTTTGGATTGGTGCTCTGCCTTTTGACTTCCGAGAAACGGAAAATTTAGTCAAGAGCGGCTTTTGGCAGCTTTTTTGCCTGACCGTGATAAATATCCTAATTTACTTTTTTACTTATAAGAAGACCACGCCGCCAGTGCAGGGGATACTGACAGCGTTTACAGCCGCCTCTTTGCTTTTACTTATTTCCGCCGGTTACCGCATGGGGCTTTATGTCACTTATTACGGGTTCAGTTATGAGAAATTTTTTGCTTCCTATACGGTTATATACTGCGCCCTTCTTTTCGTTTGGCTGATATCGAGGCTGTTTGTCGCTGCGCGGTCGAATATCTTTAAATTTTTGCTTGTTCTATTCTTGTGGATGTATGCGCTGCTATCGGTTTTTCCGGTAGAACAATTCATCTTGCGCGCTAACGTCGCCCTTTCCGGCCTCGAAGGATCAAGGATAAGGTTATTCGAGCTGACGATGCTTTCTCCGGATGTTCTCGCTTTAGTGAAAGAGTACCAAAAAGATGGATTGCTTAAGGAGCGGACGGCTTATCTATCCCGGGGGAGCGGGGAAATAACGGACAATGAGCCCGATTGGGGCCCCTGGATCAGACGCCAAGAAGAGAGAGTGGCTAGTAAGCTTTGGTATGAAAAAACCTTGTCAAACTTTATCAATTTTTAATATATAATCAGAATAATATGCCACAACAGAAAATAAGTTTTCCGTATCTTGCAAAAAATATCTCTACAGTTATCGGTGTCGTACTGATTTGGCGCGGTATCTGGTATGTATTAGACGAATTTGATAAATGGATTTTTGGAGACAGCCATACCTGGACCGCTCTAGGCGGCATCGTCGTTGGCCTCCTTATCCTATACTTGCCGGATAAAGATTTAAAAGAAATTGAAAAATTATAGTTATGCTTATTTTCTTAGATATATTAAGACTCTTATTGTTATTTATCGTCTTAGGTTGGTCGGCTAATTTTGCCGTGAAAAATATAAAATATTTAGGCGTCATTTTAAAGATCCGTTTGTTTGCCTTCGGTATCTTGCTCGGCCTGGTAACTAGTTTACCTGAACTTTCCTTGGGTATAAACGCGACAATTGATCGGGTGGCAGCCTTATCAGTCGGTAATTTGCTTGGCGGAGTGATCGTTATGCTTGGCCTTATCCTTGGAGTAAGTTTACTTATCAATAGGAAAATAGATACCGATGGACGGCTCGCAGCATTGATACCGACAGTTTTAGTGATCTTTTGCCCGGTCTTGTTTGGTTTAGATGGACGTTATGGTCTTTTCGACGGGTTGATGATGATCATTATATATGCTAGCCTTATTTTTTATTTATATCATTTAAACCATTTTAATAATCATAAAAATATAGAAATAACCGATAGTGATCGGATCGGCAAAGCGATTATTCTTACAATCGCGGGAATTATCGGGGTCTTAATCGCTTCGCACTGGATAGTAGAGATAACCCTGGATCTGTTGAACTATATCCAAGTCAGTAAATTCGTCATCGGACTTTTATTTTTTTCAATCGGCACTAATTTACCGGAAATAAGCATTGCAATCACCTCCTGGCATAAGAAAAGCTCTGAACTATCCTTAAGCCATCTGTTAAGCTCATCTTTTACTAATGTTCTGATTTTAGGAATTTTAGCTTTTATCCGCCCGATTACCTTTGCCGCCGGACCAGCCTTTTGGATAATGGCTGTTTCCTTAGGGTTGATGCTAGCGTTGTTCGCTTATTTTTATCATAGCGACAAGAAAATGGACTGGCGCGAAGGCGCGGTTTTGGTGGCCGGGTATATTATATTCATAATAGTTAGCATCTATTTTGGCTTGCTCAATCTATAAGCTCTAGGGTTTATTTTTTAGCCCATTTATTTCTATTTTTGATACATTGTTCGAATTTTGTCGTCCGGGAAGTGAGTTTAGCTTCGAATTTAAATGAATCTGGCCGGCGCATAAGATCGTCGCTTTATACCCAATCAAAGGGAAGTTATACGCCATTTCGAAACCCTTGAAAAGTGCACACATCTTTCTTCCTGGGAGCATTTAAAAAATGCCTGCGTGATTTTCAGTAATGAAAAAGGGCCTTGGATAAGACCCTTTTTAATTTTAATTAACTGGTTTAACACTTTTTCCCTCATCTTCATTTTTCCATAGTTCATTTTGCTGCTGGTTGAGCAGCAGCAAGGCATTAGCATCCAGTCCAAGATCGATCGAATTGCGTTGGATTACCGGGCCAGCATATTGGCTATCGTCCTTGATCAGAGCGAATATGCTTTTCCCGATAAAGAGTTCATGCAATTTCTGTTCCGCCAGCGATTGTCGATATTCTAGAAAATAATCTCCTTGTCGGTTATGGCTGCAGATTTTTTTGATTTGGCCCGACAAAGAGATTAGGATGACTAGATTTTCTGAATATTCAAAACCAGGAGCCAGACCCTGGAATCGTTTATGATACATCGACACCGGCAACAAGTCTCCCAGATCGACGTCATACTCGGGCGGATAAAAGAATAATGTTTTTCCGCCATTTTCTTGGAATGCCTCCGCGATCGCTTTCTGCATTTCCAGCCATATCGGCAGTTTTTTAGCTATTTCATCCCAGAACGGGATTTCTCCCATTCGTCCTAGCTTGATCGTCCAGGCGGCATTTTCTGCCGCACAATGAATATCTGTGCCGTAGTTAATTGAGACTTTAGATTGAACATCCATTGAGGCTAAAACCTTCAAGGCCATTTCTAAGACAAACTGATCTTTAATCTTTTTGATTAAAGCTATTTCTTCATATTTGTCCATTAATTTTTTTTCCTGGGCCTGGATGTTAGCAATAGCAAACATCCCTATCAATAAGATTAACATTTTCACTGTTTTCATGACAGATTTCTCCTAACTTTTTGTTTTTATTGTGATTTATTTGTTAAATTTTGTTAAAGGTCGTTAAGTAATGATATGATATTTTAATTAAAAATTTAAAATTTGTCAATAGCAAGGGAATTATGTTCATTTTTACTTAAACATTGGTAATTTTTTAAGAGCTAAGCTATAATTAATATAATGAAAATTATCTTTCCCTATATCAGTCTTGCGCCTGATTGTTGACTTATTCTTAGTTTAAAAATATGAAAACAGTAAAATGGATCGCGCGAATAATCGCGCTAGGTATCTTAATTTTTGCCCTGCCGTTTTATTTTGGTTACGGCAATCCGTTACCATTTGCCAATCCTGATTATTCTATTTGGGAAAATGTAGCGCTCGCGATGATGCCTTTGATTTTTGTCGGCCTCGCTTTAGGCTGGAAATATGAAAAGATCGGCGGATTCTTAGTCGTCATCCCTATTTTGATCGGTTTTTTGGTGGGCCTGATGACCGGAGCGAACCTCAGCGTCAATTTGTTAGCGCCGAGCTTGCCAGGCATCTTATATTTGATAGTCGGTTATAAAAAATAGATTTACTGCCTATAGTGAAGGGCGCTAGCGTCATTTAGCTATGAATAGCACAATCCGTCAAGAAAGAATCGAAAATTTTGGAATTTTAGGCCGGATTGGCAAAAATAGCCATTTAATTAAATAATTTAAAAAATATGAAAAACTGCGCTACTTGCGGCATGCCACTGGAAAAGAAAGAAGATTTTGCGCTCGGCGACGAAAAGTCTGAATTTTGCGCTTACTGCGTCAATCCGGATGGCAGCCTAAAATCAGGCGAGGAGATCTTTCAGGGCGGGGTCAATTTTTTTCTAGGTGCCTTAGGTGGAGAAAAAAACTTCGCTGAAAAAATCACTAGGAAAAATATGAGCCAACTCCCTTATTGGCAAGAACATTCTTGCGAGTCGCTTAAGGGTGAAGTGGCTACGGATGAAGAATTCCAGGCGGCGATGGGTAAATTATAATCTATCAAGATAGATATATGGAAAAATCATTGCGGGTCGGCCTAGGCTTTGGGTTAGCTTCGGGTACGATTACCACTCTTGGCTTAATGATCGGGTTGGAGGCTGGTACCAGCTCTCGGATTGCGGTCTTGAGCGGCATTATTACGATCGCCATAGCGGATGCCTTTTCTGATGCCCTAGGTGTTCATATCGCCAAAGAGTCTGAAGGGAATTTCACTTTGCGGGAAATCTGGCGGGCTACCATAGTGACCCTGCTATCGAAAATGGTCTTCGCCGGCACTTTCTTGATCCCGGTCCTGCTTTGGCCTTTGGAACAGGCGGTCGTTGTCGCGGTCATCTGGGGCATAATCATCCTGCTAGTTCAAAGTTTTTTTCTGGCCAAGACTAATGGCCAGAAAGTCTGGCCGATCATCCTTGAACATTTATTGATCGCTTTCTTAGTCATATTTTCTACCCATTATCTTGGTCGTTTTTTAAATACTCTTTTTAATTGACGGTTTAACTCCAGATGCTTGAATTTTTTAAATTATCAAGTATAATAAAACCGTTATTAATTAAATTAAATACCTATGTGGAAAAAAAGTAGACTCTTTCTGATCATCGGAGCGCTTGCTCTCCCGATCATGGCCTACGCTTCCGGAGGCGCTGACGCTGGAGTGCATACGGGACTTAGTTTCGGCACGGTTGCGGGTAAAGCCAATAAATGGATTGTCGGTTTCGGGATGGTGCCGCGCGGGGAAGTCGGATTGATCTTCGCGATGATCGGGAAAACTTTGGGCGTCATCGATGAGAGGATGTTTTCCGTCATTGTTATCATGGTCATCGTCACAACCCTATTGACGCCGCCTCTTTTGAGCATGCTGTTAAAAAAACAAAAATAATCTTATGCTAATCGCTATTTTATTGCTGCTGGTCGGATTAGGCGTTCTGATCTTAGGGGCGGAAATATTGGTACGCGGTTCAGCCTCATTGGCTAAAAAATTAGGAATTTCTTCGCTCGTTATCGGCTTGACCGTCGTTGCTTTCGGGACTTCCGCGCCAGAACTCTTTGTTAATATCTATTCCGCTTCTCGCGGCGGCGCTGATATCGCTATCGGCAATATCGTCGGAAGCAATATTTCTAATATCTTATTGATTTTAGGCATATCGGCGCTAGTCCGGCCTCTTAAAGTCGGCCGCGGGACGGCTTTCCGGGAAATCCCTTTCGCGCTCCTGGCCATGATTCTCATTTTTACCATGGGAAACGACACGATGTTTGACGGAGCGACCTTTAATGCGATTACGCGGACGGACGGATTTTCCCTAATGGCCTTATTCGCGATCTTCTTGTTTTACACTTTCGGTATCGCTAAGCTGGGCGGCAGCGAAGAAAAAGTTAAAGAATATAAGACGGCGCTGTCTGTCGTCTTTACTTTAGGCGGCCTAGCCGCTTTAGTCATCGGCGGGAAATTAGTCGTTGATAACGCAGTGATCTTAGCTAGATTGGCTGGATTATCAGAAGCCTTGATCGGATTAACCATCGTGGCTGTCGGCACCTCTTTGCCGGAACTATTTACTTCCGTGGTCGCGACTTACCATGGCCACGACGATATGGCGATCGGTAATGTGGTCGGCTCCAATATTTTCAATGTCTTCTGGATCCTCGGACTGACGAGCGTCATCTTGCAATTGCCCTTTAACTCTTTGATTAATACCGATGTCTTGGTCGGCATTGGCGCTTCGCTCGTCCTCTTCCTCGCTCTTTTCATCGGCCGGAAACATAGTTTAGACCGTTGGCAGGGGGCTATTTTCGTCATCGCTTACTTCGCGTATATTACCTATTTAATCATGCGCGGTTAACATCAACGATATGGCTAATCATCTTTCGCCTCCTTGGCCGAGCCAGGATATTCCCGCGGTTTTAACTTTATTAAAAACGAGCGAACACGGGTTAAGTGAGGCCGAAGCGTCTCATCGGCTGGCTGAATATGGCGCCAACAAGCTACCGGCTGCTTCGGTCGACACTTTACCAAAGATCTTCCTGCGGCAATTCCAAAGCCCCCTGATCTACATCCTTCTAATATCCGGTTTGATTTTATTTATCTTGGGCGAGAAAGTGGATGGCTGGATAATCCTAGCCATCCTTTTATTTAATGCCACGGTCGGAACGATCCAGGAAGGGAAGGCGCAGAATACTTTATTAGCTTTAGAGAAGTTTGTAGAAACCAGGGCGACGGTCCTGCGGGACGGCAAAGAAATGATCATTTCTGACACGGAAGTCGTCCCGGGCGATATTGTCATGCTGGCGGAGGGAGAAAAGATACCGGCGGACGGACGGATCATCGCTTCCCATAATTTGAAAATCGATGAAGCCGCCATGACCGGTGAATCGATTCCGGTACAGAAAATGGAGGCGACTTTAAAATTCGACGCCTCAACCGGCATTGACCGGAAAAATATGGTCTTCAAGGGGACTAATATCGTTTCCGGAAACGGCCGAGCCGTTATCGTCGGCACAGGCCTGGAAACAGTCATCGGCCGGATCGCTAAACAAATCACCATTATTAACACGGAAACGCCCCTACAAGGGGATATCCGCTATTTATCGCGCTTGATCATCATCGTTGTTATCGCGATCTGTTCTGGCCTATTCTTATGGGGCCTCCTTCTCGGTAAGGCCGCGATTGAGATGTTCGGAATCGTGGTTTCTTTAGCGGTTTCTATCGTGCCAGAAGGCTTGCCGATTGTCGTAACGCTAATTTTAGCGACTGGCGTCTGGCGGATGAGCAAGCGCCAGGCACTAGTAAAAAAATTGCAAGCCGTCGACGCTTTGGGTCAAGCCCGGGTCATCGCGGTCGACAAGACCGGCACGATTACTAAAAATGAATTAGTTATCCAAAAAGTCTTTGTTGACGGCCGGCTATTCGAAGTCGAGGGCGTCGGTTACGAGCCAAAAGGCGAAATCAGATTAGATGGCAAATTGGTTGATGCTCTCAGCCAGCCAGGCTTAGCTTTGGCTGGCAAGGCAGCATCTTATTGCTCCAGCGCTCGGGTCATGTTTTCCGAAGAAGAGAGTCTCTGGCGCGTGGCCGGCGATCCGACTGAGGCAGCGCTCCTGGTTTTTGCCCATAAACTAGATTTTCATAAGGAGCGCCTGGAAGAAGTCGAGCCGATCTTAGCAGAAATTCCTTTTGACTATAGATTAAAATATCACGCCGTGGTTTATGGCGCGGGAGCTGGCCGGGTCTTGAGTCTGGTCGGCGCGCCGGAAATAATCCTAGCTTTATCAAGTAAAATTTGGCGGGACGGACAGAGAAAGTCTTTGGGGGAAGCAGAGAGGCGCGATCTGGAAACGATATTCGCTCGCTTGTCACGTGCCGGCTTGCGAGTCGTCGCTTGCGCTTCGGCCACGGAAGTGCCTGGCGAGCTCTTGCCAGAGAAAATTAATAATCTTGACTTTATCGGCTTCTACGCCATGAAAGATGCTTTGCGGCCGGAGGTGGCTGAAGCTATGGCTAAAGCCAAAGCGGCGGGAATCAGAGTAGTAATGATTACCGGGGACCATAAGATCACGGCTCAAGCTATCGCCAGGGAGGCTGGTATATACAATGACGGAGATAATCTTCTGACTGGCACGGATATCGACGCTCTTTCTGAAAAAGAGCTGGCCGGAAAACTTGCCAAAACTTCGGTTTTCGCCCGGGTCAATCCCGACCATAAGCTCACGATTATCAAGGCCTTCCGGGCGCGGGGCGAAATCGTCGCTATGACTGGCGACGGAGTTAATGACGCGCCATCTCTGGTCGCGGCCGATCTCGGCGTCGCGATGGGGCGTATCGGTACGGAAGTCGCCAAGGAGGCGGCCGATATTATCCTCTTGGATGATAATTTCGGCAGCATCGTCGCGGCCGTTGAAGAAGGGCGCAATATCTATAGAACTATCAAAAAAGTTATCTTATACCTGTTTTCTACCAATGCCGGAGAAGTCATCACGATTATCGGCGCCTTGCTCCTTGGCTATCCGATGCCTATCATCGCCGCCCATATTATTTGGCTTAATTTTGTAACGGACAGTTTTTTGGATGTTTCCTTAGGCATGGAACCGAAAGAAACCGACTTATTGCAAGGCGGTTTTGCTAAGCCTAAAAAATATCTGATCGATAAGGTTATGGCTGGACGCATGATCCTGATGGCTCTGCCGATGGCGATCGGCACCCTATGGCTCTTTAAGGATAATTATCAAGCGGACATCACGCGCGCTTGGACGATCTCCCTGACGCTCTTAGCCGCTTTCCAGTGGTTCAACGCCTGGAATTGCCGCTCAGAAACAAGATCAATTTTCCGGATGAATCCTTTTAAGAATAAATTCTTAGTCGGCGCGACATTGATTGTAATCGGTCTGCAATTACTGGCGGTCTACCATCCAGCTCTGCAGAAAATATTGCGCACCACAGCCCTCGCTCCTGCCGATTGGCTGACCATCCTGCCGATTGCCGCCTCGATCGTCTTAGTCGAGGAAATCAGGAAATTTTTTGCGCGGCGCCTTGCCCGCCAAGCTAATTGACACTCTCGCGACCCTTAAACTATACTTATCAACAGTACTTTTAAAATCTTGTGGTCTTATTTAGTTATTCACCCAGTTTCTGAATCTTCGGGAGTTGAGCGAATAACTAAATATCAGACAAAAAAGGAGAAATAATGAATATTTTACTAGTCTATCCGCAGGTTCCTGATACTTTTTGGAACTTCAAACACATCCTCCGCTTCATTTCTAAGAAAGCGGTCTATCCGCCATTAGGACTTTTGACCGTTGCTGCCATTTTACCGGCTGATTGGTCGAAGCGCTTAATCGATTTGAATGTCGCTACTTTATCAGACGTCGATATCGCCTGGGCGGATCTCGTGCTGATCAGCGCTATGATCATCCAGAAACCGAGCGCGGAAATGGTAATCGAGCGTTGTCGCGCCCAGGAAAAAACTATCTTAGCCGGCGGCCCATTATTTACCGCTCGACCGGAAGATTTTCCGACCGTTGACCATATTTTTATCGGTGAAGCCGAAAATACCTTACCTCAATTTATCAGAGATCGGCAACTTAGCCGGACAGCCAGAATTTATAAATCCACTGATTGGCCGGATATCGAAGATTCACCGACTCCGTTATGGTCTTTGATAAACCTTAAAGATTATGTCACGGTCACCCTTCAATATTCTCGGGGCTGCCCGTTCGACTGCGAGTTCTGCGACGTCATCATCCTGAACGGCCGGGTGCCCAGGACTAAGAGCCCGGAAAAATTTATCGGAGAGCTAGAAGCTTTATACCAAGTTGGCTGGCGCGGTACAGTTTTCGTGGCTGACGACAACCTGATCGGCAACAAGAAGCGAGTAAAATTGATGCTGCGCGCCTTATCAGATTGGCAAAAGAAACAGCATTATCCTTTCCGTTTGATTGCCCAGGCCTCAGTCAATCTGGCTGATGACGAGGAACTATTGAATCTGATGTCAAAGGCTAATTTTTTCAAGGTTTTCCTGGGCATTGAAACACCTAACGATGTCAGCCTCGAAGAGTGCGGCAAATTACAAAATCTGCGACATGATATCGCTGATGCGGTAAAGATAATCAACCGCCACGGCCTGCAAGTTATGAGCGGATTCATCGTCGGTTTCGATAATGATCAGGCAGATATCTTCGAGCGCCAAAAACGATTCATCGAAATGATCGGCGTACCCGTCGCTATGGTCGGCCTGTTGACCGCGCTTCCCGGAACCAGGCTCTATGAACGTCTCAAAGCTGAAAACAGGCTGATCGAGGAAAGCTCCGGCGGCAATACCGATGCCGTCATTAATTTTCGACCGATGATGGATAAGGCCGAGCTAATCCGCGGGTATAAAAGATTGATGAACTTATTGTATGATGCCCGCAGCTACTACGGACGGATTAACACTTTCATCCGCGACTACCGGCACAAGGTCAAAGGGGGTAGCTTAAAATTAAACAATATCGGCGCCTTCCTAAAAAGCCTGGTCCTTATCGGATTCCATCATTCAACCGCTCCTTATTACTGGCGATTGCTTATCAAAACGCTTTGCCTAAGGCCAAAAACTTTAGCCACTGCCGTAGAATTAGCCATCCAAGGCTATCATTTCAAAAAAATATTCTTAAACATGTAGCTCTCAAACTTGAAAAAACCAAAAGTTGCGCCCCCTAGCGTAACTTTTTTATTTTATCGGATAATCCATGTAAAATTGACATTTTTTAAAATATATACTAATATTTAAAGAATTCAAACTGAATTCAAATTGGCCTTTAACAATAAAAAAGGAGAAAAAAGCCATGAAGAAAGTCATCAGAAACACCGTCTTGGTCGTAACCGGCCTATTCCTCCTGATTCTTTTACTAACAGGCGGAAACTTTTTATTTTTTTGGGGCATATTCAATTGGATCCAAGGAGGTGTCCATCGCACCACCGGCCTTGATATCGGATTGAGCAAAGTGATTACCGCTTTGATCATCGCGGTCCTAGTGATGCTGCCTTTCGGACGTATAGCGCTATCGTTCACCCCCTTACCGCTTAAAAATAAAAGGGCTTATCGCGCTCTGGTTTTTTCCGGAATAGCCATTTTTTTCTTATTATCATATTTAACTGCCTTGAATACATTTTTTGATCCGGAAACCGGACAGCCGGTTAAATACTATAGCGAATGGCAGGATGGAACGATCCATTTCTATTCCGAGCCAGGCTTTGATCCGATCATTGGCGATTCACTTAAACAAGTGACCTCTGAAATAATCATTAAAAGCCGGGGTTTAAATATAAAGAAGAATTCTCCATTTAATCCAGAAACCGGAAAGCCTTCCCAATATTACAGCGAATGGCCGGATAAAACAATCCATTTCTATTCTAAGCCAGGCTTTGACCCGACCACTGGCGATTCGCTTAAAGCAGTGACCAGGGAGATAGTATTAAAAAGCCAGGGATTATTGCCGGAACCTGATTACTACTTTGATCCAGGGACGGGCGAGGCTTTAAAGTATTATAGTTTATGGCCTGACGGACAATACAAATTCTATTCCGGGCCTGGTTACGATCCGGAAACCGGCGATGCCTTAAAGAGGGTGACTAAAGAAGTCATCTTGAGAAGTCGGGGTCTTTGGCCCGAGGAAACTCCAGCGCCGGAACCGCCAAAACCACATTACTTCGGCCGGAAAGATGATAAAAAGAAACAAGGGGGTCTTTCTGAGACGCCAGAGCCAGATCCAATAGGAAAGGTATCCGTAGCTCCTCCAAAAAATGAAGAAATTCCGGATATTAACGAGCTAATACCGACGAGTGAAGTCAATTTTCGAAATGAGACCCACTTCACTTTCCAGATTCTCAATTCCTCCAAACACGTCATGTTTACTGTCCCCCCTCGTCGGATAATCAGAAAAACTTTAGCCGCTGGTGAATATTATGCAATGGGTGGCGGCAAAGATAGAAAATTATTTGTCAGTGCAGAAAAAAAGCAAACCGACATAAATTTTCTAAATAAGCCTCAAAGTCAAAATCAACGTAGTCAACGAAGAGTAATCAGGCGTTATTAGAACGCCGTAATAACGGAGGGAATTATGTTTAGTGTCACGAATATAATAATATACGGAATCATCATCGCCTTATTAGTAGGCTTGGTAGTCTATCACTATTCGAAAGATAGGGGACTAAACGCTGATAAGGGTTTTGCCTGGGGATTCCTAGGAACTTTAGCGGTCACTGCGATCGCCGCGTTCACGTATTTTTTCAAAAATAAAAGAAGATAAATAGTTAAAAGCCCAGTCAAAATGCTGGGCTTTTTCATTTTTTCGTCACCGGCTATAAGCGGCCGTGCTTCTCGCCCCAGCGCCCCATAGCGACCAGGAGCGGCCTCAGGGTCCGGCCGTAATCTGTCATCCAGTACTCCACGCGTGGCGGCACCTCCCGATAAACTTGCCGATGGATAATCCGGTCCTTTTCCAGCTCCCGCAACTGGGCGGTGAGCATCTTCTGCGATACGCCGGGAATCGCTTTCTGCAGCTCATTGAAACGCAATTTATCGTTTAAGAGATGCCATAAGATGAGCGGTTTCCATTTGCCAGCTATGACTTTGAGGGTGCGGGCGACCGCTTCGTGGCATTGGTTATTTTGCATATTTATTTGATAGTTTCTTATTAGTTAGTATCATACAAAAAAGTAGGTACTTGTGTCAAATATGAGCTTTTGTTATATTATTAACAGTTAAAAAAAATCATTAATATAATTTAATAAAATTAATCTTATCGCCTAAATATGAAAAAGATATTTTTTCCTGTTTTATTTTTAAGCTTATTCTTCCTGGCCGGCTGCGGCATCGCCCAGCCGGATGAAGGAACTGTGCCAGCCGGCAAACGGGCGGCTTCGGAAATCGCCGCGGAAAATTTCGCCGACGCGGATACTAAGACTTTGGGTATCGTGGCCGCAGAATCCCAAGCTAAATTCAGCTTGAATGAGGTTTTGAAGGGCGTTCCTACTTTGGTCGTCGGCACCAGTTCTCAATTGAGCGGGATGATCACGGTCAAGACTTCCCAGCCGGCGGCCATCAATATTGGCGCTATCCAGCTAGACGCTACGAGCCTAGTAACCGATAACGCGCTACGCAATAAGAATATCATCGAGCTCATCCTGAAATCTAACGAGCCGCAAAACCGTTACATCGTTTTCCAACCGACTAATATCAGCGGCGTGCCGGAAACGCTTACTCCCGGCCAAAGCTTCCCGGTGACGATAGAAGGGAATATGACTATTTCCGGCAATACCCAGCCGACTACTTTTACCGGCGCAATTACCTGGCAAAGCGACGGCACTCTGACTGGCACGGCGACGACGGATCTGACTTACGCTAATTTCGGCCTAGCCATTCCTGACTTTCCATTCTTCTCCGACGTGGATAAAGTAACAAAATTAGAAATCAATTTAAAGGCTTCGCCGATCGCCCTATAAATTAAAAGCACCATATAAGTCAGCCCGGCTGAGGGATCTCCCGGGTTGACTTTTTATGGATATTTAACTATAATTCTTTCACTTATAGTTAATATTGAAAAAATGTTTAGGGTCAAGGCAAGAATAGAATATGGGCTCATGATCATGACCGAATTAGCCGATCGTCCCGGCAGGTTCGTCTCTCTGTCGGGTTTAGCCAAGCAGGCGCAGGTATCTTCGATTTATCTGATCCAGATTGCCCGCTCTTTGGCGCGCGCCGGCTTGTTGAAGAGTAAAGAAGGAGCGCGCGGCGGCTATATGCTAACCCGGCCAGCCGACCGAATATCTTTGTTAGAGATCATGGAGGCGATAGACGGCCAGGATAAGTCAAAATCTGCCCTTAAACATAATCAGTTAAAATTCTGTTGCCATAATCATGGCGCCTGGGGCTTGATCGCGGCCGAAGCCAAATCAGCCTTAGCCAAAAAAACATTAGCTTCACTTTTAAGGCTCGAAGTCAAAACAAAAAATTTATGAATATCTTAGAGATTAAAGACCTGACCGTCAATATCGGGGAAAAACGCATCCTAGACAAGGTTAGCTTAACGATTAAAGAAGGGGAGACCTGCGTCGTGATGGGTCCGAACGGCTCGGGAAAATCTACTTTATCCAGCGTCTTGATGGGTCATCCCGCTTATCAAGTGACGGGCGGACAAATCTTCTTCAAGGGTCAGGAAATTACAGATAAGAAGCCGGAGGAACGGGCGGCTTTGGGATTATTTATGACTTTCCAGCAGCCGCGCGAAATAGAAGGGGTGGATTTCTATCCTTATTTATTCGATGCTTACAAATTCTTGAAAGCGGCCCGGCAAGAAAAGGCAGTCAGCGTCTTTGACTTCAAGAAATTAATGGACAAGGAGATCGCCGCCCTGAAGATCACTGACGATTGGAGCCGCCGCTATCTGAACCGCGGTTTTTCCGGCGGAGAAAAGAAAAAAGCGGAAATACTCCAACTGGCGCTCTTAAAGCCGTCTTTCGCTATTTTTGACGAAATCGACTCCGGTCTGGATGTCGATGCCTTGAAAGTGGTCGGCCGAGCCATGAAACGCTTTAAGAAACCAAGCGCCAGTGCTTTGATCGTCACCCATTATTTGCGGATCTTGGAATATATCGAACCGGACAAGGTCGTCGTGATGTCGGCTGGTCGGATCATCAAGACCGGCGGGCATGATCTGGCTAAACGCTTAGAAAAAGAGGGTTTTGAAAAAATTATCAAGGCTAAATTGGAATAAACTCCTTATGCCGATACCCCGCAACATCAAAAATAAAAAAAAGATAGCCACCCATAGCTCGCTTTGGGACGCTTATAATGAATCCGGCTATATGGCTCAGACCAGGACCGGTCTGGATGAAGACTTGGTCCGTCTGATTTCCCGGGAAAAGCAGGAGCCGGCTTGGATGTTAGAAAGACGCCTGGCGGCGCTCAAGATTTACGAGAAAATGCCGCTTCCTGCCTGGGGGCCGGATTTAAGCCAACTAGATCTGGCTAAAATCACTTATTACGCTAAAGCGACCGACAAGAAGAGCGAGACTTGGGACGATGTCCCAGCTGATATCAAAAAGACCTTCGACCGGCTCGGCATCCCGCAGGCCGAGCAGGAAGTCTTGGCCGGCGTCGGCGCGCAATATGAATCGACCGTGATCTACCATAGCTTGAAAGAAAAATTCAGGCGCCAAGGCGTCATCTTTGAAGATATGGATGTCGCTCTGCGCGAACACGGCGAACTGGTTGAAAAATATTTCATGAAATGCGTTCCGCCGACCCTCCATAAATTCGCGGCCTTGCACGGCGCGGTCTGGAGCGGCGGGACATTCTTGTATATCCCCAAGGGCGTCAAGATAGAGTTGCCGCTCCAGGCCTATTTCCGGATGAATGCTAAAGGCATGGGCCAATTCGAACATACCTTGATTGTCGTAGAAGAGGACGCCCAAGCCCATTATATTGAAGGCTGCAGCGCGCCGCGCTACGGCGTTGATTCTTTGCACGCCGGCGGCGTCGAGATCTTTGTCGCTCCGCGCGCCCGTTTCCGCTATAGCAGCGTGGAAAGCTGGAGCAAGGACGCCTATAATCTCAACACGAAAAGAGCCATCGTCCAGGCTGACGCGCATATGGAATGGGTGGGCGGAAATTTCGGCAGCAATGTGACCATGCTCTATCCTTGTTCAGTCCTCGTGGGCGCCAACGCGACCGCCGACCATCTCGGCGTCGCTTTCGCCAATCAGGGGCAAATTCAGGATACCGGCGCGAAAGTCATCCATATCGGGCCGAATACGAGCTCTAATATCGTTATGAAGAGTATCAGTAAGTCCGGCGGGCGAGCGATCTATCGCGGCTTAGTAGACATCGGAGCGCAAGCCGAAAAAGCCGCCGCTAATATAAAATGCGACGCCCTAATCTTAGACGACCGATCAGCCTCGGACACGATTCCGCTGATCAAGATCAAAAATTCCAGCGCTATCCTGGCGCACGAGGCGACCGCCGGCAAACTGAATGATGATGACATCTTCTATCTGCGCAGCCGCGGGCTGAACGAAGCGCAAGCTGGAGCGATGATCGTCAACGGCTTTATCGAGCCGATCGTCAAAGAATTGCCGCTGGAATACGCCGTTGAGATGAACCGGATGGTGGAATTGGAAATGGAAGGTAGCGTCGGTTAAATCCCGTCTATTTATGAAAAAAATAATAATCAAACCCCAGGACAAAAAGATAAATATCGCGGCGCGGGCCGAAGTTTTTTTGCTGGACCATATCGCCGGCCGCGGATCCAGGCCTTCTCTAGAGATTAATATCGGCGCTGGGGCGCGAGTTCAATATGTGAGCATCCTGGATCCGGCCCAGAGCCATTTCCAACAGGAAAGAGTGATCAATATCGCTGCAAAAGCGGAGGTCTCCGGTTATCAGGCTTATTTCGGTTCTAGCCAGATGACCTTAAAATTGAGCCATAACTTAGGGGCTCAAGCCGTCTTCCATAACCATGTCCTGTTCTACCAGACCAAGGATCAGAATCTACAGGTCCAAGATGATTATATTTTCCAGGAACGCGGAACAGCCGGCCGGTTCCAAGTCGAAGGATTAGCTGACGATCAAGCTATCGTCCAATACTATTCGGAATTAATCATTAAGCCGGCGGCTCAGCTCACTGATTCACGGATCGATATGCGCTTGCATCTGCTCAGTCCCGGAGCAAAAGGGAATTTACTGCCGGGTTTGAAGATAGACGCTAACGAAGTCAAGGCCGGACACGGCGCCAGTACTTTCCAGTTATCGCCTGAGGATCTTTTCTATCTGCGTAGCCGCGGCTTAAACGAAAAACAGGTCAAATTTCTGGTCATTGATTCTTTGGCCCGGCGGTTTACCGCTGATCTAAAGGACCGAGGAACGCGAGAACTGATTATCAAGCTGATCAAAAATCGAGCGGGGCATTAAACGATTATGACGGGTTACTAACATGATCAAACGGACAGATTTTCCAATTTTAACTAGAAAGATCAAAGGCCGGACGCTGGTCTATTTTGATAATGCCGCGACCGCCCAGAAGCCGCGCGCGGTCATCGCGGCCACGGTCGCATACTATAAAAAATATAATGCTAATGTCCACCGCAGTTTGAATCCTCTGGCTGATGAGGCGACTAAGAGATACGAGGCCGCCAGAGATACCATTGCCGCGGCGATTCTCGCCCGGCGGGAAGAGGTAATCTTTACCCGCGGCGCGACAGAAGGGATAAATCTGGTAGCGCGGACCTGGGGGGCGGAGAATTTAAAGCCAAACGACCGGATCGTCTTAAGCCTAGCCGAGCATCACGCCAATATCGTCCCCTGGTTACAGCTACAAGCCAAGATCGGCTTTAAGTTAGACTACATTCCCGTCAAAGACAGCGGCGCCCTGGATATTCAGGCAGCGAGAAGGCTTTTAAGTCGCCCGCGCGTCAGACTATTAGCTCTTACCCAAGCCTCGAATGTCTTGGGCGTGGTTAATCCGCTCGGAGGGCTTATCCGCTTAGCTAAGAGCAAGAAGATAATTACCCTGATCGATGCGGCACAAAGCGCGGCACACCGGCCGATCAATGTCCGGTCTTTAGGCTGCGACTTCCTGGTCTTATCCGGCCATAAGATCTGGGGCCCGACCGGCATCGGGATCTTATACGGCCGGCGAGAACTACTAGAAGCGATGCCGCCCTTCCTGGGCGGCGGCGATATGATCAGCGCCGTCTATCCGGATCATTTTTTAACGAATAGCTTGCCTTATAAATTCGAGGCGGGAACGCCGAATATCGCCGGCGCGATCGGCTTAGGCGCCGCGGTCGCTTATATTAATCAGGTTTCTTGGCCGGAGATCAAGCGCCGCGAACGAGCTCTGACCGCATATTTCCTAAAAAAAATAAAAACGCTGAAGTTTGTTCAAATCCTAGGGACAGCTCAGCCTAAATTGCCGGTCTTCTCTTTGCTGATCAAGGGCATCCATCCGCATGATGCGGCCGATCTTCTGGGCGAAGAGGGAATCATCCTGCGCGCCGGCCATCACTGCGCCCAGCCGCTCCACGAACGTTATGGCGTCGCGGCCAGCCTGCGAGCCAGCCTGAGTTTTTATAATACCGAGGCAGAAATAGATTTCTTCGTCAAAAAGCTACAAGAACTATACCAGGCTTTCCAATAAATCATCTATGGATATCTACGCGCAAAATATCTTGGACCATTATAAGCACCCGCGCAATTACGGCTCTTTGCCGGACGCGGACTTGAGGCAAAAGGGAATAAATGCGACCTGCGGCGACGAGATCAGCGTCGCCTTGAAACTTTCCGGCCAGAAGATAAAAGAGATTAGATTCTTAGGCCGAGGCTGCGCTATTTCCCAAGCCGCTATTTCTATCTTAACTGAGGAATTGATCGGCCAAACAAAAAAAGACGTTTTAGCCCTTAGCTTTGCCGATATCAAGAGATTGCTCGGCGTCCCAATCAGCGAGCGTCGCTATAAATGCGCTATGCTCGGTTTAGAAGCCATCCAGGCCGCGCTTCGGGACTAAAAAACCGCCTTTTACGAGGCGGCTTTTGATTTTCGGACATATTCGTAAGCGCTCAGGGCGGCGATAGTCCCTTGGCCGCTCGCGACAGTCAATTGCTTATGTCTGATCTGCGTAATATCACCGGCCGCGAATATCCCAGGCTGGCTGGTTTCGCAGGCTTCGTTGACGATAATCTGATTAGCGGCATCTAGCTTCACTAAATTAGCAACCAAGTCGCTTTGCGCCTTGTGACCGATTTCGACAAAAACGCCATCGATAGGCAGCTCTTCTAAAGCGCCGTCCGGAGAATGCTTGATCACGGCGCTTGTCACCCTGGTATCTCCGTTGATCCGGACGATTTCGGAGTCGAGGCGGATATTGATATTCGGCCGGGCTTTGACTTCGCTGACCAAGCTTTCAAAAGCTTTGAATTCGGAACTTCGATGGACTAGATGGACTTCAGCCGCGATCTTAGAGAGGACTTCAGCCGCGTCAAGCGCGGAATTCCCGCCGCCGACCACGATCAGGCGCTTGCCTCTGAAGAATTGCCCGTCGCAATTAGCGCAATAAGAAACGCCCTTGCCGGCGAATTCTTTTTCACCCGGCACACCAAGATAGCGGGGGACCAGGCCGAGAGCGAAAATAACGGTCCGCGATCTATAGCTGCCTTGGCTGGTATTGACCGTAAAACCTTGCGTGCCATTGCCAGAGATCTCAGTCACTGCTTCTAGGCGTATTTCATAACCAGTATACTTAGCCTGTTTCTCTAGGCGTTCGTTCAAGTCTAAACCCGTAATCAGATCAAAGCCAAGATAATTTTCGATTTCGCCGGCTAATCCGATCTGTCCGCCGATATCTCTAGTTAAAAGCAGGGTCTTCATTTCCCGGCGCTGGGCGTATAGGGCGGCCGCCAGGCCAGCCATTCCGCCGCCGATGACGATAGTGTCGTACATAATTTGAATATTTAAATCTTATCCCTCTTTATTATGCTCCTTCTGCGCCCGGCCGTCCACTTCATAATTAGTGTTCTGGGTCTCGAAGAAATTAACGAGCTCCAGAGTATCGGTCGCCGCCGCCATCCATTTAGCCGGATTAGCGACTTTGAAATACGGCTCGAAACCTAATTCTTCCAGCCGCCGATCCGCGACATATTGGACGTATTGGTTGACGTAATTAGCATTTAAACCGAGGATGCCGCGCGGGAACATGTCCTGGTTATAGGCATTTTCCAGATTGACGCCGTCAATGATTATTTTCTGGATCTCCGCGCTGAATTCGGGCGTAACGATATCCGGATTTTCCTCTAAGACGGTCAGGACCAGATTGATGCCGAATTTCAGATGCAAGCTTTCATCACGCAAGACCCAATCGATCAGGGAGCCGAAATTACGCAATTGGCGGCGCTGGCGGAAGCTGAGCGCGACCATAAAGCCGCTGTAGAACCAGATGCCTTCCATAACGATGTTATAAGCGACCAGATTACGGACAAAATCCCGCTTGCCCTCGATTGTGGACACATCCAGACTGCTTTCCGTCATGCGCGTCAGATAGTTAGTGATGAAATCTTCTTTGGCTTTGATCGATGGAGTATCAAGGTGCTGCTGGAAGACTGCCTTGCGGTCAACCGGAAAAGTTTCCAGGACGTATTCGAAAGATACGCAGTGATTGGCCTCTTCCCACATCTGTTTGGCCAGATAGAGGTGGGCCTCCGGCGCCTTGATATAAGGATAGACGCCGAGAGCGAGGGTGCGGTTAACGATCAGCTCAGAGGGGTTAAAAAAGCTCATCAGGAAAGTTACGGCGTGGCGCTCGTCTTCAGTCATCTTCTTCCAATCCTCCAAATCTTCGCCCAAGGCGATCTCGTGCGGAAACCAGGTATTGGCCACGGCCTGGTTATAAAGGTCGTAAGCCCATTGGTACCTGATCGGCCTTAAGTTCATGTCTTCGTTTAAAGGTTTGCCTAATATCATATAGATAATATTAAATATAAATTATAGCAATTTCTTATTGGCAACTATCGCATAATAACCGTTCCTGCGGGTCGGTCGGGCAAGCTTGGCCGGATTTATAGCCTGACGCCAGAGTTTCTGCGGTCACAGCCGCCGGCATGGGGATAGCAGCCGCCTGGCCCGCTAAGATCGCTCCGAAACCTTTCTTGCCCACCCCGATCGATTTATTGACTTTAACCGTGCTCTGTTCGGCTGTATGGCGTGGCTTCATATGGAGATAGTAGGTAGTTTTCAATCCTTTTTCCCAGGCCTTGAAATAGATCTGCATGATCTCTTCAGTATCGCGGGTCGCCAGATACATATTGCGGCTGATCGCCTGGTCAACCCATTTCTGGGCGCGAGCCGCGACTTCCACAAAACCATCAGGTCGGACCGAAAAAGAATCCTTATAAATCGTCTTCAACTTTTCCGGAATGCCCTCGATATAGCTCAGATCGCCCTGCGCGACCAGGATTTCTTCACGCTTATCTTCCCAGATGCCCAAGGCTTTTAATTCTTTGACCAGATTAAAATTTAATTCCAGATATTTTCCGGATAAGGTGTTCCGACTGAAGATCTGGGCGAAACGCGGATCGATGCCGGTCGAAGTTCCGGCGATTAGTCCGATATTCGCGGTCGGAGCGATGGCGAGCAGGGTCGCATTACGCATCCCGCGCGCGACTTTGGCGCGCAGTGGCGCCCAATCAAGCTGATAAGAACGGTCTACGGCTAGCTTTTCACCGCGGCTTTCTTCCCAGATGGCCAGAGTATCATAAGGGACTTTTCCCTGGGACCAGCCAGATCCGGCAAAATTAGCGTAACTACCTTTTTCTCCGGCTAAATCCGCACTGGCGTCGATCGCGTGATAGCTGATGAATTCCATGATCTGATCGACGGAGGAATAGGCTTCGGCGCTGTCATAAGCGACGCCTAAGCGTTCGAACATATCGGCCAAGCCCATGACGCCCAGGCCGATTGCTCGATTATTATGATCGGAATTGCCGGCCTCCGGTATCGGCGGCTGATTGATATCTACCAGATTGTCTAATTGCCGGATGCCGGTCCGGACGCTATCCTTCAGCAATTCCCAATCGATTTTATTATCCTCGGTCAGATGGCGGGAAAGGTTGATGGACATCAGGTTGCAGACCGCGACATTATCCTTATCGGCCGGCAGGAGTATTTCCGTACAAAGATTAGAGCTATTGATCGTGCCGGTATTGTTATTCAGCGCCCGGACATTGGCCGCGTCTTTCCAGGTCAGCCAAGGATGCGAAGTCCCCTGCAGGGAAACGATCATATTATTAAATTGCTCTGTGGCCGGCATTTTCTTGAAGGTCCGCATTTTGCCTGCTTCCGCGAGAGCGACATATTCATTATAACGGCGGGAAAAGTCTTCGCCGTATAATTCGACTAGATCCGGCGTTTCGCGCGGATCGAAAAGATACCAGGCCTCCTTATTCTTCACCCGTTTCATAAATTCATCGGAAATCCAGGCGGCGATATTGGCGGTCCGGGCACGGCGGTAATCGTCGCCGGCATTCTGCTTCAGGTCCAGAAAATCCTGGAAATCGATATGCCAATTTTCCATATAGAAACAGAGGGCACCCATCTTTTTGCCAGCGCGAGAGATCGCCCGGATAGTCGAATCGATGATATGGAGGAAGGGGATCGGGCCGGAAGAGAAAGTATTATTGGTCGAAATCGGCGAACCATTGGCGCGTAATTTAGTGACGGCTAAGCCGATGCCGCCAGTCGCCTTTGATAATTTCATCACATCGGCCACGGTTTTCCCGATATGATCGATATTGTCTTCCATATCCATCAGGAAGCAGTTGCTCAGCCGCGGGGAAGTCGTGCCGGCATTGATATTCGTGGAACCGCCGGCGACATACTGCAGCTTAGACATCTTATCGTAGAAACGCAGCGCCAGATCAGTCGCGTCCTTTTCCCGGAAAGCCATGCCCATCGCGACGCGCATCCAGAAATACTGCGGCGTTTCCTGGAGCTTCTGCTGAGCGCTCTTGATCAAGTAACGGTTACGCATCGTAGACAAGCCGGTATAGTTCAGGAGGGAATCGCGCTCTAAAGACAGGGCTTCAGCCAGTCGATCAGCATCAAAGACTTTCAGGTCAGGGGAAAGTATCCCGGACGACCAGCCTTGTTTTAAATAAGCCAAAAAACCATCCTGATGTTTCTGGCGCAGATCAGCTTCGTCCTGGAAATCCCCTAAGACTTCCTTATAAATGATCTTTAACAGCAGACGGGAAGCGATGATATCGAAATCCGGATCATCTTTGATATTCTGGACCGCCGCGTTAATAACAGCATTGTCTAATTCTGTGGTCGTAATGCCGTCGTATAAAGTCAAGCTGGTTTCCGTCGCGATCTGCGTGATCTTTGAGGATTGGTCGGCCAATCCGACGCAGGCGGCGGCGATGGCTTGGTTAATCTTGTCAGCGTCGAATGGTTCCTTTTTCCCGTCTATCTTCATGATTGATAATGACATAAGCTTCTGAGAAACCAGGAGCCAGCAATTAGCCCCGATTTCTACATATAGTATATAAAGTAGTATTTATTATACCATATACGGTATAACGAAGCAAGCCCGCTCCGAAGTCAAAAAAGCCTTGATTATGCCATACTAACCTTCTGGTAACCCTAGTCGACCTAAGACGCAGCGCTAACTCAACCAATTTCTTAAAGAGGCGCCGGACAGGCCAAGGTCTATACCTTAAGCTTAAATATGCTATAATCTTTCCATAATCTATTAACTAATCTCATTAGTATGGCTAAAAGAAGCACCGGAGTCGGAAAAATGAAAAAATCTCATTCTCGTAAGACCGCGAAACGTCTAGAGGCTAAGCGGGTCATGCTGGCTGCAAGAGCTGCCAAAAGGAAACGTAAATAAGATTTATCGACAATGATTAAAATAGCCTGGGGTGTAAAGCCCCAGGCTTTTTAGGAAGCGTTGATAATGTTTGGATTTGACTTTTTAAACGAATAATGTAAAATATTAATAAGCTTAGATTATGTTATATATTAAGTTAAACAAGCAGGTTCGTCGGAACAACCACTCTTGCGAGAGATGGTTGGCTTAATATTGCTTATTTATCATTAAATAGTAATAAATAGTAATTCAACCCTCTCTCGGAAGAGGGATTTTTGTTTTAAGGGGCTTATTTTTATTAATAATATGAACACATATAAAAAAATCGCTTCTTACGAAGCGCAGCTCGGAGAATTCAATAAATGCTTGTTACTTTATTCAGGCGGCTTAGATACCTCAGTCATGCTAAAATGGATCCAAGAAAAATATCATAGCGAGGTCATAACCCTGACCGTTGATATCGGCCAAACCGCCGATAATCTGGAGGCGATAAAAGAAAAAGCGCTAAAATTAGGCGCTAAGGAGGCAATAGTTTATGACGCGAAAGATGAGTTCGCCGATATTCTATTGGCGGAAGCGATCAAATCTAACGCTGATTACCAGGGTGGCTATGCCCTGGGTTGTCCGCTCGGCCGGGTCATGATCTCTAAAGTAGCGGTAAAGATCGCCAGACAGTATGATTGCCAGGTCATCGCCCATGGCTGTACGGGCAAGGGTAATGACCAGGTCAGATTTGAAGGCTATATCACGACGCTTGATCCGAAACTGAAAATCATCGCGCCAGTCAGGGAATGGGGGATGGGCCGGGAAGAAGAGATAGAATACGCGCGCCAGAATAATATCCCGGTCAGCCAGACCAAAGCTAGCCCCTATTCTTACGACGAAAATATGTGGTCCAATACCGGCGAAGGAGGAGAGATAGAGGATCCGAAGCTGATTCCGCCATTAGAGCGCATCCTAAAATGGTGCAATACCATTGAAAAGACGCCAAATGAGCCCGAGACAGTGACTATCAGCTTTAAGCAGGGAGTGCCGTTTTCTTGGAACGGCCAAGATGATAAATTAAGCAATATCATAAAGATGGCGAACCTCGTCGGCGCCAAACACGGCGTCGGAGTCTGCCATCTGATAGAAGACCGGATCGTCGGCTTAAAAGTCAGGGGCGTCTATGAAAATCCCGGCGCCAGCATCCTGATCGCCGCCCATAAGAAACTGGAGCAATTAGTATCGACCAGGGAAGAGAACGAGTTGAAAAGTTTCTTGGATAATAAATGGGCTTACCTGGCTTATGGCGCCAAATGGTATGATCCGGCCATGTATCATCTTAACGCCTACATCAACAGCCAAAATAAAAAAGTCACCGGGGAAGTGACGGTCCGCCTATTTAAAGGGAATATCACCGTCGTCGCGCTGAATTCTCCTTACTCTCTATTCGATATCGATCTGGCGACTTTCAATAAGAACGCTAAATTCAACCAGAACGCTTCAGCCGGCTTCATCGAGTTATGGACACTGGCGCAAAAGACCGCTTATAACACCTATTGTTTCGAGGATGAATTGAATAAGAATTGAATATATGAAAAAACTCTGGCAAAAAAACAAGGCCGAGCTTCATCCGCTGATAGAAGCTTATACGGTCGGCTCCGACTATCTCCTGGATCAGGAACTCATGCCTTATGACATCGAGGCGAGCATTGCTCACGCCCTAGGGTTAGCGCGTATGGGCGCCCTGTCTAAAAAAGAGACCGGGCGCCTGGTCAAGGGCCTGAAGGATATCCAGCGAGACTGGCGAGCCGGCAAGATCAGGATCCCGGTCTCCAGCGAAGATTGCCATACGGTCATAGAGAATAAGCTGATTAAAAAATTAGGCGATCTCGGCCAGAAGATACATACCGGCCGGAGCCGCAATGACCAGGTCTTAGTCGCCATGCGGCTGTTTATGAAAGATAAGGCCGGCCAGATCAACCGCCTGATCGCCAGCCTGGCCCAGATGCTGCTGAAAGAGGCTCAACGATACCAGGATATGCCGCTACCCGGCTATTCGCACACGCAGCAGGCCATGCTCAGCAGCGTCGGACATTATTACGCCAGCTTCCTAGAAAGCCTGCTCGATGATTATGATTTTCTGCGGAAAGTAAAAGATCAGATCGACCAGAATCCGCTGGGCAGCGCGGCTGGCTTCGGGGTCAATTTGTCCCTAGATAGGAACTATACCTCCCGCCTATTACATTTCAAGAAAACCCAGCTTAATTCTCTTTATTGTCAGAACAGCAAGGGTAAATTTGAGAGCCTTTTCCTGGAAGCGCTGGCGCAGATCATGATGACGGCCGCCAAACTGGCGGACGATATGATAGTGTTCACGACCAAAGAATTTTCTTTCTTCAAAGTCAACGGCCTGATAACGACCGGCTCCAGCATCATGCCGCAAAAGGAAAATCTTGATGTCTTAGAAATCATCCGAGGGAATGCCAGCGTGGTCATCGCTAACCAGGCTTTGGTCAAAGACCTTAATCGAAATACTTTTTCCGGCTATAACCGGGACACGCAATTGATCAAGAAGCCCCTGCTGGAGAGCGTTAAGATTGTCAGCGATACGCTGGCCGTCTTAAAAATTTTTTTGGAGACTGTGGCGCCGGATCGGGGACGGATCCTTAAAAGCATCAGGAGTGATATCTTGCTAGCTGACACCGCCTTGGAATTGACTAAAGAAAGCGGCCTGCCTTGGCGCCAAGCCTACAGGGAGGCCCGAGATGTTAACGCTGGCCAAAAACTGGATTATACGGCAAAAATTAAGGAAAAAATATCTCTTGGAGCGGCCGGTCATCTTGATTTACCGTCTTATCAAATAAGGATTAAAAACTTAAAAAACGGCTAAAAGGCTAGTAAATAGTGGTGGTTGACTTACTTTTATATATATGTTATCATTATTAAGCAAAACATTATGAGCTAGAAAAGTCGTCGAGTTTCAAAAACACATAAAAATTGCAATTTATTCACTAAGCACATAAAAAATGACTGGTGTTATCAAGAGTTTAACTGACAGAGGCTTTGGCTTCATCAAAGTTGAGGGTCAAGAGAAAGATTTATTCTTTCACAGCAATGCTTTAGTCGGAGTCGCTTTCAACGAACTTCGCGAAGGGCAGACTGTTAGCTTCGATCAGGAACAATCTCCGAAAGGAATGAACGCGGTGAACGTCAAGCTTGCCTAAACATCCTTTTATCAAAAGCCCCTCTGGCTCTGCTGGAGGGGTTTTTGATTTTATCGACTATCGCTTTATATGGAATATTGTGTCCGAATTTCGGGGGTCATGCCAAAGGGGTAGTAATCTATTAACTGCTGTACTGAGCCACCTTGATTACTTACGACATTAGTCCCGCCCAGATGATCGTTATGAACATAATAGATATCGGTGGAAGTGCTATTATTTAATATTGTAGCAATTAATTGGTCGTTAGCGAAGATGTGCTTAGCGCTTGTGCCGGTATCAGTTAAACTAAAACTCTTCGTAGGAGAGGTTGACGTCGCCACCCCATCGAACGACCAAATACGGTCATTATCCTGATCATAGCCATAGCTCATGGTAGTCGTGCCATTAGTTGCCCCGATTAATCGGTTGCGATAGTCCCAGGCATAAATCCAGTTGGTCAAAAAATTAGATTAAAAAAACAGCTAAAAAAATCTTTCTTAATTCTACAAAATCGAGTTTCAGGAAAGTTCGGGTAAAAATTTAACAAAAATAAAAAAGCCCCGTTTTTTCGGGGTTAATAAATCAAATCTTATCTGAAAAGCTAGAGGTATTTTTTATTGATCCTTATTCTTCCAGTCTTACCGGTATTGAATATTAGAAAGTCGTTTATTTCATCAGCCGTCTGGTTTCTTATCTTTTCTTTTATATCTTCGCAAGCAGTATGATATTTCCGCCAATTATTTGGCCGGTGCTTATAGTCCACTTCGCCGAATTCGGATTCGGCAATTTCCGAATAAAAGAAATCGTCAGTTAGATTATCTTTA
>JBAZJR010000011.1:0-28371 GCA_041651195.1 Patescibacteria group bacterium
CATGATTACAGCTTAACATGTCCCTGCGGGATATGTTAAGTATGGCGTCATTCATCCCCGCACTCGGACGCCCGCTACGCGGGCGAAAGGAAAATCCTCGTACGGGGTTTCCTGACCAATTAAAAAACCGCTAATAATAGCGGTTTTTTATATAAATCTATTCTTGTTTCTTAAAACTAGGCCATTATTCTATCTCACTCCGATCAACTTCCTGACTTTCTGCAATTTAGCCTGCGCCAGTGGCTCGATCTTATAGCGGCCGTCATCTAGAACTTTTCTAACCTCATTATCGGATATCTTATGGTATTTATCCTGGAAGTCCGTCAAAAATTTAGCGACGACATCGGCCAAATCTTTCTTAAATTCGCCATAGCCTTTACCGGCATAATCTTTGACCAAACGGGGAACTTGCCGATTGCCTAATTGGGCATAGATAGTTAAAAGGTTAGACAGAGCCGGTTTATCCACGGGGTCATAGATGATTTCCGAGCCGGAGTCGGTCACGGCGCGCATAATCTTTTTCTTGGCGATTTCGATATCGTCTAATAGGTTAATACAGTTATTCTGATTGGTATCGCTCTTGCTCATCTTTTTCGCCGGATCGAGCAAGGACATTATCCGCGCCCCCTCTTTGCGTACTACCGACTGCGGGATCTTGAAAGTCTCGCCGAACTCGTTATTGAAACGGCGAGCGATATCGCGGGCTAGCTCCACGTGCTGTTTCTGGTCTTCGCCGACCGGGACGATATCGGTGTCATACAATAATATATCGGCGGCCATCAGGACGGGGTAGTCATAGAGGCCGACGCTGATCGACTCTTGATTCTGACCGGACTTATCCTTAAATTGGGTCATCTTATCTAAATCAGCTATACGCGCCCCATAACAATTAAAAATCCAGGCTAATTCCGTATGCGCCGGAACGCTAGATTGCTGGAAAATTACAGATTTCTGCGGATCGATACCGGCTGCCAGATAAACCTTAGTGATTTCCAAAATCCTTTTTTTGAGTTCAATCGGATCTTGTTTTACGGTTATCGCGTGATAATCGACTACGGAAAAGATGCAATCATATTCTTTTTGCATCTCCACCCATTGGGAAATCGCGCCGATATAATGCCCGATATGCGGGTTGCCGCTCGGTTGGATGCCGGAAAAGATGGTTTTTTGTGTCGCCATATGATTATTCTATTATTAATATTGTAATTTAACTGCTAGTTTTTAGCAAATAAAAAGCCGAGAAGGGAAGGCTCGGCTTAGACAAAATTTAAAGGGCGGAGGAGTCCCACCTCCCTAGACTCAGGCTGTATGGATTCAGACTAGCGTGCCACGGCAGTCTACGTATTTTAAACGATCCAAAAAATCGACCTGGCCTCCCTTGAAAAGAACGTTATAAATCTATATTTCAAAATATTCTATAAATTATAATCAAGAATGTCAATAACGAAAATTAGCTCTAAAATAAGCCCTCCGACCCACCTTGAAAAATTAATCATTTATGCTAATATGTGGGCAAGGGTGCTGATCCCTTTTTTGTTGATACAGCAGGTCTGGCCGGGGTGTAGTATAACGGTAGTACGCATGCATGGGGTGCATGTAGCCCGGGTTCAATTCCCGGCACCCCGACACCAAATAAGTAAACGATGAAAGGGCTTGTAGCTCATCTGGTAGAGCGCTGCATTCGCATTGCAGAGGTAAGGGGTTCGAGTCCCCTCAAGTCCACAAGGATAAACGGGCTGTGGTATAACGGTATTACGCACGCTTCGGGTGCGTGTAATCCGGGTTCAATTCCCGGCAGCCCGACATTTTATGATTGATTTCAAGAAAAAAATCGAAGAGGAAGAAAAGCGGGAAAGGCGTGCCTCAGGTGATTGGGGCGAAGAAGAGCTACTCATCAACAATAAAAAAAGGAAGAGGATCACTTCTTATATTATTGCCGTCATCGTCATCGCCTTAGTTTTTTCCGGACGCATCCTGATGTCTAGCCAGAATGCGACTCATTGGTTCTCGGGTATGGAAGTATTCGACAAATTAAGGCATCTGGTCCCCAGCGCCGATAACACGCTCCAGGGAGAGGAAAACGACCGCGTCAATATCATGCTTTTAGGCATGGGCGGCGAGGGGCATGATGGGGCTTATCTGACGGACACAATGATCTTAGCCAGCTTCCAGCCTTCAACCAAGCAGGTCGCACTCGTCTCTGTCCCTCGCGACCTAGTTTCGCCCGTCAGCAACTGGCGCAAGCTCAACAGCATCAATGCTTACGCGGAACAAAAAGAACCGGGCAGCGGCGGGGCCGCGACGGCCAAAGCTTTTTCTGAATTGCTGCAAACGCCGATCGAATATTATGTCCGCGTCGATTTTAACGGATTCTCTAATGTAATCGACCAGTTGGGAGGCATTGAAATAAATGTCGAAAATGTATTAGACGACTATACTTATCCAATTTACGGCCAAGAAGATAACCCTAACTACTACGCTCGCTTCGAGCATCTACATTTCGATAAAGGCTGGCAGCATATGAACGGAGCAACCGCCCTTAAATACGCCCGCAGCCGCCATGCGCTTGGCCTCGAGGGTTCTGACTTCGCCCGTGCACGACGCCAACAACTGATTTTAGAAGCGGTCAAAAATAAATTATTTTCCACGCGAACCCTCCTTAACCCGGTCATGATTACCAAGCTAGCCAACGAATTCAGCAAAAACATCTCGACTAATCTCAGCGCCTGGGAGATGCTCCGGCTCTGGGACCTCTTCAAAGACGTTGAACAGTCGCAAATCATCAATAAGGTTTTGAGCGATGCTCCGGATAATATGCTGATATCAGGCATCGGCGAAGATGGCGCTTATATCCTGACGCCGCGCTCCGGCAATTTTGCGGCTATCCGGAATATGGTACAGACTATATTCTCCGGCGGACAGGTATTCAATGCTCCGGCCATCAAATTAGAAGTGATCAAGGACGGGGCGCGCGTCATGATTCTCAACGGGACCTGGGTTACTGGCTTAGCCGGGAAAACTGCTGTCACCCTCAAACAATCTCAATTCGATATCGTTAAAATCGGCAACGCGCCGCAAAGGGATTATGCCCAAACGACCGTTTACGACCTGACGGGCGAAACAAAAAATGATTCTCTAAATATCCTTAAAAAGATGACAGCTGCTACTAGCGCCTACGACTGGCCGGAATGGGTTAAAAATTATCAGAACCCCGATCCGGCAGAAACCGGCGCCGCCTCTTCGACTCCGACGCCTGACTTCATTCTAATATTAGGGACTGACGCCAATAAGGCTGAATAATCATATGGCCGCTAAACCTAAAAAAGAATTGCCGCTAGTTGCTATCTGCGGACGGACTAACGTCGGCAAATCAACACTCTTTAATTGTCTGACGGAAAAACGGCAGGCCCTGGTTTCTGATATCGCCGGCACGACCCGGGACAGCAATCTAGGGATAGTCGAATGGGCAAACAGCGCTTTCGATCTGGTTGATACGGCTGGGTTGCTAGATTCCCGCGCTTTGAGCACAGGAAAAATCAGCACTGATGATATAGATAGCCAAACCCAAAAACAAGCACGCGCTTACCTGGATCAAGCGGATATGATCCTTTTCTTGGTGGACACCAAAACCGGACTGCTGCCGGAAGACAAGGCGCTCGCGGCCGGATTGAAAAGAAATGCTAAATATCGCAAAAAAATATTAGTCGTCGCTAATAAGGTAGACAGTTTCAAGATCGCTTCTGAAGCCGCGCAATTTAATAAGCTCGGCTTAGGCGAGCCATTTATTATTTCCGCGGCCAGCGGCCTAGGGACGGGCGACCTTCTGGACATCATAATCGATCGGCTAGATAAAGACAGGAAAAATAAAAAAATACCCACAAATGCCGCAGAAAAAACCGTCAACGCCTGTATCATCGGCAAGCCGAATGTCGGCAAATCTTCTTTACTTAACGCTATCTTGGGATATGAGCGAGTAATCGTCAGTCCGATGCCCCACACGACGCGGGAGCCACAGAATACCGAAATTGTTTATCGAGGACAGCGAATCACCTTAGTAGACACGGCCGGCATCTCCAAACAGGGACACAAATCATCCGGCTTAGAACAATACGGGATACAAAAAAGTCTCCGCTCCCTGGATAAGGCGGATATCGCTCTCCTGGTCCTAGATGTCAGCGAACCGATCACCCATCAAGACGCTAAGCTAATCCAAGAAATAGTCGAACGAGGCAAAAGCTTATTTTTTATCGCCAACAAATGGGATCTGGTAAAGATGCGCGACCCAAAAAAAATGAGCGAAATAATCTATGATAAATTGCCCTTCGCGACTTGGGCGCCGATCCAATTCATCTCCGCTAAAACAGGGGAAAAGGTAAATAAGCTTTTGGACTTGATCTTAACTATCGGCGACCAGCGGAAATTGACCCTGAGCGACTCCCAATGCGAAAAATTCATGAAAGCCGTCGTTAAGATCCATAAGCCGGCCAAAGGGAAGGGCTTAAAAGCGCCGCGGCTCTACGAATTCCGACAGACTAAAAGCAATCCGCCGGCGTTCATCTTGCGCATCGGGCCGAATGACGACCTGCATTTCTCTTATGTCCGCTTTATGACTAATCGCCTGCGCGAGCGGCACGGCTTCACTGGCACACCGCTCCATATCCGCGTCACCAAAGACAAAAAATCGCATACGACCTATAATGAATAGTATGAGAATAATCATCGGCCTGGGCAATCCGGGCGAACAATATAAGCATAACCGCCATAACGTCGGCTGGCTAGCCCTAGATCAATTTTTGGGAGACGTCAAATGGCAGGAAAACAAGAAATTCAATGCTCTCCTTTATTCTGACGGGGACTTTTTATTTGTTAAACCGTTGACCTTCATGAACGAATCTGGATGCGCCGCCCAAAAAATATTAAATTACTATGGCCTATTGCCAAAAAGCTTGGGCCTAATCAATAAAAAAGGCTCTGACTTAAACGATGTCCTAACGGTTATCCATGATGACTTAGATCTAAATTTCGGCGATTACAAGATTGCCACTGATTCCGGCAGCGCTGGACATAACGGCGTCCAATCAATAATTAATCATTTAAAAACCAAAAAATTTACCCGCCTCCGAATCGGCATAAAGAATGCCTTGCTCAAAACCCATATTCCGCCGGATAAATTCGTCCTAAGCCCGTTCAGCAAAGAAGAACAGGAACACTTAGCAAGCTTGCTCAACCGATTAAATATCAAAAATCTAAAATAAACATAAAATCCCCCTAAAAAACTAAGGGGGATTTTATTTTTTTAAATTTATGACAAAACCGCCAATCGTTTCCGAAGAAACACGTCGCTGTCATCTCGGATTCAATCATTTCCAAAAAATCGGGCCGCTCAAATTAAGGACGCTAGAAAAATATTTTCTAGATTTAAGACGAGCTTGGTCGGCTGGCCGCTCTGAGTTAGAACGCGCCGGACTAAAGCCCGAATTAGCCAAAGAGTTCACGGAATGGCGATCGTCTTTCCAGATGACGGTCGCCCTATCAGAATTAGAAAAAGAAAATATTGATTACGTTACTTGGCACGAAACTGCTTACCCGCGGATCTTAAAAGAAATCTCTGTTCCGCCGCCACTCTTATACTACCGCGGCCGCCTAGACGGGATAGAGCATAAACGACTATCCGTCGTCGGCGCGCGCCAACATAGCGCTTACGCGGAAAAGGTTATCACCGAAATATTGCCGCCAGCCATAGGCGCGGGGATTGAAATCGTCAGCGGACTGGCTTTAGGGGTTGACACTTTAGCCCATCGAGTGGCTATAGGGGCGTCTGGCCGGACAATAGCTATTTTGGGTTCTGGCTTGAAAGCCGATCTGATCTATCCGAGCGCCAACCGCCACTTGGCCGCGGAGATTATAACGACCGGCGGCGCTTTGATCTCAGAGTTTCCGCCACAGACGCCGCCCTACCGACAAAATTTTCCGCAACGGAATCGGATCATCGCCGGTCTCTCGCAGGCAACCTTGGTCATTGAAGCACAGCAAAAATCCGGATCCTTGATCACGGCCGCCTATGCTTTAGAGCAGAATCGGGAAGTCTTGGCTGTGCCGGGCAATATATTTTCCAAATTTTCTGATGGACCGAATAGATTAATCGGGGCTGGCGCCAAAATTATCTTATCAGCCGAAGATATCCTGGATATTTTTGGAATTCCTGCCAATGCACCTATACCGGCTGGCCACATTAAAGATTCAGCACAATCGGCGCCTTATCGCCCGACTAATAAGGCCGAGGCGATCATCTACGGCCTGCTCCAAGCCGCAACGGCACGGGCAGAAAAAATTACTGCTGATCAAATTATTAAAACCTCTCAGCTTGACACTGCTCTGGTAAATAGTACACTAAGTATATTAGAAATCGCCGGGATTGCTAAAAATACAGAATCCGGCTATGATTTAAATTAAATCATTATCGCTATGGATCTAATAATCGTAGAATCGCCAACTAAAGCGAAAACTATCAGTAAATTTTTAGATAAGAAATACCTAGTCGAATCATCTTTCGGCCATATTCGCGACTTGCCAAAAAGCGAAATGGGCGTCGATATGGAAAACGGGTTCACGCCGAAATACATCATCCCGACCAAGGCAAAAAAAACGGTCAGCGCCTTGAAAGCCGCCGCTAAAAAATCAACGGCGGTTATCCTGGCTTCGGATGAAGACCGCGAAGGAGAGGCAATCGCCTGGCATCTGATCAAGGCGCTCAATCTCGATGAACAAAAAACTAAACGAATCGTTTTCCACGAGATTACTAAAAATGCCATCCTGGCCGCCCTGGAAAAACCGCGCGCTTTAGACATTAATATGGTCGATGCTCAGCAGGCGCGCCGCATCTTAGACCGTCTAGTCGGCTACGAGCTCTCTCCTTTCCTTTGGAAAAAGGTGGCGAAAGGATTATCGGCCGGACGAGTGCAAAGCGTCGCGACCAGATTAATCGTGGAACGGGAACGGGAAATACAAAAATTTAATACGACTGAATATTGGAGCTTGTCGGCTGATTTGGCCGGAGAAGAGAGTGATGATAAATTCACGGCTGATTTATATAAAATCCATAATAAAACTTTCGATAAATTAACGATCAAAGAGGAGACAGCGAAAGAATTAAAACAAAAATTGGGTAAAGCAGATTACTCCGTCGATAAAATAGAAAAAAAACAAGTTAATAAGAACCCGGCCGCGCCTTTTACGACCTCGACCTTGCAACAATCGGCCAATCGTCATTTAGGCTTCAGCGCTAAGCAGACGATGACGGTAGCGCAAAAATTATACGAGCAAGGATATATCACCTACATGCGCACCGATTCGCTCAATCTCTCGCCGAAATTTATCGATGAAGCGCAAATTTGGCTGAAAAAAAATTTGGGTGCCGAATATGCCGTCAGCGGCGGCCGCTTTTTCAAAAATAAGAGCAAAAACGCACAAGAAGCACACGAGGCGATCCGGCCGACCGAAGTCGCCACCGCGCCGGAAACGCTAGAAATAAAATTAGAAAAAAATCAGGCCCGTCTCTATAGATTGATTTGGCAGAGAGCGGTCGCTAGCCAGATGCCAGCCGCCCAATTGGCGGCGACGATCATCGACGTTAAGGCTATCCATAAAAAAGAAGTCTACACCTTCCGTGCTAACGGGCAGATGCTGGTTTTCCCCGGCTACTTAAAAATCTGGCCGGAAAAGACTAAGGAACAAGAGTTGCCCGCCTTAAACGAAAAGCAATCCTTGCACCTATTGGCTTTACGCGCGGATCGGCATGAAACAAATCCGCCGGCCCGCTATTCCGACGCTAGCCTAGTTAAAGAATTAGAAAAATATGGCATCGGCCGACCGTCTACCTATGCCCCGACAATCAACACTATTATCGTCAGAAATTACGTCCAACGAGATGAAAATAAAAAATTAAAACCGACCGCGATCGCTTTCGTAGTCACTGACCTTCTGATCAATCATTTCCCGCAGATTGTCGATTATAAATTTACAGCCGGACTAGAGGATGACCTGGATCTTATCGCCAAGGGCGACAAGGCCTGGCAGCCGGTCATCAGCGAATTTTATCAAGGCTTCCATAACAACCTACAACATAAATATGAAGAAATAAATAAAAAGGATATTATGCCAGAAGAAACATCAAACGAAATCTGCGATAAATGTGGCGCGGCCATGATTGTCAAAACCGGACGCTATGGCAAATTCTTAGCTTGCAGCGCTTTCCCTGACTGTCGCAACATTAAAAAAATGGCTGGCGAAGGCAGCGACTATGTTAAAAAGGAGCCGGACGCCAAGACCTTGGAGTTGGAAAAAAAATATGCAGGAGAAGTCTGCGACAAATGCGGTTCACCAATGAAGGTCCGGACGGGCAAATATGGGCCCTTCTTGGCCTGCTCGGCTTATCCAAAGTGCAAGAATATCAAAAATATTGCCCAACCGGGCGACGGCCAAGAGGTCGCCTGTCCTCTCTGCGGTGACGGAAAAATCGTTAAAAAATTCAGCCGGCGCGGCGCTTTCTGGGCTTGCAGTAATTATCCGAAATGCAAAAATGCCTATTGGGGGCAACCGACCGGCGAAAAATGCCCGGACTGCGAAGCGCTGCTGGTCAATGATAAAAATGGAGAGATAAAGTGCAGCAATCGAGGTTGCGGCTATAAAAAATAAGCTCCAATAAATCAGTTTCAAAAAACTCCGCCAAATGGCGGAGTTTTTTATTTTAATCTAAATTTGGTTATTTAACCCTCTTCGCCGCTTCTTTCTTCTCCTTTTTTTCTTTAACAAATTCCATTGCTTTCTTGGCCAATTCCGCCAAAATCATAAAATAAGCGCTACTATTCTTTAATTTATTCTTAGCGAGATCGACGACCTCCTCTATTTTAGTCACGCCTTCTTCGACCTTCCTGATCAGCTTAAAAATCCGCTGGGCGCTGGCGATAAAATAATAAATCGCCCAACAGATGAAAAAGGTCAGCACGGCGGCACAAAGCGCCAGGACTAAATGTAAGACATCGGTAGAAGTAGCTAACATATTTTTTTAGTTAAATTTAAAAATCTCTTAATTGTGCTTCAAACTTATGGGCTAAATATCCGACCAGTTGCTGCTGAATCAAATCGACTTCTGACGCAGTCAAAGTCCGATCCGGAGACTGGTATAAGATATGGAAAGCCAGGCTTTTGCGGCCGCCCGCCAGCTTGCTCCCGATATAGATATCAAACAGTTCTGCCGAGACGATAAGCGGATTAAAATCCAGGATAGCCCGCCTAATATCATTATATAATATTTCTTCAGCGACGACAAAGGCGAGATCGCGCGACACCGGCGGATATTTCGGTGCTTCCTGGAAACGGAGGGCTGATGATCGTAAGATCAATTCAATGAGAAGATCGAAATTTATTTCCGCCAAGGCGACCGGTTTCTTCAGGTTTAAGTTCAAGCTAGCGGCCCGATCTAGGGTGGCTACTAATCCCAGATTCTGGCCAAGGACTTTGATCTGGGCGGCCGCCTGACAATCAGCCCAGCCAGGAACATTTTCCAAATGAAGGAATTCGGCTTCTCGTCTATAGCCAAATAAATTTTGGACTAAATTATAAATCAAGCCTTTTAGGCGACCGAATACATCATCGTCGCCGGCTAAAGCTAGCCCCAGGCGTTTCTCCTGATGAGGCAAAAAATTATCCGACGAAGTATCCTTCTTGAGATTGCCCGGCGCATTGAAGAAAACGCTGCCGATTTCAAAAAAACCAAGCGACTCGCTATAAAATTGGTTGGCCTTGACATTGCCGATTAACCCGGGCACCAACGATTGCCGCAACATAGTCTGCGTTTCCGCCAAGGGATTGGCTAACCGCAAATGCTGAAAAAAATCAATATTCAGTTTTTTTAATTGCTCCGCGCCGACAAAAGAATAATTATAAGTTTCGCTTAAGCTATACTTCATGGCTAATATATCTTTAACTTTTCTCTCCCTGAAGATAGGCTCATTGGCTTCCGGAATATTCAAAGCTTGGACCGGCATGCTAGAAATAATATTTTCGTAACCATAAATACGGAGAATTTCCTCTGCTAGATCTTCCCGGCTCGTGATGTCTTTAGTCGCGCGCCAAGAAGGAACCAAAACATGCAACTTATCTGTCTCTTCAGAGACTTTCTCGAGGCTAAAACCTAATTTCTCCAGGCTTTTAACGACCACATCGCGCGGTATGGGCTGCCCGATTTTCTCCGTTAACCAAAGTAAGTCGAGATCAATGGCAACGGCACGATTCTTGAAATTATTAATATCGACCAACTCGCTAGCAATCTTCATCTCTGGACAAATTTCCGGCAAGAGAGCTAAGAATCTTCTGACCGCTATTGCCGCCAGATTTGGGTCTAAGGCTTTTTCAAAACGGATGGAAGCTTCTGTCCGCAGACCCAGCCTCTGGGCAGTTTGGCGGACGGAAATGGCGGAAAAATTCGCCGCTTCCAAGATCAAACTAATAGTGTCTGAGGTGACGCCGCTATCTCGGCCGCCCATAATTCCGGCCACAGCTAAAACCCTGTCTCCGTCGCTGATCACCAGATCCTTATCGCCTAAAGATCGCTCCTTCTCATCAAGCGTTTCAATAATTTCTTCGGAACGCGCGCGGCGGACGACGATTTTCCTGACGCGCGCGGCGTCAAAGGCGTGCAAAGGCTGGCCGCAGTCGAACATAACATAGTTGGTCAAATCTACGATGTTATTAACCGGTCTTTGTCCGATTGCTACCAAACGCGCTTTAAGCCACTCCGGCGACTCACGGACTATAATGTTATCCACCTTAACCGCCATATACCTAAGGCATCTATCGGCATCTTCCACCTTAACCGCCAATGAGCTGTCTTTGGCGCTTAAAAATTTTCCATCCCGGCCTAAAAATTTTTCATAAGGCTTAAGAGGCAGATCAAAGATGGCGGCCACCTCGCGGGCTAAACCATAATGACTCAATAAATCCGGACGATTAGACAGCGATTTATTGTCAATTTCAAAAATTATATCATCGGCCCGCAAATATTTGGCAAAAGAAGAGCCGATTTTCGCGCTATCTTTCAAAACCATAATGCCGGCATGATCTTTACCCAAGCCTAATTCATCTTCAGCGCAAATCATCCCGCTCGACTTCTCGCCGCGAATCAGAGATTCTTTTATCTCTAGGCCGTTCGGCAATTTCGCGCCGACTAAAGCGACGGGGACTAAGTGGCCGACAGCTACATTCGGCGCGCCGCAAACGATATTCAATTTTTTGGTTTTAATATCGACGACCGTCAGGCGCAAGCGATCAGCGTTGGGATGCGGATTTACTTCTAGAACCTGGCCAATGACAACCTTAGCAAATTGATCGGCCTGATTGACTGAACCTTCTACTTCGACCGTGTGGCCGGTCAATCCCGCCGCGACCGCCTCTGGCTTAACTTTGGCGGGAATCTTAACAAAGTCTTTTAACCAATTATAGGAGATATACATATGGATATTTAGAATTGCTCTAGGAATTTTAAATCACCGCTGTTGAACAGGCGGACGTCGTTGATATTATATTTCAACATCGCCAGACGATTTAGGCCAAAACCAAAAGCTAGCCCGGAATAGACTTCTGGATCGATGCCACCGGCCCGTAAGACATCAGGATGAACCAATCCGGCGCCGACGATTTCTAGCCAACCGGTCTGTTTGCAAACCCGACAACCTCGTCCCTGGCATAGAAAACAAGTATATTCTCCGTTATTTCCCGGCTCCACGAAAGGGAAAAATTTTGGACGCATCCGTAACTTGGTGCTGGGGCCGAAAAGCCTTTGCCCGACTATCTCCAGCAAGCTTTTCAGATTGGCAAAATTGATCTTCTGATCTATCAATAAGCCCTCTACCTGATAAAAGGTGTGCTCATGCCGAGCGTCAGTCGCTTCGTTGCGAAAGCAGCGGCCGGGAATCAACGCTTTGAGCGGAGCGCCATATTTCTGCATCGCGCGGATCTGGACCGGAGAGGTCTGGGTGCGCATCAAAAGGTCGTATTGCCCGTCTTTATTTTTTAAATCGATATAGAAAGTATCCTGCATGTCGCGAGCGGGGTGCGTCGCTGGCATATTCAGAGCCGTAAAATTATAATATTCACTTTCTAACTCTGGTCCGTCCAAAATCTTAAAGCCCAGAGAAATAAAAATATCTTCCATCTCTCTTTGGACTAAAGTAATCGGATTCAGGTGCCCCTGCGGCAACCTCTCGCCTGGCAAAGTAATATCAACTGAGCCGATCGAACCGGCGGCTCCCAGCGCCGCGCTTACCTTAGAGAATTCGGCTTGTAATTCTTCTTTAATTTTATTTGCCAGCGCGCCGACCTCCCGCCGCACATCCAGACTCAAATCTTTCAAACCATGGATAATCTGACTAAGTTCGCCTTTGCGCGATAAATATTTCAACTCTAATTCGCGCAGGTAATTACTATCCTGGGCTTTAGCCAAATTACTTAAAAATTCGGCACGCAATCTATTTAATCTGTCTTGCATATATTTAACGATTTTTTTGGTAACTGATCAAAAATAATTCTAAAATGGTAAAGATAACGACCAGCAATGAGAGATTGAGCCAATTAGCTAGGTTCTGGGATTTTAGAACCAAAAGAATCACAACAAACAAAGAAAAGAGGAAAGATTGGCGGAAGGCGACTTTAACTAGATTAAAGGCTAACTCTTTGCGCAAAGCGACAAAACGGACAAAAAATCCGACAAGAGCGCCCGTGCCGGAAAGAGAGATAAACAAAGATAGATAAAAAAGTAAAAAACCCAGCCAATTAGTGGCCGTCGGGTCGACCAAGCTCGCGACAAAAAAGAATATCCCCCAGCAGATCGCCGTCAGTACAGACATGACCCATAAATATTTACCTAAAGTCATAGGCTTGCGATGATCTTAATAATCTTAGCTAACTCCAGCCGATAGGCCGCTAGCTTATCCTTTTCCGCGGCCACGATTTTCTCCGGCGCCCGGCTGATAAAATCTTGATTATTCAATTTCCCCTCTTGTTTAACAATTAGCTCTTCTAATCTGTTCCTTTCCTTGCCTAGACGGATCTTCTCGGCTTGCTCGTCGACAGCTCCGCTCAGATAGACTTCTATCTCCCCCAGGGGGATGGCGATCGCTTTTTCGATCTTTGCTCCGGACGGCAAGATCTCCAGACTAGACAGGCCGGTCCTTAAATTTAAGATCAATTCCTGCTGCGCAGCTAAAACGGCCGCCATTTTTTGGCTATAGACCGTCGCTGCCAATTTACGCGCCGGCTCGATCTTATGTTCGCTGCGGGCGTTACGGATCGCTTGGATCAGTTTAATTATCTGTTTAAATTCTTCCTTTGGATCAGCCCCCTCGCCATCAACCGCTTGATGGCTGACGGCGGCCGGCCACTTTTCTACCATTAAAAGCGAATCGTTAAAGCTACCCCAAATGGTTTCCGTAACGAAAGGGATGAAGGGGTGCCAAAGGATCAAGAGATTCTTTAAAATATAAATCAAGATCTCGCCCTTGTCCTTTTCTACCTTGGCAATTTCCAAATACCAATCCGCCAATTTATTATAAGTAAAATCTTGCAGTTCTTCCGCTGCCAAAGAAAAATTAAAATTAGCTAATTGCTGATCGACGACCGCCATCGTAGAGCAGAGCGAATCCATAATCCAGCGATCAGCCAGCGTCCGCACTACTGGCCGCTGGTCAGCCGGCACAGAAAAAAATTTTTCTTCGGTCGCGCTAAAGATAAAACGAGAAATATTCCAGAGCTTATTAATAAAATTCCGCTTCATTTCTACCTTATCTTCGCTAAAACGGGAATCATTTCCCGGCGTAGACCCGGTCAAAACGGCTAAACGGGTAGCGTCAGTACCGAATTTAGCAATCATATCCAGAGGATTAACGCCATTACCTTTAGATTTAGACATTTTTTTACCATGTTGATCCAATAACATACCATGTAAATAGACCTTCTGGAAGGGGATTTCTCCTAAGGCAAAAAATGACATCATAATCATACGAGAAACCCATAGAGTAATGATCTCATAGCCAGTTTCCAAGACTTGGGTCGGATGAAAGCGCGCTAAATCGCCGCTCTTTTTATTATCTTGATAGTTAGCCGGCCAACCCAGGGTAGAAAAAGTCCACATACCAGACGAAAACCAAGTATCCAGCGTATCAGGGTCTTGGACCCAGCCGGTCTCGACCGGCGGCGTGATGCCAACATAGGTTTCTGCGCCGCGATACCAAACCGGAATCTGATGACCGAACCAAATTTGGCGAGAGATACACCAGTCGTGCAAATTCGCCATCCAATCCCGATATCGTTTATCAAAACGTTCTGGAATAAATTTTATCTCGCCGTTCGCGGCGGCCGCTAAAGCCTTTTCTTTCAAAGATTGGCCGCCTAGCCGAGCGATCTTCTTATCGACAGCGATGAACCATTGCCGGGAGGGAAGCGGTTCGATGACTGTTCCGCAACGGTAACATACGGCAGTGCTATGCAGATAATCTTCATCAATATGATCGATCAGGCCCATTGCCGACATATCGTCCACGATCGCGGTGCGCGCTTCTTGAGTTGTCAGGCCGGCGTATTTACCGCAATTAGCCATCATCCGGCCATCTTCATCAATTATTTTTTTGCTTGGCAGATGGTGCCGACCGGCAATCTCGTTATCGACGAAACTATGAGCCGGGGTCACTTTGATCGCCCCCGAACCGAAAGCGATATCCACGGCTTTATCCGCTACGACCACGACTTTAAAATTTCCTAAAACGCCCGGGATATCTAATTCTTTACCCACCAGATCCTTATAACGATCGTCGTCTGGATGGACGGCTACCGCCGTATCGCCCAATTTAGTTTCTGGTCGCGAAGTTGCTAAGACGAAAGGGCCGTATTTGATCCAATATAACTTTGCTTTTTCTTCTTTATATTCCACCTCATCGTCTGCCAAAGTCGAATGACAGCGCGGACACCAATTAACAATCCGCTCACCGCGATAAATGACGCCCTCGTCATACATTGCCTTAAACATGGTCCGAACGGCTAACTGGCGCGGTTCATCTAAAGTAAAGGCGAGGCGGGACCAATCGAGAGAGGCTCCCATCTTGCGCGTCTGGTGCAAGATTTCTCCCTGTGTCACTTCTAAAAATTTCCAAACTTCGGCTAAAAATTTTTCCCGACCTAAGCCATGACGCGTCTGGCCACACTCTTTCAAAAGTTTCTTTTCTACGACATTTTGAGTAGCGATAGCGGCGTGATCGGTCCCCGGCAGCCACAATGTCCGAAATCCTCTTAAACGATGGTAACGGATCAAGAGGTCTTCAATCGCTAAGGTCGCGGCATGCCCCATATGCAATTTATCTGTAATATTAGGGGGCGGCAGGACAATTGTATAATTTGGAGCCTCTTTTGACAAATTTAAATTATCAGGGTTAAAAAACCCTGATTTTTCCCATTTTTGATAAATCTCATCTTCGTGGATGCTCGGATTATAGGTCTTATCCAATTCTTGTATCATAACTTAAAATTACCAAAAAAATAGGCCTAAGTCAATCTAAAATTTAAACAATTTATCCTTGACTTCGAGTCTAAATAACTATATATTAGATAGTTGGGCTTAACGGCCTAAACCATTTTTAATTTGACCAGATGTTAGACTTAGAAAGACAAATCTTCCGCCAACTAGAAAGATCCAAGAATATCCTCATCATCTTCTCGGGTCGCCAATCAAATGATACGCCCGCCGATCAGGCTGATGCGCTAGCTTCTTCTTTGGCTCTATTTCTATTTCTTAAAAAGCTAGGCAAAGAATCAGAAATAGTCGCTGATCAGACGCCGGGAAAACGGGAACCGCTCTCTTTCTTGCCTGCTTACCCGGAAATAAGGAACGGCTTAGAAAATTTGCGACGCTTTATCGTTTCCCTGGATATCAGCCAATCTAAAGTCAACCAGATCAAATATGCCGTAGATGATAACCGCCTGGATTTCATTATCTCGCCGTCGGACGGCTGGTTCTCTCCGGCCGACGTGACGACGCGCGCCGGTGAATTTAAATATGACCTGATCGTTACGATCGGCCTAGCCGACTTAGAGTCGCTCGGTCGGATTTATGATGATAATATAGAATTCTTCTACAAGACTACTGTCATCAATATCGACCACCATGCCGCTAATGGAGAATTCGGCCAGATCAATTTTATCGATTTGAACGCCGTCGCGACCGCAGAGATCCTGTTCTACCTCCTGAAAAATTACCAGCCGGAGCTTATTACCGAAGATATTTCTACTTGCCTCTTAGCTGGGATCATCCAAAAGACCAAAAATTTCAAAACCGCTAATCTGACCCCCCGCACCCTATTAACAACCTCGGAACTCATCACTCGCGGCGCGCGACGCGAAGAGATCGTCGATCATCTATACCGTTCACGCAGTCTCGCTTCGTTAAAACTCTGGGGCAAGATATTAAACAACTTAAAATCAGAAAACAATAATGGATTGCTCTGGTCAAAACTTTCCGCCGCCGATTTCCGAGAAACCGGCGCGACGGTCGGAGACCTGACCGATGTCGTTGATGAGTTAATCGCAACCGTGCCGAACGCCAAAGCTATCGCCATCCTCCATGAAGAGACGGAAAACGAAACCCGGGTCATCGTTTATTCGCTAAAGAACATCAATGCCCTAGATCTGATCAAAGAATACTCACCGCTAGGGACAATCAAGCTGGCTCAAGCGGTCGTCGACTTAAGCCTGAGAGCCGCCATGACCGAAATTATTGGTAATCTGCGGGCTAAACTTGATAAATTGGGGTCATAATGGTATAAAATAACTGCCGCTAAATCAAGCGGACGGTCTTGCCTTATTTTTTATCGACCATTATAATGATGGGCATATAGCTCAGCTGGTTAGAGCACCGCTCTTATAAAGCGGGGGTCGATGGTTCAAGTCCATCTATGCCCACAATAGCATCAATCGATAATTTAGAGGGCTCGTAGCTCAGTTGGTTAGAGCGCTACGTTGACATCGTAGAGGTCACAGGTTCGAGTCCTGTCGGGCCCACCCGGAAACACGTCGTCTAAACGGCGTGTTTTTTTAACGCTTATTTACTTTTCCTCTAAAAATTGGTAAATTATAAATAAGATAAAAAATTATGATTTTTCATAAAAAAAATAAAACCACCCCATTGGTGCGGGCCGAAGACAACCCGTCAATCAACGAATGGCTTGATTATGAAGAGCCAGAGGCGGAGGGGCAATTAGCGATTGATGTTTACCAAACGCCCCAAAAAATAATCATTAAGTCAACTATCGCCGGCGCTAAACCAGAAGATTTAAAAATCTCTCTCCACCACGATCTTTTAACGATTAAGGGGCTCCGGACAGCGGGCGCTGAAATCAAAGACGAGGATTATCTCTACCGAGAGTGCTACTGGGGCTCTTTCTCCAGATCGATCATCCTGCCGGCCGAAGTAGACAATAAGCGAGTCGAAGCTGAATTAGAAAACGGGGTATTAACCATCTCTCTTCATAAAATCAACCCCAGCCAAATCGAGATCAAACTTAAAGATTAACGGGCGATAGGTCAGCTATATGAAATCTAGGCTTCAGATAATCAAGGCTGTCTTAATATCGGCGCTAGCCTTAGCGACGACTTTTTTTATTGGCGGCTATATCTTCTGGGCTAATAATTATAGCGAGCGAATCTATCCTGGCGTCCGGATCGGCGAACTAGATCTGGGCGGCCAGACCTTAGGAGAGGCTAAGGAAGTTATTTCAGAATACATTCAAAGAATAGAGTCTGCCGGATTAAAATTCCAATACGGCGGGCAGGCAGCGACCTTGAACACGGCGGTTGTGTCTTTTGACTCGGATCTCTCCTATCAAACAGTTTCCTTCGATCTAGAGCAGACGGCGGCGGCTGCCTACGAAGAAACCGGCCGGACTTTTATCGGCTATCTGATTAATCTCTTATCGCCCGGCAAACAGAGATACGTCCAGGCCGTCTACACCATAGACGAGCCAGCTGTCCGATCTTTCTTGGCGGAAAGTTTCCCTCATCTCAATATAAGCCCGGAAAATGCTTATTTTTCCTTGCTACGCGCTGACGGGCAAAAAGTGCAATTACAACGTAATCCAGAAAAAACTGGCAAAGAGATAAATTATGATCAAGCCATCCAGGAGCTTAAAGCTAATTTAGATAAGCTCCAAAACACCCCTATAGATATCCGGACTCGCTCTAAGTACCCGGATGTTAAACAAACCGATTTAGACGACCTGGAAACAATTGTGCGCTCCATCGTCGACCGGGGGGATTTATTTTTACGGCAACCGGAGGACGAGAAGGCTGCTGCGACAGCGGACTTTTGGCGCGTCAAACCTAATGAACTGATTACTTGGGCGAGCGCCAAAAAATATGACGGCCAGACTGAGCTCTATTTCGACCAAGATAAAATAGAAGCTTATCTAAAAAAAGAGATCGCCCCCGCTATCGACCAGGAGGCGTCATTACCACGCTTTGAAATAAGCGGCGACCGGGTAACTAGCTGGCAAAAAGGAAAAGATGGACGCGTCTTAGATGTCGACGCCAGCGCGGCGGCAATAACTGAAGGCTTGCTGGCCGGACAGCAGGAAATTATTATCGTAATCAAAGAAATAAGCAACACGGCGATAGACCCGGAAAATGATTTAAAAATTAAAGAAATAATCGGCACCGGACATTCCGCTTTCACGGGCTCGCCGGCCAACCGACGCCATAATATCAAAGTCGGCGCCGCGGCCCTGCACGGGCTATTAATAAAATCGGGGGAAGAGTTTTCCTTGATCAAGGCTCTGGGCGAAATAGATGACCAGTCGGGCTACTTGCCGGAATTGGTTATAAAAGGAAATAAAACTATACCCGAATATGGCGGCGGACTATGCCAGATCGGAACAACCGTCTTTCGTGGCGCCCTAGCCTCTGGGCTGCCCATCACGATGCGACAAAACCATTCCTACCGTGTTTCCTATTATGAGCCAGCGGGAACGGACGCGACAATTTACGTCCCCCAGCCAGATTTTCGTTTTGTCAATGATACCGGGAATTATATCTTAATCCAAGCGCGACTTATCAAAGACGACCTTTATTTTGATTTTTGGGGGACTAAGGATGGGCGAATCGCCACTACGACTGCTCCCGTAATTTACAATATCGTTAAGCCTGGTCCGACTAAAATCATTGAAACCGATGATCTGGAGCCAGGACAAAAAAAATGCACAGAAAGCTCCCATAATGGCGCCGACGCTTATTTTGATTATAAGGTAATCTATCCAGATGGCGCGACCACTACTCCGGTCCAGGAGCGACGCTTCAAGTCTCACTATGTGCCCTGGCAGGCAGTTTGTCTGGTCGGCCGTGCCGCAAGCTCTACCGCCTCAACAACGCCAACGGAAGCGACTAGCTCCCCTCAGGAATCGACACCAAAAGAAGAACCAAAAGAAAAGGCGACCGATGAATCCGCCGCCTCCGCTGCTTCCGCTAGCCTGGAAACTAATTAAGCTATTTAACAAGCTCTCCTTCGATAGTTTTGTTGGCGCTAGCGGCGTCATTTTTTTTACGAAAAGTAATCAATTGTTGTAGCGCTGTTAAAAGGGTGAGTACGAACCAATACAAGGTCAATCCGCCTGGCAAAGACAAGCCGATAAAGATAGTGACGGCCGGCATAAAATAGAGCATCTGCTTGTTCATGATCGCCGCCATACTCTCATCCTTAGAGCCTGGCGTAACAACGGCCGGCTTAGCGGTGACCATCATCTTGGCTTGCCAAAACTGAGCCAGCCCGGCCAAAACCGCCAGATAGACATTAGATTTGGCTAAATCTAGAAAACCAAAAGAAAGGGTATTAATTGTTCCCGGATGACTAATGAAAGAATAGACTAGATCAAGCTTATTGTTCAAACCATCGTTGAAAACTCGATAAACCGCAAATAAGAAAGGCAGTTGGATCAAGAGCGGCAAACAAGAAGAAAAAGGATTAACCTTATTATCTTTATACAAATCCATCGTCGCTCGACTAAGCTCGGCCTTGTTGTCACCGTATTTTTTCTTCAATTCTTCAATCTTAGGCTGCAGATCCTGGAGAGCTTTCTGCGACGTAATCGAAGCACGGCTAAGCGGCCAAAAAACCAAACGGATGACAGCCGTCAATAATATAATAGCTATCCCCAAATCTTGGAAAGCAATGGTGTCATACAAGAAAACCAAGAGATTCAAAATCGGTTGGTAAAAAATAGCGGTAAAAATTTGCGACATAATAAATTATTAATAATTTAACTAAACTAGGGCGGCCTGACAACTATTTCATAAGACTGGACTTCATTTTACTGGGTCAAACCCTCCTTTATTCCAAGGATTACAACGTAAAACGCGCCAAACAGTCATCAGCCCGCCACGTATCAATCCGTGTTTGCTCAGGGCTTCTATGCCATATTGTGAACAAGATGGCGTAAAACGGCAGAAACCGTGCGGATAAAAAATCTTTAATAAACCATGATCAAAAGAAAGGGTTCTTTGGTAAAACTTGATCAAAGCCACGACTATTTTCCGCAGCCAGTTCCTGAGATAATTATAAATAAATATCATTTAATATTAGCTTATTTATACAAATTTAAACGTTTAAACCCGGAATTTATTAACTTCTTAATATCTTCAAATTTTTTATCTAATATTTGAGAAAATACTATTATAACTAAATCTTTACCCGGAAGCAGGCGCGGCAACTCAATGCGTACAATTTCCCTTATCTGACGTTTAAAATGATTCCTTATAACAGCTTTTTTGCTAACTTTAGTGCTAATTAAAATACCCAGCCTAGTAACCTCCAGGCCGTTATCCACCGCTTTCAACCCTAAGTCCTTACCATAAAAAGATTGACCGATCTTAAAAGCTCGATCAAACTCTTTATTTTTCAACATTCTATTGGGCTTTTTTAACACAAGATGTAATTAGCCTGGCTATCTTTAAGATAGAGCTCTATTTGGCGAGTTTCTTACGCCCTTTCTGGCGGCGACGCTTTAAAACGGTGCGGCCATCTTTAGTCGACATTCTCTTTAGAAATCCGTGTTTCTTTTTGGCCCGGCGCTTATTCGGTTGGTAGGTCCTTTTCGGCATAAACTAATTAAGTTAATTTTTTATTATCTTAGAATATAACATAACACCTTTATTCCCTAGAGTCAATAAAAAATTATTATGTCGTCAGCTGTTTATCCACCTATTATCAACATATTTTAAACAAAGGCTAAGCTTGTTATAAAACTGTTTATCGAATATAATTAAATTACTATAAATACTGATTTGCCGTAACCCCTTCAATTATGACCAGCGAACAAATTTGGCAAGCTGTTTTAGGCGAAATCGAGGTAAGCTTATCCCGGGCTAACTTCGTCACCTGGTTTAAAGATACCTTCATCTCCTCGTTTGAAAATGAACGGGTAATCGTTTGCGTCCCCAATGCTTTCGTTAAAAAATGGCTGGAAGAAAAATATCATAAAAACATCTTAGGCGCGCTGGAAAATGTCACTAAGCAAAAGATCAAGGAAATAATTTATAAAATTGAGCTGCGGCACAATAACCCGAACAGCGCCGCAATCATCCGGACCGAAAACAAGAATGAGGCGAGCGTAACGGCTCCTAAAAAAGAGCCGGCCGGCGCCAGTCTAGAAAACGGGAACGGCTCGACAAATGGTGTTAACCAGTTCGGCTTAAATCCGCGTTATGTCTTTGAAAATTTTATCGTCGGAAGAGGAAATGAGCTGGCCAATGCGGCCTGTTTGGCGGTCGTCGATAAATTAGGCAAAGCTTATAACCCGCTATTCATATACGGTGGGGTCGGACTCGGGAAAACCCACCTGCTCCAAGCGATCGGCAACGCGGTGGCCAAAAAAACCGATAAAATACTTTATGTTACCAGTGAAAAATTTACGAATAACTATATCCAGGCGGTCAAAAGCGGCCGCGCCAAAGAATTCAAAAACCTCTACCGCAATGTTGACCTGCTCTTAGTCGATGACGTGCAGTTTATGGGCGGTAAAGATGGGACGCAAGAAGAGTTCTTCCATACTTTCAACGAGCTACAGCAGAATGACAAACAGATCGTGCTGAGCTCAGACCGACCACCTAAATCTATCCCCGCGATTGAAAGCCGGCTAATATCACGTTTTGAGTCGGGCATGGTCGCAGACATAGGGAAGCCAGACATCGAGACAAAGATCGCTATTTTAGAAAAAAAGTCCATTGAAAAGGGCTCTCCTTTGGATAAAGAAATTCTAGCTTATATCGCCGAACACGTCCAAAATAATATCCGTGAATTAGAAGGAGCGCTAACAAAAGTCATTGCCTCACATCAATTCAAGGGTTTGACGCCGACTATCAAGAGTGTAAAAGAAATATTAAACGATTATGTCTCTAACATCCAGGTTCGATCATTGAGCCCGAAAGAGATAGTTGAAGCAACCGCCAAATTCTATAATCTTACCTACAAGGATCTGATCGGACAGGGGCGAAAAAAGGAATTAGTTTGGCCGAGACAAGTGGCGATCTTTTTAATCCGCGAAGAAATCGGCACTTCTTATCCGACGATTGGCGCGGAGCTCGGCGGACGAGACCACACCACGGCTATGCATTCTTACAATAAAATCTGCCAAGAAGTAAAGGAACAGGGAAACGAAAAGATAAAACAAGAAATTGAATCTATCCGCCAGCTCCTCAATACCCCTTATTAGCAGCCGTCCGCCTGTTTATAGATTGTTAACAGCTTGTTGGCGGACGGTTAATAAACCATGGCTACTTGTTAATAAATCTTTATATTTAAAAAGTTGTCAACAAATAAAAAAGAAAAGTACACAAAAATTACTTATACTTATCAACAGCAAAAAATCATAAAAAATCAATAAAAACCTAAAAAAATTGATAATCAAGAAGTTTCCCACCCCCTTATTACTATTATTAATTTAAATATAATAATTAATAATATAATAATAGACAACTAATAAAAAATATATGCGCTTTATCAGCCTGCAGGAAAATTTAAAAAGAGGCCTGAATATAGTCGGCCATGTTACCGCTAAAAATATTAATTTACCGATTTTGAATAATGTCCTGATCAAGGCAGAGAATGGAAATATAGAGTTAGTTAGCACTAATCTGGAAATCGGCATCGTTCATCAATTACGCGGCAAGATAGAACAGGACGGGCAATTTACCGTAGATTCAAAGCTGATCACGGAGTATACCAACCTGCTAACTGGCGGGGAAAAAGTCAAGGTTGAGGAAAAAGAGGGGGAACTGAAAGTGGAGTGCGGTCGGTATAAGACTAAGATCAAGGGGGAGTCGGCTAAAGAATTCCCCTTGATTCCTTCTATCCCTAAAAATAACTGCTACGCTTGCCGAGCGGATGAATTTAAAAAATCATTAGATAGCGTCATCTTCGCAGTTTCTAATAGCGAGAATCGCGTAGAGTTAACCGGAGTTTCTTTTTATTTTAAACAGGACCATCTAAGCTTGGCGGCCACAGACAGTTATCGTTTAGCTGAGAAAGAGCTTTCGGTGGATAATATCGGGATGGGTGAAGAGCGCCGGATTATCGTCCCAGCAAAGACAGTGCAAGAACTTTTACGGATACTTAATAACCTTGAAAATAGCAATCTCGAAGAAAAGCAAGATTTAAAGATTTTTTTGGCAGAAAACCAGATATTATTTACCGTTGATTCGGTTGATCTGATATCCCGCCTGATAAATGGACATTACCCTGATTATAAGCAGATCATCCCTGTTAAAAGCCAAACCGATGTCTTCGTGCCGCGCTCTGAATTAAGCCGGGCAGTCAAAGCCGCCGCTCTTTTTTCTAAAACCGGCATCAATGACGTCACGCTACGATTTTCCAAGGACAAAATTATCGTTTCCGCGTTTTCAGGCGCCAGCGGGGAAAGTCAGGTCGAGGTAGAGTCGGAAAGCCATGGCGACGATAATGAAATCACGATTAACTACCGTTATCTGATCGACGGCCTAAACAATATCAGCGGCGAGCGGGTTAAGTTAAGTATTTTAAATAGCACAACCCCCTGCCTTTTAAAATCAGAAAAAGAAGATGGCTATCTATATATTGTTATGCCTATCCGGCAATAAGATTAATTCGAATCGTAATAAAAAACAGCCTATTTAGTCTTTACTCTCCGATAATTATTTTAACTTCGTTACTTTTTAGGCGATCACCGTTCCAATCCCTGAGCTCAGCATAGAGGGTGTAGGTAGCGGGCGGGGGAGCCGTATCCCAAAATAAATCAAAGTTTTTATTAGTCGGCTGGTTGGCGCTTTTCAGGGTCGTGATCGTACCGTCGGCGCTCCTGGCGAGAAGAACGGCCTGGGCGGCTCTCTCCGGCCTTTCTATCTGTAAGCTTACCGTCAGAGGGAAATCGGTTAATTTAGCCGCAGTCCCAGTTTTCGGGCTGCTTATTCTTATAGAATTCTTGCTGGCGCTAATCGGATTATTTTTAATTAAGACGTTAAAATTAATTTTTGCCTCGCTGCAATTTTCCAGATCATCGCAGGCTCTTACCCGAAGAGTCTGATAACCATTGCCTAAGAAGTTTATTTCTTTGAAGAAAGACTTGGGGGACCCCCATCTAGTTTCCCATAAATTGTCATTGATATAATATTCCGTCCGGCTGATGCCACGCGGGGAGCCCGCCTCTATTTGGACCTCTAGGCTAGGGACGGCAATCGTTTGGTTCAAGAGCGGGGAATTTATTTTTATAGTCGGGGCGTTTTCTTTTTCTGGGGAATTGTTACCTATTGCTCCGGCCGTTGAACTGGCTAAGAAGGGAACTAAAAGGGAGGACGTCGCGTTCTTAATTGCCCAGTCTTTTACCCCTTTTTCCCAAAGAGTAAATTGCGGATCTTGAGTCGGGTCGCTGGGCGGCGGTCCGAGGGGGTCGTCCCGGTCAACATAGTATAAAATGTTGTGGATAGCGGGGGCAGATATTTCATTAATAAGTTCTGGCGGGGTTTCGCCTGAGGCGATTTCGCCGGTGCTGATATCAATTTTAACAGTTTCTGACAGTAATTGGCCGTCTAGAATCGGTTTCCCGGTTTTATAATCGTCCGGAGCCTTGAAGGTTTCGATCGGCGTGTCGCCAAGAATTTTGGACATATAGTCGTGCCAGATTGGGGCGGCCACGACACTGCCGTCCGCGCGGCCGGCCATCGCCTGGTTATTGTTATTGCCGACCCAGACACCAGTGACGATAGACGGCGTATAGCCGATGGTCCAGGCATCATGATAGTCATTGGTCGTTCCAGTCTTGGCGGCCACCGGGCGGCTACCCAGATTTAAGAAATTTTTTTCTCCAAAAATATAAGAACGCGCGGCGTTGTCAGCCATGACGCTGTTAATCATGCGCGCGACTTTTGAATCCATTACCTTCTTATCGCTGGGCCTATACTCTTCGATGATCCGTCCGTTTTTGTCTTCTACCTTCAAAATGCTGACGATCTGGTTGATCTGTCCATCACGAGCAAAAGCGCTATAGGCATTAACGTGTTCTAGCAGCTTAACCTCGCCACCGCCCAAGACCAGGGATAAGCCGAAGCGGTTGCGCGGATAGAGCGTGGTATAGCCCAGATTTTCTGCCAGATCAATAACGTTATTTATTCCAGCTAGATAAATCGCTTTAACCGCTGGGATATTTAAAGATCCCGCCAAAGCTTGTCGGATAGTGACCGGGCCCCTTTCCTTAAGGTCGTAATTACGCGGGCTATAAGGATTGGTTGGATCGGTTGAAAAATCGGTGTTGACATCATATAGGATCGTATCAGGGCTGTAGCCTTTTTCGAATAAGGCCGCATAGACGATCGGCTTCATCGAGGAACCAGGCTGGCGAGGGCGCGTAGCGACATTCACTTGGCCGTCGATAGAATCGTCAAAATAATCGCGAGAGCCGACCATGGCGAGGATCTGGCCGTTCTTAGGGTCGATAGAGACTAGGGCGGCATTACTAGCGCCATATTTTTTTTGATAGTCCTTAGTGCGCTCGGCAATAACCTCTTCAGCCGCTTTTTGTTTATATAGGTCCAGGGTCGTGTAGATCTTCAGGCCGTCCTGTTCGATCATTTTTTCGCCGTATTTTTCTCCCAAGATATCTTTGATGTACATGACGAAGTGCGGCGCGGTGATATTGTTGTCTGGACTCTTGAATTTTATTTCTTGTTCGCGGGCCGCGTCGCGTTCCGCTTCGGAGATATAGCCTTGTTCCGCCATCAAGCCTAAGACATAATCTTTGCGGCTCAAGAGGACGTCTTTATTCGGTCCATAGGGCGAATAGCGGCTCGGCGTCTGGACGATGGCGGCCAGGACGGCCGCTTCCGCCAGACTGACGTCTTTGATGTCCTTCCCGAAATATTTTTGGGCGGCCGCCTGGACTCCGTAAGCATTAGAGCCGTATGGTATTTCATTCAGATACATCTGCAAGATTTCATCTTTGGAAAATTTTTTTTCCAATCGGTAAGACAGGATTAATTCTTTGATCTTGCGCGAGATTAATTTTTCCGGCGTCAGGATCGCGTTTTTGACAAACTGCTGGGTCAGGGTTGATCCGCCGGCGCTACGGTTAAAAATGACATTAGTTATTGCTGTCCGGAACATGGCCCAGACGCTGAAGCCACCATGCTTGTAGAAATTTTTGTCTTCGATTGAGATGGTTGCCTGCTTTACGTAATCGGGGATGTCTTGGAGCGCCACCAGGGTCCTTTTTTGGTCGCCGCTGATTTCATATAAGACGTGTTCGCCGGTCCGATCATAGATTTTAGTGCTTTGCGCTATTTCGCGGTCGATAAGCTGGTTAGGATTGGGCAGGTCGCGTGAGATAACAGCGGCGTAAATGATTCCGACGACCATGGTTAGAAGTCCGATAGCCACGATAGCCAAGACCGCCTTTTTAATTAAAGCGTTTGGTTTTTTAGGGCCTTTAGTTTTTGGCCCGCGTGGTCTCCGGTAATCACGCCAAGAGTCCTTCGGCCGGGATTTAAAGTAGGGTATTGGCATAAGGTAAGATTATATAGTTATTATATCATAATTGGTATATAATAAAATCGTCATATTTTTAAATTTATTTTATGTTGATTATCAATAGCGCCCAAAATTCCCTTGTTAAAAATTTAGTTCGCCTGCAAAAGAGCGGCGCTCGGAAGAAACAGGGCCTTTTTTTGATCGATGGGCGCCGGGAAATAGAGCTGGCACTACGGTCTGGATGGGAAATCGCCACCCTGGTCTATTGTCCGGAATTGCTTGATGGGCAAGCGGAAGGCGCCAAGCAGCTAGGCCTAGCGACAGAAAAGATCAAGGCGGTAACGCCTGCGATTTTCAAAAAGCTCTGTTATAAAGAAAATCCGGACGGCTTTTTAGCAGTGGCGCAGATGCGTCGCGCTAGCTTGGCCGACATCGATTTAGGCGGCAACCCCCTCGTAGTCGTCTTAGAGGGAGTAGAAAAGCCTGGAAATCTCGGAGCTATCTTGCGGACAGCGGCCGCCGCCGGTGTCGCCGGAATAATCATTAACGATAGCCAGACCGATCTTTATAATCCGAATGTAATTAGGGCCAGCGAAGGCCAGATATTCGCTCAGCCGTTAGCGGTCGCGACGACCCAGGAAACCGTGGCTTGGCTAGCGGATCATAAGATTAAGAGTTTCGCGGCAGCCACCGGGAGCGCGAAAAAATATACAGATAGCAATTTTTCCGGACCGGCCGCGGTTATCCTCGGATCAGAGGCTGATGGCTTGAGTCCGGCATGGCTAGAGGCGGCCGACTATCGCGTCAAGATACCGATGCGCGCCGGTATAGATTCTCTGAATGTTTCTGTCGCAGCCGCAGTCATTATTTTTGAAGCTTTACGGCAACGGGGCAGTAAATTGGTTAGTTAAATTTGACAAGAGTCTGTATTTCTATTAATATTAACCTAAATTTAGCCACGATTTTTGCGCCCGTAGTTCAGCGGATAGAACGAGAGCCTTCTAAGCTCTAGACGAGGGTTCGACTCCCCCCGGGCGTACGTTCCTGAAGAGAAAAATTATGGTGCCTATGGTGTAGAGGCAACACAGCAGGTTGTGGTCCTGTTATCCTGGGTTCGATTCCCAGTAGGCACCCCATTAAAAAACCCGCGACATGTTTATTCGCGGGTTTTTTTAATTGGTCAGGAAACCCCGTACGAGGATTTTCCTTTCGCCCGCGTAGCGGGCGTCCGAGTGCGGGGATGAATGACGCCATACTTAACATATCCCGCAGGGACATGTTAAGCTGTAATCATG
>JBAZJR010000012.1:0-24271 GCA_041651195.1 Patescibacteria group bacterium
TGAAAATCGCTCACCGCCATTCTAGAATCAGGAAGTGTAACGACAACGCCCACATCGAACGGTTTAACCGGACGATTCAGGAAGAATGTTTCGGTACCGAGAAACCAGTGAACTATGACCGTTACCTTTCTTTAATTAATGATTATTTGAAATACTATAATAACTCCCGATTACACCTGGGGCTGGGCCTACGGACTCCGGCCGAGTGTTGCCAAGCTATTGGTTAGAAAGCGTATCTACTGATATTTTAAGTATAAAGTGATATCATATCTTATAGAGATAAGCGTCGGTTCTGCCTGGCGCTTTGCGAAGGATACTAGTATATTGACATTGCAGTTCGCAGTGCTAAGATGAGATGAAAAATAATCAATAATTTACCTTAACAATAACAATCACAATCAGAGGCTGGAGGCCAGTTATGGATCGTATAAACCATCAGGGAAATAACGAACTGCAGGATTTTCTTACGGATATGGTACTGCGCATAGAAGATGTCTTGCGCTGGAAACGCTATCCGCATGATTATCGGCAAACCGTATTACAACACACGCTGGAAACAGCGTTATTAACTCAGATCGTGGTCGCCATAGAACGCGCGGTCGGCAATCAATTTGACGCCTATCTATTATTATCAGCGGCCGTTGACCATGACTTAGGCGAGGGGATCATCGGCGATATCGCTTACGATATCAAAAATGATCCTCGGGTCAAAGACCAGATAGAAGTAATTGAGAAGGAGCAGTTTGAAGTAATGTTCCTTAAGCTTGATCTAGGCGAATATTCTACGGCGGTCGTCGAGACGTTCAAAAGATCATTTGCTGTCCAGGAAGAACAAGATTCTGTCGAAGGCGCTTTATTCAACGCCATTGAGAAGATCGGCTATGTCATCTTCGCCCTCCGCGAAATAGATGCAGACAATGACATATTCATCCGGGTCTTAAAGAATCATCAGGCCGATCTACTTAAATATTCTGAGAAATTCCAAAGCATCAAACTAATTTTTGATAAATGCTTGGAGCATATGAGGCGCATCCCGACCACTTTGATGCTGCGGCATGGCTTTCCTTTAAAGTTGTTGAATAATGAAGTTAATGTTCATTAGAATCAATAAGCGGCTATCCGATTAGCCGCTTTTACATTCAGACAGTAATTATTTTTAAATATAAATAGAGGAGCTTAGTCATGGTCAGACAAGTTAGCGCGAAGAAGACCGGCCTGCAAAGATTCTTAGACTATGCAGACTGGCTAGATGGTCTATACAAGTATTATCGAGAGATGTTCTCCCGTATACCGGTCCTGTCTACCGAGGAGCCGGTGCATCTCTATCACGAGCATTCTTATTCCGATGAGATCACCGAATATTTGAGTGAGTTCTTTAAGCGCTTAGGCTATCGGGTGCGCCTGGAAACCGGCGATAATCCTGGCCGGAAAAAGCTGATCGCGGCCATCAATGAAGTCAAGATCAACTACCGGCATCATGCAGGAGATAGCTTCGTAATCTTCCAGAAGATAGATAGTAAGTTATTTTCTGAGCACTTGGTCATTCCTCTGAATAGGAGATTGGTCGAAGAAGAGGAAAAGGCGATAATCGATGATTTTTTAAACGACAAGAGAAGGAAGCCCGGATAACAAAACCGGGCTTTTAAATTATCAAAGCTTTCATGTTATAATATTGATAATATAGCCGCCTCGGCTAAAATCAATAAATATATCAATTCATCAATATGCAAGAGATAATAGAAAAAGCTAAGCAGCTGGCTTTAGCTGAAATTACTAAATTCAGGATGCCGAAATTGGAGCACTTCGTCTTGGCGAACGACAAGGGGCAAGAATTGGCTATGGCCTTAAAGGCAGATAAGGACATTGTTCTTCTCGGTACGATGTTGATGGATCTGAAGATCGGTCAGTGTAAGGCGGAAAATCGCCTCGCTGAACATATAGCCGAAAGTTCCCGCGCGGCCCAGGAGTTCTTAGCGCCATTTAATTTAGATCCGGAGATTTTTAAGAAGATAGTCAGTTGCGTCGAGCTGCACCATGGCGGGGCTTATCCTAATCTGGAGGCGGAAATTTGCGCTAATGCCGATTGCTACCGTTTTTTGTCGCCCGCCGGATTTTTCAACGCCATAATGATCTTCAGCGGTCGCGGCGCTAGTTTCTCTGGCTGCCTGGATCAGCTGGAGTCTAAATTAGAGGAAAAACATAATATCTTATCTTTAGATATCTGTCGGCAAGAGTTAGAACCGTATTATCAAGAATTTAAGAAATTAATTAAGGAAGCGCGTAGTATTTAATATGTCTATTCTTAAAAATATTCCCCATATCGCCTATTTCAGCATGGAGATCGCGTTGGAGGACGGCATTAAGAACTACTCTGGCGGCCTCGGCGTCCTGGCTGGCGATATCTTGCGCTCAGCCGCAGATTTTAAATTGCCGATGGTCGGCGTGACGCTCCTGAGCGACCAAGGTTATTTCGAGCAGACGATCAATTTGGCGGGCGAACAAGACGAATCGCCGGACGCTGATTACGATTTTTCTTTGCTGGAAAAATTGGAGACTTCGTGTTGGATTAATATCGCCGCTGACCGCGTCCGGATCGGGATCTGGCGCTATCTGATCAAGAGCGCGAGCGGCGGGGAAGTGCCGGTCTATCTCTTAGATACTAAATTTTCGGAAAATAAAGAAGAGTATCGCCATCTCACCGGCCAGCTTTACGGCGGCGATGAGACTTACCGCCTGCTCCAGACGATAATCTTGGGCCGGGGCGGCTTCGCGGCCTTAAAAGCCCTTGGTTATCGAATTGATAAGTATCATATTAATGAAGGCCACGGCGCCTTTGTCGCGGTCGATTGCTTTTTATCTTCTTCGGCTGGGGACGATCAGGCAAAATTAGCCGAGGCTAGGCAGGCCTGCGTCTTTACTACCCATACGCCGCTCAAGCTTACCCATAGTTTTTTGCCCCTGGATAAGGTCTTGGCTTATCAGCCGGATTTTCCGGCGCAGCTATCCGGGCTGGTTATCAATCGGGAGGTCGATATGACGCAAGTAGCTTTATACTTTAGCGGCTACGCCAACGCGGTTTCCGCCCAGCACCAGCAGCTTGCCGTCCAGTTATTCCCGAATCAGACGATCCATAAGGTGACGAACGGCATCCATGCCCAGACTTGGACGGCGCCGGAATTCCAGGCATTGTATGATAAATATATGCCTGATTGGCGCCTGGATAATTTGAAATTAGCGCAGGCGGCGGAAATTCCTCTGGTGGAGATTGTCCGCGCGCACCAAACCTCTAAAAGCAGATTACTAGAGCTCATAAAAGCCAGATATAGCCTGGAGTGGCAGGAGGATATCCTGACCATCGGTTTCGGGCGCCGCTTCGCTCCGTATAAGCGGCCCGCCCTCTTGTTTCAAGATATGGATCGATTGCTCCGAATCCAGGAAAAATGCGGTTCGCTCCAGATCGTCTATGGCGGGAAAGCTCATCCAGCCGATGATGAAGGGCAGGGCATGATCGCCGACATTCATCGATTGATCAACCAATATCGTGATCAGATTAGATTGGTCTTTCTTGAAGATTATGAGATGGAATTGGCGAAAATTATGACGGCCGGCGTCGACCTTTGGCTGAATACGCCGCTTCCGCCCAATGAAGCTTCAGGGACAAGCGGCATGAAGGCGGCCCATAACGGCGTGCCGCAGCTCAGCACTCTAGACGGCTGGTGGCCGGAAGGGTATATTAGAGATAAGACCGGTTGGGCGATCGCGGAAGCGCGTATTCCGGAGGCAGAAACGCAGAACGAAAGAGACGCCGCCAGTTTGTATGATATTTTAGAACAGGAGATCGTGCCGCTCTATTATCGTGATCAGGCCGCCTGGCAAGAGATGATGCGCGCGACCATCAGTTTAAATGCTTCCCGGTTTAATACGGAGAGGGTTGTCCGAGAGTATATGCGCGATGCTTATCAGATTAAATAAAATATAATCCGCTTTTAGAATAATTGTTCTTTATCTAACCAAGGGGAGGGCTTATGCAAGCTAGATGGTTAACAGGCGGCATCATTACTGACCCGGATAAGCACTTAGTCCTGCAGCAGTATTTATGCTATACCTGTAACAAGGAATGCCGGCTCGAGATACCGGTCCATACGACCGCTCCGAAAAACTGTATCAATCTCGATAAGTTGAGGCATTACGAAGAAGTGAGAAAAGCAGTAGAGGACATTGTCCGTATAACATAAATACAGGATGGGGCCGATTTTTATATCGGCCTTTTCATACTATAGATGCTAATAACTTGACATCTAGTAATTTATATGATATAGTGATTTGTTTGCTATCACTAGAAAAAATTGTAAAGCATAAAGCAAACTTTTTAAGTTAAGCGTTCTTTTTAATAACCCAGTATAGGAGAAGTAAAGTAAATGGGAAAGTCAGATTTACGCAAAGTCGTACTGTCGGTGAACAATGATAAGATTAAACAGGATATCATTAAAAGGTCTTTGTCCTGTATTGATACTGACATTATGTTGATCCAAGCGTTTTCCGGCTTGGAAGCTCTGACCCTGCTCTGCGAAGAACGGGTTGACCTAGTAATGACAGCCTTGAGTATGCCATGGATGTCAGGTCTAGACTTCATAAGGTGTCTTCGCGATCCGGAACTAGGTCGTCTGCTCAATATCAGTTCTTTGCCGGTAATGGTGGTATCGACTACCCCTTTACGGGAGGCAGACATCCTAGATTACAGTATAAACGATTATCTCATGATCCCGGCCAGCCGGGAGATATTTTTGGAGAAAGTGACAGCACTCCTCAGCATCAATAAGTAGCTGTCTAAGCCCGTTTTTCAAAAAACGGGCTTATTTTATATAGCGCCGCGGCGATAATGGCGCAAGAGCGCGCGACCGCGGATTTCTGCTATAATATTCTGTTGACCTAGATATTTGTTGGCATATTTATCTTCTATTTCTCGGTCGCAATCATGGACGAAGATATCGCCGCCCGGTTTGATCAACTGCGCGGCTGAGTAGATGCTTTGCATCCGTCCCGGCTTATCTTCTCTCCAGCCAGCTGGCCCGTCTACTAGGATCAGGTCCCATTCCGTTGCTATTACTTTTGGCGGCAGGGGTAGGGCTAATTTTTCCGGCTGATCGATCAGATCGCGCCAATCGTTAAGACGCGTCGTATAATGTATCAGATAGGCTTCCAGTCGCGGCTGCGCTTTTTTTATTTTTTCAAGCCATGCTTGGTCGTCTTCCAGGAAGGCTGTCCGGCCGCCCGGATTCAGGTCGTGCCATAAGGCAGAATCATTCCCCAAGCCGAAGACCAAAAAATTTATTGGCGCTTTGATTTGCGCCCGTATTCCATAGATTTCTCTTGTTTCCAGTTGGATGTCTAGTCGTTGGCGCCTCTTTTCTATCCATCTTAAAATTATCTGTTCTTTTATTTTTTCTCCTAATATTAATGATAATTTTTTGATCTCTGTAAACATATCTTTTGATAATATTTTAGTCATCTTTGAGTTATTAAGCAATAAATCATCGCCTTGATTAATAATTATTGCCAAGTAGTCTAAATATCTCGTATTTGCTATAATTTTAGTATCTTTCTAAATTTAAGAAAATTTTTTGTGTTTATTTCTAAAAATCGTTGGGCGAAAATCAAGAGCATCGTCTTGATCAGCTTTTCTCTAGCTAAAGCTAATTTTACTCTGAGGACAGAGGGGAGCTATCTGGGGAATTTATGGTATTTGCTCAACCCCCTAGTTTCATTTTTTCTTATCCTCTTTATCAGGAAGGCTGCCTTCATTGATACTGGAATCGAGAATTATCCAGCCTATTTATTTATGGGCATCGCTGGTTTGAATTTTTTTCGCCAGGCAACCGTCAATTCTATCCGAGCGATTACTGGTAATGTTGATTATATTAAATCTATGAACAGCATTGCCCCAGAAGTCTTGGTCATTTCGGCCGTATTCCAGGCCGCGTTGTCCCATATCTCCGAGTTCATATTAATCATCGGCTTTATAGTCTATTGGCAGATTCCTCTGGTCGGCCTTTTGTTTTACCCCATTATCTTTGCTATTTTTTTCTTTCTGGTAATCGGCATTTCTTTAATCTTTGCGACTATCGGCGTTTATGTCAATGACCTGGATAATGTCTGGACTATCTTTACTCAGCTTTTATTTTTAGTAACGCCGATTTTTTATGCCGTTACGGCCGGCAGCCGTGTCTATATGGCTAATCTTGCTAACCCATTATTTTATTTCTTGGAAATTTCCCGTAGTGTCGTGATTTATTCGACTTGTCCGCCGCCCTGGATGATCGCGGCCATGCTTGTTTTTAGCATCGGCTTATTTACGGCTGGCTGCCTCATTTTTAATCGGTATAAAAAAAAGTTCGCCGAATTAGTATAAGCTAGAGCTATGAAATCTATAATTATCATTATTGATTATTTCGGCGGCCAGTGGCCCAAGTGGTTTCCTTTCTATCTAGAAAGCTGTAAGCATAATCCTACGATCACTTGGCTGTTCCATACCGATTGCCCGACCGATTCTTTCGATATCAAGAATGTGATATTTCGGCCCATGACCCGGGCGGCTTATATCCAGCGCGTCAGCGAATGCCTACAGATCAAGTTCGCGCCGGGCGATGATTATAAGCTATGTGATCTTAAGCCGGCGCGGGGAGCGCTTTTTGCAGAAGAGATCCGCGGCTACGATTTTTTTGGTTATGGCGATATCGACGTCATCTATGGCGATATCCGAAAATTTTATACGGCCGAGGTGTTAAAAAATAATGTCATCAGCACTAGCGCCACGATGATTGCCGGCCACCTTGCCTTATTTAGGAATGTCCATTGGTTGCGCGACGCCTTCCGTCGGGTGAGAGGCTGGCGGCGCGTTTTAGAAGACGGCGTTTATCGTCATTTCGACGAAGAGATGCTAATTGAGGTTTTCCGCTACCCGGCTGGTTTGTCTTCGCGGCAGAAATTTTTTTACGATTTACGCGGTCCGCGGGGCATCAAGTATCGCCGCAAATTATATTTTAAAGAGCAGTTTACCACGCCGTTGACGCCGATGCGTTGGCGGAACGAGTCGTTCGAGCATCCGACTACCTGGTTTTGGCAAGATGGCCGAGTGACCGATAAGCGGGAGGGCGGCGATGAATATATTTATTTACATTTTATGAATTTTAAGTATGGGCGGTATCTGGCCGCAACCTACGGCGATCGGGCTTTTTGGAGCGATTCCGGCCCGGTTATCGATGGACAGCCTGAAGATATCAGCCGGGGCTTTATGATCGATCGTTACGGTTTCCATTCTTTAGATTAATATACTCATATGGATATCATGCCCGTCAATCGAATATCTGTCGACCGAGTTTCTAAGCAGTTCAACCTTGGTTTTAAGAAGAATGAGAACGCTCTGGGACGCGTCCTGTCTTTGGTGTCTAGCCAGGAGGCACATAAGACCCTGAGCGTCTTACAGGATATCTCTTTCTCCGCCGCCGCCGGAGAAAATATCGGATTGATCGGCCGGAACGGCTCAGGCAAAAGCACTCTTTTGCGCTTGATCGCCGGCATCTATCAGGCTGACGCCGGAACCATCAACGCGCGCGGCGAGATCGTCTATTTAAACGGCTTTAGCTCCGGCTTGAGGGATCGTTTGACGATGCGGGAAAATATCTATCTGGTCGGGTTGCTGATGGGGTTGAGTCGGAAAGAGATCGATCTGCGTTTCGGCGATATCGTCGCGTTTGCTGAATTAGAGAATTTCATCGACACTAAAGTTTACCAATTTTCTTCCGGCATGATGAGCCGTTTAAGCTTTGCCATCACTTTCCAGTGTTTACGGCAGAAGCGCCCGGATATCATCCTATTCGATGAGGTTTTCAGCGCCGGCGGCGATCTGGCCTTCCAGAAGAAAGCCCTGGCGCAGATGGAGGAATTCATCCGCAATGGGACGACGGTCCTCCTGGTCAATCATAATCTCGGCCTGATCGAGAAATATTGCCAGCGTTCTATTCTTTTAGAACGGGGCCGGATCATTGAAGACGGCCCGACGGCGGCGGTCGCAAAGCATTATCTAGAATTGATAAATGGCCGATAATACGGATTTTTCCGTCGGCTGTTTAATTCTTTAAGTCGATTTTTTTGAACCGGAGAGAAAGCGCTCCGATTTTCCAAGCCCAATCATCAATTAATTTATATGGCGCATCCTCGGGCCGGTGTAATATTTCGTCGATCGACCAGAGCAGCAAGGACAATAGCCTTCGGCCGGGGTTGAGATGCGCGTTTTCAGGCATTGGCAGATACGGACGGAGAGAACTTTCGTTTCGATAAAGCTCAACAATCGCCCGTGAGTAGCGGCCGTATCTAAATTGCGTAGTCGCTAATTTTCGGCCAGAGGAAACATGGTGGTGTCGGACTTTCAGTGTGGGGAGGAATCGTATCGCGAGGCCTCTTTTTTTAAGCCTGAGAAAGAGATCTAAGTCTTCACAAGCGACCAAGGCTGGATTGAATTCCAGGTCTTTTAATATGTCCGCCCGGATAGCAAAATTTTTGGTGTCTAAGAAATCAATATAGGCGCCTTTGGTTTTGCTTTGCAGATAGCGGGCGTCAGCTTCTTGCCGGTGCCGTGACCAGTAATTATCAATGTTGTCCGTTTCAAATCCCATAACCGCCACCTCATCGCCTTCCTCGATGGGCCGGACTATTTCCGCTAGCCAATCCGGCGGTACGACGCAATCGGCATCAGTCATGGCGATAATATCGCCACTGGCCGCCCGTAGGCCGGCATTTCTCGCTTGGCCGCGGCCTGGCGCGGCAGCGAAAATATAGTGTAAATTGTCATGGCGGCCGGCAAAATCAGCAATAATGTCTTTTGTCCGATCGCGGGAAGCGTTATCGACGATGATCAGTTCGTCTGCCGGACGCGTTTGCGCTAGCAAAGACGCCAGACAGTCGGCTAAGGTCGCGGCGCCGTTATAGACCGGAACGATTATTGATGTTTTATTTTTATAGGGAAGCATGTTTTTAATTTTACCATCTGGCTATAGAGGCCGGGATTCTTTTTCTTTATGGCTTGGCCGCTGAGGCCAAGGCATCTATGGAGCCTTTCATTTATTAGGGTCAGTCCGGCGCGCGGGATTCGCAGGCTGCGGAGCCAGAGCGGATAACTGAATATTTGCCAGCCGGACCAAGTTTGTTTCGCTGGCAAGGGATGCGCCAAGTCAATATTTTCTGCTAGAGCTAGATTTTCTCGCCAGAGCGGGTAGAAAACGTTATTAGGTCGCCAAGGTTTTTCCGGCCCGATAAAATGTATATTGATCGACCGGAGGCGGCCACGTTTGATCCAATACCGGTCGCAATCATATAGGGTAAAGTTATAGACGACCGGTAGTGGCCGCCAATTATGGTAGAAGGCCAGATTAAATATACCTTGCTCACCATAAGTGTCTAATATTCCGAATTTTTTATATAGGTTGATTAGTTGCAGAAATAGGCCGTCTGTTATAATTTCGGGGCCGAAGACTAAGACGCCGCTATTGAAAGCTATATCACGCAGATCATATTGGCGGCTTAATTCATCAAATAGCCGCGGGTCGGCGCTCGATTCAAACTGTCTCTTTAGTCGGCCGTTGAACATGTCAGTGACGGCCATCAAACCGGTCGTCGTTAGTAATTTGTCGAGTGACGCCCGGACGATAATATCCGCATCGAGAAAGACTATCCTTTCCCATTGACGGAAATAAGACGTAAAGAGATAGAATTTAGCTAGAACAACGGCAGGCAAGCTGTCATTAGCGATCATGCCTTGATCAAGCGGCGGGCAATCATAGATCAAGATGCCCTTATTCCGGAACCAGGCCAGATCCGCCTCCGGCACATCATGCGCTAAGAGCAGATAATCGCCGCGCCAGCCGGCGTTATGGTAGACCGAAGAGAAAAGCTGTTTGGCCTGGTCTAGGAAGTCGCGGTCGGCGAGAGTAACCAGCAGATGTTTAGACTTTGCTTGCATACTATTAATTATAAACTCATCCTCGATTTGATTGAAAATTATTTTTCTTTAATCGTACTATCTTATAGTAGATAGCCGGAGATAGCCGTTTGACTAGGCGGCCGATTTGGCCAGCCAGCCAATCCGGACGGCTGATCAGCCAACGGCCGCTGTCGCGTAGGTTCTTCGCCCAGATAGCTAATGGGAATAACATCCTGAAATGCAGAAACCAAGTATTATTTCTGACTTCTCGATCCGACCAGAGACTGATTGCCGGCAGCGGTCGAGACGGATCAAGCTGCTCGGCTAAATGTAGATTATTCTTCCACTCTTCATAGTAAGGGCTGGCCGGCAGCCAGGGCTTAATGACATGGCAAGCGAAGTGTAAGATAACGGCGCGCAATCTTTCTTTTCTGACTCCGAAAGCATTGATTATGAATTCGGGGTAGACATTACAGATGAGCGGTAGTTTTTGCCAGTTTTGATAGAAAACTATGTTGAAAGCCCCTTCTTCGCCGCAGCGACTGAGGTGGCCAAATTTTTTCTGATGCGCAACCAAGCGGGCGAAAAGATCATCGGTGATTAGGCCGGTATCAAAAGCCAAGACGCCGGTGTTAAAAGATGGCCCCCGCAGCGGATAGGCGCGATTCATCTCCGCCCACAAGTCTGGATCAAGCTGGGCGTTGAATTCTTTTTTTAGATTTAAGTCGGTCGCGTTAGGCGCCGCTAAGCCGGCAATCGGCAGAAAACGATCCAAGGAGGCCTGTACTATAATATCAGCGTCTAAGAAAAGAATTTTTTGCCACTGGCGGAAATAGGGGGTAAAGAGATAGAATTTATCCAAAACCACGGCTGGATAATTTCCATGTCCGCAGCCAGTTTGGCCATGGGCCAATGGAGTGCACTCATAAATCAGTATGCCCTTATTCCGGAACCAGGCCAGATCCGCCTCCGGCACATCATGCGCTAAGAGCAGATAATCGCCGCGCCAGCCGGCGTTATGGTAAGCCGAGGAGAAAAGCTGTTTGGCCTGGTCTAGGAAGTTGCGGTCGGCCAGCGTGACTAATAATTGTTTTTTTAGGGAGGCCATATAGCTGATTATAACATTTTAATATCGCCTATGCTATATTGATAATGGTAGTTTTAGCTCGTATAAATGCCCATATGGAGGATCAAGCAAAAAGTAATAAAGTTCAGTCCGAGGCCGCCCTCTCCCTGGCCGTATTGGCTGTGCCGCGCCGTCGCGCTGGCCGCTTAGAGAAAGGCGCGTTAGTTATGAATGAGTGCGATAGATTAGTCGGATTGGTGCCTGGGCTCAAGGATTTTTTTTATTTGATTGAACGGAAGGGCTGGTGGGGAATGAATGACCAGGTCAGCGCCGATATAAAATTAGTAGAAGATTTGACGCTTTGGGAGGAGACAAAAAGATTATTTCCCGGCGCGATATTACTGGAATTTGCTAATGCGGATTTCGTAGATACTGATAAATTCTATCCACTGGGATCAGCGTTGCGCTATAGCGGCATCCAGATTGCGGCTTGGCAGCAGTTTAAGCGGCATGATTTATTCGTCCGCGCCGCCGCTCTTTTGCGGCCCAGGAAATTTATAAAATTCGGCCATCTTTGGGGGCGCAGCCGTTTTTGGGAAAAGACGCCGGAGACAGAACTGCGTCGTGAGACTATAAGCTTGGCACGAGACCTGGGAGCCGGGATCAGCTTTCCGTATCGTTGGGCGACTGGATTACATGGTCTATCTAATGATCCGGCGCACGTTAACCGGATTATCAACTCGGCTCGCCTCGGCATATTGACGAGTGCCTTCGAGGGCGTTAACCGTTTCAAGATGGAATGCCTGTCTGCGAATATCCCGGTCCTAGTGCCCTTGGACACGACCGGACCGACCAAGAAGCATATTAATGCGCAGACCGGCCTATTTTTCGAGCCGACGCCGGAGAAGCTGGCGGAGGCGATTGAATATGCGGAGAAGAATTATAGCCAGTTTTCGCCGCGGCAATATATTTTGCAAAATACGGGAAATAAAAAAGCCCTCGCTGCTCTGCGCGGGGCCCTGCAGTCTTTGGCGCGCCGCGACGGATCGTCGCAGGATTTCGCCGAGATTTATTTTGATGGCCGCAATGAGAGTTTAGAATGGGATCAGACCAAGGTTTTATCGATTATTCGACGTTTGATCGCGGCGGCGTGAGAGCGATAAGACGTAAAATCTTCTCTCGGAAACGCGCCGTGTCATAGCTAGCCGCCCGTTTTAAGCAGGATTCGCGATAATGTTGCGGATCTTTTTTCAATAACGCCGAAATGCCAGTAATGGCAGACTTTAATTTTTCTGCGTCAATATTTTCTATCAATCGTCCCGTTTCCGGCGTGACCGTTTCCAAATAACCACCTTCGGCCGCGGCGATGACCGGTTTGCCGGCGGCCATCGCTTCTATGACGGTCATCCCGAAATCCTCGTCCTTAGCAGTAGTGATGAAGCCTCGGCAGCCAGCGTAGAGTTCTTTTAATTTTTCATCATCTACCCAGTGGATAATTTCGACATTAGTCGGTTTCAGTTCCTCGATGTAGCGCTTATAAGATTCAAATTGATCAACACCCTCTTCGTAGCTGCCGACGATCAGTAATTTTTCGTCAGGCAGATTTTGGAAAGCTTTTACCTGGACATCGACCCGTTTGTGGGTGATCAGGCGATTGACCGAAAGCCAGTAATCGTGCAGCCCTTCCCAGCGATAAGCGGCTGTGTCTATCGGCGGGTTGATAACGGTAGCGTTGCGGCCATAGAATTTCTTGATCCTTTTTTTAGTATTTTCCGAATTAGCGACCCAATTATCGATCGAGCGGGCGTACTTGAGAGTCAGCTTTTGATTGAGCCAAACCCAGAGGTCATAAGGCGCTATCTTCCAACGGCTTAAAATATTTTTTCGGATGAAATCTCTAAATTCCCAGAGTTCATTGAGCGGGCTATGGGCGTACCAGAAGTTCGGCCGGTTATTCACGGCGCCGGACATCGCCCAGTCGCCGGCGATGATGAAGAAATCGTAGCGGCCACGCAAGTTTAAGCGACGGAATTTCCAAAAAGCTAGTTGCTGGCGGAAGGGCGCTTTCTTGGGGAGGCGCCCGATAGAGATGATCCGGGGGGCGACATCGGCAAAACCCATGCGCCGTATTTTTTCCGCGTCGATATTCGTCGTATAGACGTCAGCCTCGAGCTCCCGCGCTAAAGTCAGGGCGACGATCTCCGCGCCGCCGATATTATCCAGGTAATTATGGAAAACAGCTATTTTCATTTATTTTTAATGCCTAAGATGCTGAACATAAAGGCGGCGAAAAAAGTCTGGACGCCGACGATGAGCAAAGTCAGGGCAATGATCGATTCTTTGATTTCTTGCAGTTCGCCGAAATGAGAATTCAGCCAGCCGAAGAAGATGCTCAAATAAATGACGGCGCCGGCGATCGCTAGGAGCAGACCGATCAGGCCGGTCCGTTCGATTGTGATTTTCTTGAATAGGTTTTCAATCAAGCGGTGGTCGTCGCCGAGATGAGTGATCGCGTAAATCTTAGAAAAGCCGCTAAAGAGGATTAGCTGATAGCCGAGGATGACCATGACGGAAAATAAAAACATCGGATAGACGTATAACTGGACGCCCCAGATGACTGGGTTAGAAAAATAAAAGATCAACATGAAGATCAGGCCGAGGCTGAAGAGGATGGCGCCGGGCAGGAAAAATAGGAAGAGCGGGGAATATAATAGGATGAAGCGCAAGTGGCGCCAGCCGTCCGACCAAGAGCGCAACTTTGATTCGCCGATCCGCGGCCGGTAATTGATCGGCAGCTCTTCGATCCGAAGATTTTTTCGCGCGGCTTTAATGATCATCTCGGAGGCGAATTCCATACCGCCAGTGTATAGGCTGAGCTTACTTAGAGCGGATCGCGAAATCGCGCGCGCGCCGCAATGTATATCCGTAATCTTGACTTTGAAGAAGAGTCGCACCAGCCAAGACAAGAAAGGATTGCCGATATAACGGTTCAGCCAGGGCATGGATTTATCCGCCAGCTGGCCGCCGAAACGGTTGCCGACAATAAGGTCCGCGCCGGCGTCCAGTTGCTTGATAAAGAGAGGCAGATCAGCGAAGTTATAAGTTCCATCCGCGTCCGCCATGAAAATATATTTTCCCTGGGCGTTCTTCAGCCCCTGCAGGTAGGCGAAACCGTAGCCTTCTTTTTTTTCAGTCAGCAACCGGACAGTCGGCCAATGGGCCTGATAAGCGCGGACTAGGGCGGCGCTTTGGTCGCGGGAATTATTGTCTACGACAATAACCTCGGCCGACCAGGACTGAGCGCCTAAGGTCGCCTGGATTTCCTGGAGGCAAAGGATGATCGCCCCCTCTTCATCCAGGCAAGGCAAGACGATGCTGATATCCGGCGTCGCGTCCATAGATTATGGTTTAAATTCGTATAGATAGAGATTCTCGTCGCTGCTGCCGAGCTTAATGAAGCCCGGACAATCGAAAGACGGGGAATAGACATAGCGCAAGCGATGTTCCTGGGCGCTAATTTTCTTTTCCGCGCAACTGAAGCCGCCGAAAGAGGGATAATCCAGGATCTTGTTGGTCACGATAGAATCTTTAGTGTTAAGCGGATAGAGTCCGGTCGCCGCGCCGATCACTAATCCTTTCCAGTCGTTAGATAGGAAGCGTGTCCGCGGCAAGGAACTGAATAAGCGCTGATCTGCCGCGGTGAAAAAGACGGTGGCTGGCGCGAGCGGACGGACAATCATCTTTTCTTCGGGCGAGCCGACCGTCAGGGTTAATTTTTCCCAAGCAGACCTTTGGGTATAGGACCAGGAAAATAGCAGGCAAAGGGCGAGTATGAAAAATTTTAATTGCCAGCCGATTTCCGGCCGCGCTAATCCAGGGAAGCGCCGGATCAATATCACGGCCATCTGATCCCAGGCTGCCGCCGCTGAGGCAATCAGAAAAATAGAAGTAATTACAACTACTCGATCATAGCCGATGACGAGAAATTGGGTGCCGCGGCTATAGATCAGCCAGAATGACAAGCCGATCAGTACCGGGATCAAGATGGGAAAGATTTTTTTCCGCCCTAACTCGAATACTCCGATTAAGGCAAAGGGGAGGATGACCCAGGGGATAATGTTCCAGATCGCGAAGGAGGGGACGCCGCCGTCTAATGAAGGATAGAGCAGATAAGATCGGAGCAGGTCGGACAGCGGACCGAAATTAGATCTTTGCGGAGCGATCACGGCTAGTCCGCTACCGAGCAAGGCTACCAGACCGTACAGTACGAATTGCCATTTAGCGATTGTCTTAAGTTCTTGGTCCGTCCAGAGATTGAACAAAAAAACCGGCAGGATAAAAATAACCAAGGGCGGGTAGATTAATAAAGCTAAGACCCCGCTCGCTGCCGCCAGGAAGCGGTCCCGCCCGCTGATAGAGGCCAAGCTGACCAGGAAAGGGATTAGTCCGCCGATAAATGGCAGTAGATACCAGAGGCCGGCTAAGTTCTGCCCGTTCGTGATATAAGGCAAGCAGAGAATGCTTACCGTGGCCGCGGCCGGACTGATCTTGGCTTTTCTGAGTAGGATATAGACAAGTAAGCAAATCAAGACTCCAGCGGCGATCGCCAGGGTCGGATATCCGATCAAGGGCGGCAGGCTCAAGAGCAGGAAGACTTCGGCCAAGATTGAGAAAAAAGCCAGAAAGATATTCGGGAAGCTCTTATGATCAGCACTATCGATCAGCGGATTGACGATCGGCAGGGAACGGTTGGCGATAGAATCATTCACGAAAGCGACGCCGGCCCATTCATCGGAAAAATAAGGATAGATATGGCGCGCGCGCGTTACTGTCTGGTAGCCCGTGCTGGTGCTGACTCGGCCGGAATAGAAATAATGGACTGAGCCAAGCTCAAAGATGATGAGGCTGAAAGCTAGGAGGGCAAACCAATTTATTTTGATCCGCCAAGATATTTTTTTTGCTTTTTTTATCAGGATGATAACGACCGCGCCCGCGGCCAATATATGAGCGCTTAAGATAATGGGATAACTAAAAATATGCCAGGCTTGGGTGGCTAGGGCGAGCAGGAGGTGAAAAGCGATATCCGCGCTCAGGACATACAAAAATCCGCGGAAGCGGTCAGAAAAGCAAAAGATTAATAAGAAAGGGGCGAGGAACAGCAACGTCCCCCAAAGAATATTAAACATATAATTGCGACCGGTGGCCGCTTAACGATAGTTAGTCTATTTCGTATTGCAAGGTAACGGTAACATCAACTTCTTGCGATCCGGGCTGGATATTCGGCGTGGCGGAAGCGCTCTCTGCTTTGCCAGCGACCATGCCATCCATCGAACGGACATTATAAATCGGGTATTGCGCGCCTTCCTGGATTCCTAAGAGGCGGCCGATCTTGAATCCGCCAGCTTCGGCCATCGCTTCTGCTTTCGCTTTAGCTTTCGCTATCGCCTCTGTCCGCGCCTCACTCTGTGCTTTAGTCGGGTCATCGATCGCGAAAGAGAGGGAGCCGACCTGGTTCGCCCCATTCTTGACGACCCCGCCCATGATCGCGCTGATCTGTTTGAAATCGCGGATCTTGACGTTCACCGCTTGCGTAATGGTATAGCCGACGATGCTGGGCGGCGGGCAAGTCTGGCTGAGAGAAACCGGAGCGATTGCCGAGCTTATCGCCTGAGAGGAGCCGGTCGAACCGTCCGTTTCAACCCTGAGGGAGACTTCTTCGGTCGCGCTGCGCAGGATCAGGGGCGTCGTGACGACTTTGCAGCTGCTTGTCTCATAGCGCGGCTCTAGATTATAATATTGTGTCTTAATATCTTTATCCTCCACTCCTTGCGCCTTGACGAACTCGATCGCCTTATTCATTTTCTCCGTATTCTGGGACTGTAGGGCGGCAATATCCGTCCCGCCTTCCGTGATGACTTGGAAGCTGAAGGTAGCGATATCCGGGATTGCCGTGGTCTTGCCTTCGCCGCTGACCGAAAAGCTGCGGAAAGAAGAAGGTTCGATCACTTTACTGTAAGAGTTAACATAGCTGAGAGCAGCATAACCCGCTGCCAGGATAGCCAGGGCTCCAGCCAAGCCGAGGATGTTTTTGAGCGTTTGGTTCATAGATTTAGTGATTATTTTGTAATACTAATATTATAGCATACCTGTTAAACAATATATAAATTACTTGCCAGCGTAGCCTTGACAATCCGCCGGGCAACCATTATACTGATAGCACAAATAGATATCACCTTTAAGAAACCGGCGGATTTATAGGTGGCCGTCGGACTCGACATAGTCGGGTTTAGGAAGCTTTTTTTGTTGGCGGCTTTCGGCCGACAGCAGCTAATTAAGCCTCTTTTATCAAATATGGAAGACAAGACGCAGGAGCAGACCAGCGAGTTTGCTAAATTATTAGAAAAAGACAATATTCGGATCCCGCAGGTCGGCGATATCGTCAAGGGCATCGTCGTGGCCGCCTCTAAAGCGGAGGTGAAATTAGACGTAGACGGCGTTTTGATGGGGATCATCCGCGGGCCGGAACTTTATAATGAAGTAGAAGAATTTTCTAATCTAAAGCCGGGTGACGAGGCAGAGGCCGCGGTTATCGACGCGGAGAATGAAAATGGCGAATTAGAACTATCTTTCCGTTTAGTCGGCCAGGAAAAAGCTTGGGCGACATTGCGCCAGGCGCTTAAGGACAAGACTACGGTCAAGGTTAAGATCATGGACGCTAATAAGGGCGGCTTGCTTAGCCGTTATTGCCAGATCGATGGCTTCTTGCCGGTTTCCCAATTAGCGCCGGAAAATTATCCGCGCATCTCCGGCGGCGATAAGAGCAAGATTTTGGAAAAATTAAAATCTTTTGTCGGCCAGGAATTCGAAGTGACGGTCATTACGCTCAGCGAAGAAGATAATAAGATTATCTTCAGCGAGAAAGACGTCTGGAACAAGAAACAGAAGCCAGCCTTGGATAAATATCAGATCGGCACGATCGTCGATGGCCGGATCACGGCGATTACTAATTTCGGCGTCTTTGTTTCTTTCGGCGAGAATATCGAAGGCTTGGTGCACATTTCCGAGTTAGCTTGGCAGCGCATCGATTCGCCGAGCGAGATGTATCGGGTCGGCGATCGGATCAAGGCGGAGATTATTTCTATCGATGGCGCCAAAGTTTTCTTGAGCGCCAAGAAATTATTGAAAGATCCTTGGCTGGAAGCAAGCGCTAAGTATCAGATCGGCCAGGTTGTGCCAGGCACTATCTTGAAAGTTAATCCGTTTGGCCTTTTCGTAAAATTAGACGATGAAATCCACGGCCTGGCGCATATCAGCCAGCTTAATCTGAATGTTAAAGATAAGATTACGGAATTATTCCAGCCGGATGAAATCAAGAATTTCGAAGTGGTCAGCATTTCGCCGAGCGAACATCGCCTCGGCTTGAAATTGGCCGGAGCGGGGGCGGTAGTCACTGGCGAGGCGGAAAAAACCGCGCCGGCCGAGCAAGCGGCGCCGGAAACGAAAAAAACTAGGTCGGCTAAGACGGAAAAAGCGGCCGCGCCCGCAGAAGAGGAGGACGGCGGGACTGAAAAAAAACCTAAGGCGGCCAAGAAATCCAAATAAGATCAAAAATAATATTTTCTAAAAATGCCCATAAAAAGGGCATTTTTAGCATTGCCAAAGCGCCTGATTTCCCCTATAATATATTCTATCAATCTTTATTCGGTTAACTTTTAATTTTATCTAGTATGCAAAAATTAATTAAGAATTTTACTATATTTTTCGTTGTTTTTTTGATCTTGGCCGGATTGTTCAGCGCTTTCGCTGGCTCCGGCGAGAAGCCAGACGTTGTCGGGGTGGAAACCCTGGTCAGTGAGCTTAATGCCGGCCAAGTAAGCAGCTTGGTCGTTACCGGTAATAAGATTAACATTACGTTGAAAGATGGCCAGAAAAAAATTGCGCAGAAAGAGGCCGCGGAATCTTTATCCGCCCTCCTGAACAATTTTAAGGTCGAACCGGAAAAATTAGTCGGCGTTCAGATTTCCGTCCAGGACGAAAGCGGTTGGGATTATTGGCTGGCCAATATTATCCCGTTTATCTTACCTTTCTTGTTAGTCGGATTTTTTCTTTTTTTCATGATGCGCGGCTTGCAGAATGCCAATTCCCGCGCTATGAGCTTCGGCCAGTCGACCGCTAAGGATTTCACGCCGGATGAAAAAAATCGGGTTACTTTCAAGGATGTGGCCGGCGCTAAGGAAGCCAAGGAGGAATTGAAAGAAGTCGTTGAATTTTTGCGCTATCCTAAAAAATTTCATGAATTAGGCGCGAAGATCCCGCGCGGCGTCCTGCTATTAGGAGCGCCGGGCACGGGCAAGACTTTATTGGCCCGCTCCGTGGCTGGTGAAGCGCAAGTGCCATTTTTCCATATGTCCGGCTCGGAATTTGTCGAAATGTTCGTCGGCGTCGGCGCTTCGCGCGTCCGTTCCTTGTTCCAGAAGGCCAAGAAGCAAGCGCCGTGCATATTATTCATCGATGAGATCGATGCGGTCGGCCGGCGCCGCGGCGCCGGGCTCGGCGGCAGCCATGACGAACGGGAACAGACTTTAAATCAGATCTTGGTAGAGATGGACGGCTTCGAGCCGACCCAGAATATCATTGTCATCGCGGCAACTAACCGGCCCGATGTCCTGGATCCAGCCTTATTGCGTCCCGGCCGTTTTGACCGTCGCGTAATGATCGACTTGCCAGACTTGAAAGACCGGGAAGAAATATTGAAAGTCCATTCTCGCCAGAAGCCGCTGGCGAAAGACGCTAATCTGCATACGATTGCGGAGCGCACTTCCGGTTTTTCCGGCGCTGACTTGGCGAATATTTTGAATGAAGCGGCTATTTTAGCGGCGCGGAGCAACCGGAAAGAGATTATCGATTCCGACCTTTTTGAAGCGATCGAAAAGGTGATGATCGGGCCAGAACGCAAGAGCCGGGTCATTACGGATAAAGAAAAGAAGATTACTGCCTATCATGAAGCCGGGCACGCCTTAGTCGCGCATTTTTTGCCGAATATGGATCCGATCCATAAGGTCTCTATCATCGCCCGCGGTTCGGCCGGCGGCTATACCTTGAAAGTGCCGGCGGAAGACCGCCATATGCACGCCAAATCGGAATTTATTTCCGAGATCGCTGTCCTGCTTGCCGGCCATCTGGTGGAAAAAGATATCTTCGGAGAAGTGACGACGGGCGCGACCTCTGATTTGCGCCGCGCGACGGCGCTCGCGCGTAGCTTGGTCACGGATTATGGGATGAGCGACCATCTCGGCCCGCGCACTTACGGGGAGAAGGAAGAGATGATCTTTTTGGGCCGCGAGATCCACGAACAGCGCGATTATAGCGAGCGGGTGGCCGAGAAAATAGACGAAGAGATCGCTGGCTTCATCAAGCAGGGCGAGGCGAAAGCGGTCGCGATCATCGCCGCCCGGAAGCCCCAGTTGGAGAAGATCGTCGCCGTCCTTTTGGAGAAAGAAACCATTGAAAAAGCAGAGTTTGAGAGCATTGTCGGTCCGAAACCGGACACCCTTTGATTCATTGACTAATAATCTTATTCGGTTATACTGAAATTAGGTCCACTAATTAAAATTTAAAAATTATATGGCTAATCCAAAAAAGCAAAAGACCCATGCCGCCACCCATAAAGGCCGCTCGCATCTTGCTTTGAAAAAAATTGTGCTTAATAAATGTCCGAAATGCGGCCAAGCTTTGAAGCCGCATACCGCCTGCCCGTCATGCGGACATTATCGGGGGAAAGAAGTGGTTAAGGTTAAGCTGAAAGCGACTAAGAAAAAATAATCTTATGTCTAATCGTCATCTCGCCCGTACTATCGCCCTGCAAACCTTGTTCGCTTGGGATTTTAACGGACAAAAAGATGATGATATCAACCGCTTGATCGCGGATAATTTTTCTAATTTCGCTCCGAATTTTGATGACGGCGGTTTCGTACAAAAATTGGTCTTAGGCGTCCGGGATAACCTCCCGATGATCAATAAACATATCGTCAAATACGCGACCGAGTGGCCGCTCGATCAGATTACGCTCGTTGATCGGAATATCTTGCGCCTAGGAATCTATGAGCTGTTGTTTACGGAGATCCCGCCGCGCGTCGCGATCAATGAAGCGATCGAGGTGGCTAAGAGCTTCGGGAGCGACGCTTCCGGTAAATTTGTCAATGGCGTTTTAGGCGCTTTATATAATGACGAGCCGGAGATCCAGGTCCGTGATAATAAAGAAGAAATAGAGGCGGCCAAGCAGGAGGAAGAACGCAAGGCGCAGATTGAGAAAACAGCGGTCGAAGAAAAGGCAGAAACAGCCAAAGATTAATCGAGGCGTTGCTTGGCGGCGCGAAGTTTTATGATCAGTAATGATTTAAGCAAATTACAGAAAAGATTAGGAGTGAAATTTAAAGACGAGGGTTTATTAAAGCAGGCGCTCGTTCATCGTTCCTATCTTAATGAACACCCGGATTTCCAGATCGGGCATAACGAACGGCTGGAATTTTTAGGCGATGCCGTTTTAGAAATCATCGTGACGGAATTTCTGTATCTTAACTTTACCAAGACGCCGGAAGGGGATCTGACAAATTGGCGGGCTTCGCTCGTCAATGCCAAGATGCTCTATGAGATCGCCCGGGAATTAAAGATCGAGGAAGGCTTATACCTATCGAAGGGCGAATCGCGCGATAAGAATAAGAAGTCGCGGCAGTTTATCTTGGCTAATGCGGTCGAGGCGATTATCGGCGCGATTTACCTTGATCAGGGCTTGGCTGACGCCAAGAAGTTCGTCCTGCGTAATGTCGTCTCTAAATTAGATGATATCTTGCGTAACCAGACTTATCTGGACCCGAAATCGCATTTCCAGGAAAAAGCCCAGGAAATCAGGGGCATCACGCCGCATTATCAGATTTTGAATGAAGAAGGTCCGGATCACGCCAAGATCTTTACGGTCGGCATCTATCTGGACGCCGAACAAGTCGCGACTGGCCAAGGCTCTTCCAAACAGGAAGCCCAGGTCGACGCCGCCGCCAAAGCGATAAAGAAACTGGGTTGGTAGGTTGACCGATCAGCTCCGATTATATGGATATTAATAATCTCTTTAAATTAGCTGCCGCCCGCAAGGCCTCAGACGTCCATCTCCTATGCGGCCAACCGCCAATCCTGCGGATAGACGGCCAGCTTTTTGCCGTCAATGAGATCATCAAGGACGGCGATTTCCCAGAACTGACGTCTAATCATCTGACAGCCTTCGTCGACACCATGCTGAGCCTAGAACAGAAGTCCCGTCTTTTCGATAAGCGCGACCTAGATTTAGGCTATCAGGTCGAGGATTATCGATATCGGGTAAATTTTTCTTACGAAAAGAATAATCTCATGATCGTAGCTAGGGTGATCGATAATCGGATCCCAACCCTGGACGAGATCGGCATGCCGCCGGTAGTTAAAGAGTTGCTGGACCTGCCGCAAGGCTTTATTTTAGTGACCGGTCCGACCGGTTGCGGCAAGTCGACAACGCTAGCGGCGATGGTCGGGCATATCAATGAAACCAGGAGCACGAATATCATCAGTTTGGAAGATCCGATCGAATACGTTTTTACGCCGCATAAGAGTATCATTTCCCAGCGCCAGCTCGGCACCGATATGCTGACTTTTTCAAGCGGTTTGAAACATGTTTTGCGCCAAGATCCGAATGTGATTCTATTGGGCGAGATGCGTGATTTAGAGACTATCTCTACGGCCGTGACTTTGGCGGAAACCGGGCATCTCGTCTTAGCTACCCTCCATACTTATAGCGCCGCCCAGACGATCGATCGGATCATTGATATTTTCCCGCCATTCCAGCAAGCTCAGGTCAAATCCCAGCTTTCCTCAGTCCTGACTGCGGTTGTCTCGCAGCGCCTTCTGCCGCAAGTCGGCGGTGGCCGGATCGCCGCTCGGGAAATATTGATTAATAACGAAGCCGTGGCGAATCTGATCAGAGAAGGTAAGCTAGCCCAGATCAAAAGCACTATCGAGACGAATTCCGCTATCGGCATGGTCACTTTGGATCGTCATATCGTCCAGCTTTATCGAGCCGGTTCGATCAGCCGGGAAATCGCCGAACGGAATATGGATGATACGCGGATGCTTGAAACCTAAGTTGCTTAAAAGTAAATAATTAGATAGACGAAAAATAGCCTAAATTAGGCTCTTTTTTATGGGAAATATAGCCCTTGACATTATTTTTAAAACGGTTATAATTGGTATCAGTTTTAACAGGGCTGTAAAAGCTCAGAATAATATGAAAAAAACCTTAAGTTTCCGTTTTTATAAGCGATTCTAATTAATCAGCCATTTTGCGATTACTTAGAACCGCCGACCAGCGGTTTTTTTGCGCCCTGTGTCCCTTAACAATTAATGTTAGAGTAAAGACATCAAAAATATAAAAGACCGGCGTCTTATCCTTTGCTTCTCAATTTTTCGTCCGAGGAGCAGGGGGCTGTAATGAGATGCCAAAACCGCGTTCTTATCCTTTAAAGATAAAAGCGTGGGAAAATCACAGTAAGAGTATACGGTGGATGCCTTGACATAAGAAGACGATGAAGGACGTAGCAGCCTGCGATAAGCTGCGGTGAGGTGGCAAGCAACCTTTGACCCGCAGATCTCCGAATGGGGAAACCCCCTCTATTGTAGATAGAGGAAGCTCGGCCCTTGCGGCTAAGCTGGAAGACCCGGTGAACTGAAACATCTTAGTAGCCGGAGGAAAAGAAAATAATAATGATTCCCTGAGTAGTGGCGAGCGAAAGGGGAAGAGTCTAAACCCAAATAACTGAGTGGCGGGCCTAGTTTACTAGGCTGGCCACAGAAGGCTCTGGAGCCACATGTTTTTTCGGTGTTGCAAGATATAAGCGCCTGTTGCCAGACCAACGGGGCGGAGTCAGAAAAGATTTTTCTTAGTTGAACGAGCTGGAAAGCTCGGCCAGAGACGGTGATAGCCCGGTAAACGAAAAGATTAAACTCTCCGTAGCTTTGTTCTTAAGTAGGGCGGGACTCGTGAAATCCCGTCTGAAGCCAGGTCGACTATGACCTAAGACTAAATACTTCTTATGATCGATAGTGAACAAGTACCATGAGGGAAAGGTGAAAAGCATCCCGTTGAGGGAGGTGAAATAGTACCTGAAACCATATACTTACAAAGAGTCGGAGCCTCGCAAGGGGTGACGGCG
>JBAZJR010000013.1:0-22082 GCA_041651195.1 Patescibacteria group bacterium
TACTGATACCGAACTCAATTGAGGCTTCCTTGACGGACATCCCGTCATTTTTTATTTTATCGATTATCCGATCTTTGATGCTCGGATCTATCTTTTTATACATATTGTTGGCAATGGTTTTATCTTATTAATTATATTTTAACCCATTGCCGCCGTTTGAAGAATAGTTGTCCGAATTTTGGGGTACCTGCCACAGAAGAGCTTGAGTTTGTTTATGATAACATGGAGTGTTTAGTGCAAGGTGGTAAGTGCGTAGCTATTGTTCCTATGCAGAGCGCTTTAGCTCAATCTGGAAAAATTTATGAATGGAAAAAGAAAATTTTAAGTCAGCATACTTTGGAGGCGGTATTTAGTATGCCAGATGAATTATTTTTTAACTCCGATGTAGGCGTTGTTACCTGTATTATGGTATTTACAGCAAAAAGGCCACATCCTGCTGGTAAAAAAACATATTTTGGATATTATAAAGACGACGGATTTGTAAAACGAAAAAATAAAGGACGTATAGATTTATATGAAAGGTTTGAGCATGATATAAAAAATAAATGGCTGGTAAACTATCAAAATAAAGAAACAATACCCGGATTTAGTATATCAAAAGCAGTTACATCAAAAGACGAGTGGTGCCCAGAAGCATATATGGAAACCGATTATTCCATGTTAAGCAAAGAAAATTTCGAAAGAACATTAATTGATTATTGCTCCTTTTTGTTGTCTAATCAAATGGCGAGCAATATTATTTCAGACGCACTGGACAAAAATGGATATGAGCTTAATACTGAAAAATGGAAGTTATTTCCCATGACAAAGTTATTTGATGTTTCTGGCAGTAAAACAACCTCGATTTTAGAATTGGAAGAATATGGAAAAGGTAAGCATCCTTTTGTTACTACACAAGCAACCAATAATGGCATAGCGGGTTTTTATAATTACTTCACAGAGAAGGGTAATATATTAACAGTTGATAGCGCGGTTTTAGGATATTGTTCTTATCAGCCTTTTGATTTCTCTGCCAGTGATCATGTAGAAAAATTAAATCCCAAATTTAAAATGAATCGATATCTAGGTCTTTTTTTGGCCACTGTTATCAATTTAGAGCAGTATAGATATAACTATGGCAGAAAAGCCAGCCAAACTAGATTAAAAGAAAGAGAAATAAAATTGCCTGCTAAAGGCGGTGAGCCCGATTGGGAATTTATGGAAAAGTATATTAAATCATTGCCGTATTCGTCTTCAATATAGTATTTTTTTATCCTTTAAAATTAATTTACTCTTTAGATTAGCCAGCAACTCCCTCTTCTCAAGTGCACTACCTTCCATAAGAACATATTTAGCAAAAACCCGCATATCGAATGCGGGTTTATGCTATTTAAGTAGTTATTTTACGTTGAAAATATGGGCAGTATTTAATTTTATTAAGAGTTCTAAGTTTCGGGGTTTAAAGCTTTTTTAGCTGCATTTTCTATAATCGTTACAGTATTATTTAAAAATTTGCAATTTTTTTGAAGACCAATTTTATTTGCGTATATATTGGCTCGTTCGCATAGCTTAATAACATTTTTGCCGTTTATGTAGTTGATCTTTAGAAAAATTTTAAATAGCGAGTTTTTATTTTTAAGATCTAGAGCTATGTTATGTTTTTTTGCTTCTTGTAAAACATGCACATTAGCAGCAGTAATTTTACCTTTTATTAGATCTTCCAACCAATCATGGGAATCATCAGATAACTGTTTCGCCGACAAAAAATTTTTAAAAAACTCTATACATAAATTTATCTTTTTAGTACCCAAGTCTAAATGATACATTATAGCTATAGAGCCAAGGGATAGAGCCATTGATTTATTGGACAATGTTTTTAAAATAGAAAATTTTGGCAGTTTTTTAGGAATTAAAATTTTACCATTTTTAAATTTTAATTTTTGTTCAAGTAGTTCTTTTTTATTAGCTTGTTCGACCGTAGTTATTATTTTGTTAAAAATTTTATAAAATTTTTTAGACAAATTTAAATTATAATAGCTTGTTATAAATTTTATAAAATAAGTATTTGCTATTGGCAACCTAGATGAGTCACCGTCTCCATCTAATATGTCATCATAAATATTATACGCACGCCACCAATATATATTGGCTTTAAATAGTATTTTTGTAAAATTTTCTTTTTTTCTTTCAGTTAGAGATTGAAAGAATAGAATTGGCCAATTAGCAACAATATTCTCAATTTTCATATTTTTAAAAATAAAAAGCACTTTTTAGGTGCTTTTTATTTTGGATTAATCTCTCCAAGGGATCCAATTACCCACAGCCCTTGCCACAGCTTGGGCTAGTTTTTTTGAAACTTTTTTCATAAATTTTTTGTTAAAAATTTATATTTTAATTATACCATGATTTTTAAAATATGACAATTATTTATTTTTGTTATTTTGAAATAAATCTACCTTGCCAATCCCCCTAATCCGCGATAAGATAAAGGGTAGATATGAGCCCGAAATTCTTCAAAATGGCTAGGAAAAACCGCTCGATCGAGTCCTTACGCCCGAAAAACCAGGACCCTTTTTTAGTGCAGGAGGGGCGTTTTTCTTTCGGCGAACTCAAGGACTCTTTTTATTATGCCGACTGGGCGGAGGGTTCCTATCTGGCCGATACCAGCCATAAGGAGATGGTCAGCCGGTCCTTTGATTTCCGCCGTTTGAAATATTTCGCCCTGGCGGCGCTCCTGGTCTTTTTTATCCTGGGTTTCCGGACTTTCTGGCTGCAGGTCGCCAGGAATGATTACTATAGCCTGCTCTCCGAAGGGAACCGTTTGCGCGCGGAAACGATCGAGCCGAAGCGCGGCATAATCTATACGAGCGATATGCAGCCGCTTGTCCGCAATAAGGCGAACTTCGTCTTGTATTTCAAGCCGATCGACCTGCCTAAAGACGAATTGATCCGCGATGATCTGCTGCGCCGGATCAGCCATATCCTGGAGGGGGATGAACCATCGGCCGCCGAGGCGGTTTCCGAAAAGATCAGCACGGTGCGCGCTGTGCCCACGGTCTCAGTCGTCGCGGACAACGCTACTTTTTATAAATTGAAAGACGCTGTGTCTGAAGTGAAGATCGGCGCCTTAGAATCCTATCAGCCCTTATTCGTCGCCGATAATATCGACTATGACAAGGCCATGCTCTTGGTCTTGCAGCTGCCGAACTGGCCGGGCGTCTTCTTGTCCAGCAAGATCCGGCGGGAATATCTCCTGCCGATCGCTTCATCCAGCCCGACGGTCCTGAGCGAAAGCAGCTTTTCGCATATCCTGGGCTATACCGGCAAGATCAGCGAGGCAGAACTCGCGGCCGGCGGACGCAGCTATTCGCCGATCGATTATGTCGGCAAGATGGGCATCGAGTATGCCTGGGAAAAGGAATTGAAAGGTTCGCCCGGGCGGAAGAATATCGAAGTAGACGCCCTCGGCCGCCAGAAGAAGATCATTAATGAGGTGGAGGCTCAAGACGGCTATAATTTAAAACTCTCTCTGGATTCTGCTCTGCAACAAAAAGCGGAAGAAGTTGCGGCCGCGTATTTAAAAATCGCGAACCTGCATCGCGCTTCCGTCATCATCATGGATCCCAGTAATGGCGCGATCCTCGCCCTGGTCAGCCTGCCGGCCTATAATAATAATCTTTTCGCGCAAGGCATCAGCCAGGCGGAATATGATAAATTCTTAAATGACGAGAATCAGCCTTTATTCAATCGCTCGGTGAGCGGCGAATTTCCCTCCGGCTCGACGATCAAGCCGATATTCGCGGCCGGAGCCTTGCAGGAGAAAGTCATTACCGCCAAGACCAGCTTCCTGTCGACCGGCGGCCTGCGCATCGGCGAATGGTTTTTCCCGGATTGGAAAGCGGGCGGGCACGGGCAGGTCGACGTCAAAGACGCCTTAGCTTGGTCGGTCAACACCTTCTTCTATTATATCGGCGGCGGTTACGGCGATTTCCAGGGATTGGGCTTGAGCGGCCTGGTTAAATACGCTCAGCTTTTCGGGCTGGGAGAATTGAGCGGTATCGACCTGCCGGGCGAACGGAAAGGTTTCGTGCCGACCGCCGCTTGGAAAGAGCAGGTCAAGAAAGAGCCGTGGTATATCGGCGACACCTATCATTTTGCTATCGGCCAGGGCGATGTCATCGTTACGCCGCTTCAAGTCGCTAACTATACGGCCGCGATCGCGAACGGCGGCACGCTCTATGAACCGCATCTGGTCAGCCAGATCTTGGGGCCGGATAATCAGGTCGTCAGGGATATCGCGCCGGCTGTGATCCGTAAAGATTTTATCGATCCGGCCAACATCCAGATCGTCCGGGAAGGGATGCGGGAAACGGTGACGCTCGGCAGCGCCCGCTCATTGGGCGACTTGCCGGTTGCGGCCGCGGGTAAGACCGGCACCGCGCAATGGTCGAGCAAAAAAAGCCCGCATGCCTGGTTCGTGGGCTTCGCGCCCTATGATAATCCGACAGTAGCGATTACCGTGCTGGTCGAAGAGGGCGTAGAGGGCAGCGCGATCGCCGCGCCGATCGCTAAAGATATCTTGAATTGGTATTTTTCCGTTAAGCAATAATCAGCGCGCTCTTTATGCTTCCTCTTTCTTTGCCAGTACATCTCTCTATCCATTTTATCTTAGCTGTCCTGGTCGGCTATCTGGTCGGCCGGCGTTGCCAGCGGGTTGAGATCGGAATCATCGCCGGAATTCTGGGCGGCTTTTTTATCGACTTGGATCATGTCTTAGAATATTTTTTGGTTTATGGCCTCGATTTTAATTTAACCTATTTCTTAGAAGGTCGGCAATTTTTAGCGAGTGATAAGATCCATCTCTGGTTCCATGCTTGGGAATATATCCCGTTCCTCTTGATCCTAGCCTGGTTTTGGCGGGACAGAAAGGCCGCAGCCACTTTCTTACTGGCTCTGGCTCTGAGCGGTTTTATCCATCTGGTATCGGATTGCCTGATCAACCAATATCCGCCGCGGAACTATTCCTTGTTTTATCGCGCTCAGAATGATTTTGCCGCCCCGCGCCTCTTGAGTCCGGAACAGTATTATGAATATCAATCCGATCGACAGGAATTAGGAATATTATTTTAGGTAAAAATCGATAAAATATCTAGGTAAAATGTAATTTTTTAGCACTCTCTTGACTTGAGTGCTAATTTTGTTTATAATGGATTCATATGATATCCGAGCGTAAAAAATTTCTTTTGGAGACGATCATCAAGGAATACATCAAGACCGCCCAGCCGGTCTCTTCCGGCATCCTGGTCGAGAAATATAAATTGGATATTTCCCCGGCCACCGTGCGCAATGAGATGATGGAGCTCGAAGACGAGGGTTATATCTATCAGCCCCATACTTCCGCCGGACGCGTGCCGACGGAAGCGGCTTATGAATTATTCTTGGCGGATAGCGCGGGTAATAAGAAGCGCAAGGAATTGAAAGAAGCAGAGCTTAAATTATTGGAGCAGGTCTTCGCGCGCGAGGAAACGGCCTATAAGCAGACCGCGAAAACTATCGCTGAAATGTCCGGCGGCGCGGTGTTCTGGGCTTTCCATAAGAACGATTTATATTATACCGGCCTGGCTAACCTTTTTTCCCAGCCGGAATTCAAACAGGTCGATATCGTCTGCGATGTTTCCGGCGTGATCGACCGCCTGGAAGAGATCATCGACGGCGTCTTTGAAAATTTGGCGCCCGGCGAGCAGATCTTGATCGGCTCCAAAAATCCTTTCGGCAATTTTTTAAGCACGGTCTTGGTCAAGTATAAATATAATAATCAAAACGGCGTCTTCGGGATCCTGGGTCCCTTGCGCATGGACTACGGCCGGAACCTGGCGCTTGTCCAGTTTATTAAGGAAAAATTTGAATAATATGGAAGAATTGAAACAAACAACTGAAGTGAAAAAAGGGATTTATCTCTGTTATACCGGCAACGAATATCGCGTCTTGTTTACGGCTCTTGATAGCCGCGACCATAAGACTGAAGTGGTGGTTTATCAAAGTGTAGCCGATGAGCAGATCTGGGTCCGCGCTAAAGAAGAATTTTTGGGCGAGAAAGAAATCGACGGAGAGAAAAAACCGCGCTTCACTTTCTCACGAGAAGAAGAGGAAGAGTCTTGGGAGCATAAGTATAAGCGCGCCCTGGCCGATTATCAGAATCTTTTGAAAGCGACCGTGAAAGACAAAGAAGATTTTGCCAAGTATGCCCTGACTGATTTTTTGCATAATGTCTTGCCGGTTTATGACCATCTCAAGCTGTCTATGTCCGGGCTGAGCGAAGCGGAGGGAAAGAATCCTTGGGTCGAGGGTGTGCGCCACGTACTTAAGCAATTTAAGGATGTTTTGGCTCAGCACGGCATTGAAGAGATAAGCACCGTGGGCGAAAAGTTTGACCACCATACGATGGATGCTTTGGATGGAAACGGCGAAACGGTCAAGCAGGAAATCATGCCCGGCTATAAGCTGAACGGCAAGGTCATCCGGCCGGCGAAAGTCATTGTTGAATAAAATTATTAATTTTTTCTTCCTATATCTACTTGGCGATCCGCTGAGTTTTATAGGAAGACATCATAAATCTATGTCACTTATAAAATGGACCCCATTTTTCCCGGAATTCGACGACATGGACAAAGCCATGGAATCCATGTTGCCGGCTTTACGGGGCAATCAATTCGGGTTTACGCCCGCAGTCGACATGTATGAAGATAAAGACAATATTATCGTGGAGACCCAGCTTGGCGGCATCGATCCGGAAAAAGTGGATATCTCAATCGAGAATAATGTCCTGACCATCAAGGGCGAAAGCGAGAAGAAGAGCGAAGTGGACGAGAAGAATTATTACCGCAAGGAGATCCGCCGCGGTTCTTTCTACCGCTCGATCCCGCTTCCGACCAAGGTGGACGGCGACGCGGCCGCGGCCGTGAATGAAGACGGCGTTTTGAAGATCACGGTGCCGAAAGCGGCTGAGGTCAAGCCGAAGACGATTAAGATCCAGACCAGCAAGAAATAATTGTTGTCTGACGACTAGCCCCGGCTCGGGGCTAGGCATCAGCCAATGATCAATTAAAACAAAAATTAATAATAAAAAAATAATATGGCAAAAATTTTAGGCATCGATCTAGGGACGACGAACTCCGCGATGGCGATCATGGAAGGCGGCGCGCCGAAGATCATCGAAAATATCGAAGGCAACCGGACGACCCCGTCGGTCATAGCGATCTCCAAGTCCGGCGAACGCATCGTCGGCTCGGCGGCCAAGCGGCAAGCGGTCATCAATCCGGAAAACACGGTCTATGCCGTGAAGCGCCTGATCGGCCGACATTTCTCCGAAGATGAAGTCCAGCGTGATTTAAAGACCGCGCCCTATAAGATTCTGCAGGCCGGCGAAGGCGTAAAGGTCAAGATGGGCGACAAGGATTATTCGCCGCAAGAGATCTCGGCGATGGTGCTCGCTAAGATGAAGGCGGACGCCGAGGCGAAGCTAGGCGAGAAGATCACCGAGGCGATCATTACCGTCCCGGCTTATTTTAATGATTCACAGCGCCAGGCGACTAAAGATGCCGGGCAGATCGCCGGCTTAGACGTCAAGCGCATCATCAATGAGCCGACGGCCGCCGCGCTCGCTTATGGCTTTGATAAGAAGCAAGGCCAGCAGATCGTGGTTTATGATTTAGGCGGCGGGACATTTGATGTTTCTGTTCTTGACATTTCCGCCGATACCGTCGAAGTCAAGGCGACGAACGGCGATACGCATTTGGGCGGCGAAGATTTTGACCAGCGGATAATCAATTGGATCATCGAAGAGTTTAAGAAGGATCAAGGCATCGATCTGTCCAAAGATACCTTGGCCTTGCAGCGCATCAAGGAGGCGGCCGAGAAAGCGAAGATCGAATTGTCGACGGCCCAGGAATCGGAAATCAATCAGCCCTTCATTACGACGGATGCTAATGGGCCGAAACATCTGGTCATGAAAATCAGCCGCGCGAAATTAGAAGCTTTAGTCATGGATCTGGTTGAAAAGACGATCGAGCCGTGCCGGAAGGCCTTAGCCGACGCTGGTTATTCAGTTAATGATATCGAAGAAGTTATCATGGTCGGCGGCATGACCCGCATGCCCTTGGTCTTGCAGAAGGTCAAAGAGTTTTTCGGCAAAGAGCCGAATTTGTCCGTCAATCCGGACGAGGTTGTGGCTCTAGGCGCAGCGGTCCAAGCCGGCGTTTTGCAGGGCGACGTGAAAGATGTCTTATTATTAGATGTGACGCCTTTGACTTTAGGCATTGAGACTTTAGGCGGCGTCGCGACCCCGCTTATCGAGAGAAATACCACTATCCCGACCTCCAAGTCGCAGGTTTTCTCCACGGCGGCCGATGGCCAGACCGCGGTCGAGATCCATATCGTCCAGGGCGAACGGCCGATGGCGCACGACAATAAGACTTTGGGGCATTTTACTTTAGACGGCATTCCGTCCGCGCCGCGCGGTATCCCGCAGATAGAAGTGAAATTCGATATCGACGCCAATGGGATCTTGAACGTTTCGGCGACCGATAAGGCGACTAATAAGCAGCAGAAGATTACGATTACCGCTTCTTCCGGCTTGTCCAAGGAAGAGATCGAAAAGATGAAGAAAGAAGCGGAACTCCACGCCGAAGAAGATAAGAAGAAGAAAGAAGAGGTCGAGATCAAGAATCAAGCCGACGCCGTCGTCTTCACGATGGAAAAGATGCTTAAAGAATCCGGCGATAAGATGAAGGCGGAGGATAAGAAAGAGCTGGAAGACAAGACCGCGGAATTGAAGAAGCTCAAAGATACCGCTAGCGCCGATGAGCTTAAGAAAAAGATGGAAGAGTTGAATGCGGTCGCGCAGAAGATCGGCGCCGCCATGTATCAGCAACCAGGCGCTCAGCCGGGCGCGGGCGCGCAAGCTGGCGCTGGGGAGCAGGATGCCGGTGCAGAGACTGGTGCTAATCCGGGCGCTCAGCCGGGCGCGGAAACTGCCGAGAAGAAAGACGATAATGTCGTGGAAGGGGAAGTAGAAGAGAAGAAATAAATCTTTTTCAACCAGACCAGCCGAAGATTCCTATCTTCAGGGCTTGAGCGTCTGTAATCTATGTCTAAGGATTATTACGATATTTTGGGCGTCGCCAAGAGCGCTAGTCCGGATGAGATCAAACGCGCCTTTCGCAAGAAAGCGCACGAACATCATCCGGATAAGGGCGGCGACGCGGAAAAATTCAAGGAGCTTAACGAGGCTTATCAGGTTTTGAGCAACGCGGAGAAGCGCCAGCAATATGATCGTTTCGGTTCCGCCTTCCAGCATGGCCAGGCGGGCAGCGGATTTAACGGCGCCAATTATGGCGGTTTTTCCGGTTTTCAGAACGGCGCTGGCATGAATTTTGATTTTGAAGACCTGGGCGATGTGTTCGGCGGATTTAGCGATATTTTTGGCTTCGGCGGCAGCCGTGGCGGGACGAAGAAGGCGGCGCGCGGCCGTGATTTAGAAATGGTTTTGAATATAGAATTTTTGGAAGCCGCTTTCGGCCTGGAGAAAGAGCTTAGTTTCACTAAGAACGTGACTTGCAACCGCTGCCAAGGAAACGGCGCCGAACCCGGCTCCAAGATCGAGAATTGTCCGACTTGCGGCGGGTCAGGCCGGATTTCGCGCCTGCAGCGCACGATCCTAGGCAATATCCAGACTCAGACGGCTTGTCCGGACTGCGGCGGTGAGGGGAAAATCTATAGCCAGAAATGCCGTCAGTGCGGAGGGAGCGGTATGCACCGCGAGTCAGTGAGCTTTAAGGTACGCATCCCGGCCGGCATCAATGAGGGCGAGTCTATCCGCTTGAGCGGCCGCGGCGAAGCCGGGCAAAAAGGCGCGCCCGCCGGCGACCTTTATCTGCGCATCAAAGTCAGTCCGCATAAGAAATTCATCCGCGATGGTTATGACATCCGGACCGAAGAAACGATCAGTATCCGGCAAGCGGCGCTCGGCGACAAAATTGAAGTAGCGACGATCCACGGTCCCCTAAAACTGAAGATTCCCGAAGGGACGCAATCCGGCACCGTTTTCAAATTGAAAGAAAAAGGCATCGCCAGGCTCCAGCATCGCGGCCTCGGCGACCATTTCGTCAAGATCATCGTCAAGATCCCGACCGGTCTGAGCAAGAAGCAGAAGCAGCTCTTAGCTGATTTTGATTAATGGATAAGCTTGATTTTATTGACTTTTCAAGGTTAGATGCTATAATAGGAGAGTCTTTATCAGGGTAAATATTTAATATTATGTGTAAAAAATGTTGCGGTTGGTTCGCGAAGCTCTTCGGTTGTAAGTGTTCTTGCGGCCACGAGGAGAAAGACGCCCCTGCGGTTAGTCAGGCGCCGACTACTCCCGAAGTCCCGGCTGAGAACCAAGAGCCGAAACAGTAAGCATCTTATTTTTAGAAGGACTTTTAAAGGCGCGATTTTCGCGTTTTTTAATTATTTATATAATTTTGTTTTCTATGTTGATTGATACCCATGCCCATGTTAATTTTGCCGCTTTCAAGGACGACGCCGACGCGGTGATCCGGCGTTCTTTAGATAGCAATACCTGGATGATCCTGGTTGGTGCGGAAATTAAGACTTCTAATCGCGCCTTGGATTATGCCAATAAGTATGAAAAGGGGGTTTATGCCGCTGTCGGGCTTCATCCTGTCCATTTGGAGAACAGCCGGGTCGATACCGGCGAAGAAGGGGATTCCGGCAGCTTTATCGCTCGCGCCGAAGAATTCGATTATGATAGCTATGAGAAGCTGGCTAAATTTGAAAAGGTTGTCGCGATCGGCGAAGTTGGCTTGGATTATTATCATCTGGATCCAACCAAAGATGTTTCCGCGGTTAAGAAAAAACAGCAGGAAGTCTTCGCCCAGCAATTGCTCCTGGCGCGCAGCCTGGATCTGCCGGTCATCATCCATTGCCGTCAGGCGCATGATGATCTTTTTATGATCTTGAGCGAATTCAAAAAAGAATACAGTCAGCTGATCCCGACGGATCGGCCCTGGGGGGTTATCCATTGTTTTTCCGGGGACGAAGATTTGGCCTGGAAATATTTTAAATTAGGGCTCCTCATCTCTTTTACCGGGCTTATTACTTTTAGTAAGCAATGGGACGATCTGATCCGGAAAATTCCTTTAGATAAGCTGATGATTGAGACCGATACGCCCTATATGACCCCGGAACCTTATCGTGGCGAGAGAAATGAGCCAATATTAGTGCAATATGTCGCTAATCGGATCGCCGATATCCGGGGTATCAAGTTGGAAAAAGTAGCCGAAATGACAACGGAAACCGCTCGGTCTTTTTTCCGAATCTAACCCTAAAAATAGGGAGCTGGCCCGGAAAACGGGAGGGTTGACACAGAGGTTTTTTTACGCTATAAAAAATATGGCCTAAAAATATGAAGAAAGATTCTTGGAATGTTGCTTTAAGGATCATGGCTAACATTTCCGGCTGGATCGCTTTTCCGGTTATCATCGGCCTTTATCTCGGTAAGTGGCTGGATCAGAAATTCGGCACCGACCCCTGGCTATTCTTAGCCACGATTATGGTATTTTTTTTCATTTCTATGTACGGCCTGGTCACGAGCACGCTTAAAGAGGCGAAACGGTCTGAAAGAGATGCTCGTCAAGAAACCATTGTTCGTAAGCCGTCTAAAAATTAAGAGTTTTAAAAAATAAAAATGGCAGGAGAAATTATCCACGAGAATACTTTATTTGCCGAACCGATCGCCCATATCGGCCATTTTGCGATTACCAATGCTTTATTGACGGCTGGCTTCGCTTTGGCGATCATGATTATACTGGCCATTGCTATCCGGCGGAGCCTGAAACAAGTGCCGACCGGCATCCAGAATGTTTTTGAAATGATTATCGAGGCTTTCTTAGGCATCTTTGACGACGTGACCGGAAGCCGCAAACGATCGCTGCAATTCGCTCCGGTCGTTTTTGCTTTTTTCTTTTTCGTGCTCTTCAATAATTGGATGGGGCTTCTGCCCGGCGTCGGCTCGATCGGCCAGATTGTCCAGCACGGCGAAGAGAAAATATTCATTCCTTACTTGCGCGGTGCGACCGCTGATATCAATACGACGTTAGCCCTGGCGACGATCGGCGTGGTGCTTAGCCATATTTTTGGCGTTCTCGCGGTCGGTTGGTGGAAATATCTGAATAAGTTTATCAATATCAAGGCGTTTATGGAGATTTTGAAGAAGTTCCGGAAGGATCCGATGATCATCCTGACTAATCCGATCAAGGCTTTTGTCGGTCTGATTGAAATCGTGGGGGAATTAGCGAAGATTGCCAGCCTCTCTTTCCGTTTGTTTGGCAATATTTTCGCCGGGGAAGTCCTTTTGGCTTCGATTTCCGCGATTCTGGCCTATGGCGCCCCGATCCCTTTCTTGTTTTTAGAAATCATGGTGGGATTGATTCAGGCTTTGATTTTCGCGATGTTGGTCCTGACTTATATTACGATCGCGACGGCCGCTGATGAGCATTAATTTAAATTTAAAATAAATAAAAGCCGGGGTTTAAATAATATTATCTAAATCTAGGCTCATAAAATTATGGAAAATGTCATGTTTGCGAAAGCCTTGGCGATCAGCCTTGGTTCCGTCGTGCCTGCTTTCAGTATCGGCTGGATCGGCTCCAAAGCTATGGAAGCCATCGGCCGGAATCCAGAAGCGGCCGGCAAGATTTTGGTGCCGGTGTTGCTCGTTTCCGCTTTTGCTGAAGCGATCGCCATTTACGCCCTCGTTATCGCCTTCAGCATCAAATAATTGAAGCTTGAAAGATTGAACCTGTCTCCGCCCGGTGGCGGCGGGCGGATTCAATTTTCAATTTTTAATTTTAATTAATCGTATGGAATCATTAATTTCCACTTTCCACGTCGATCTTGGATTATTCATCGCGCAAGTTGTGAATTTCGCTATCGTTTTTTCAGTCCTTTATTTCTTCGCTTTCAAGCCTCTGGTCAAAGTGATGTCCGAACGTTCAGCTAAGATCGATAAGAGCCTGCGGGAGGCCGACGAGATCGAACAGCGGCTAGCTAAATCCGCGACCGAGCGGGAAGAGATTATCGCCGCCGCTAAGAAACAGGCGGACCTCATTATAGAAGAGGCGGATAAGAAGGGCGAGGCTCGGCGCGCCGAACTCTTGGCCAAGGCGAAAACCGACATCGGACAAGTAATCAATGACGAGAAAGCGAAATTAGTCCGGGAGAAGGCTGAAACTTTGAAAGAGATTAAGAAGGAAGTGGCGGATCTGGTGGTGGTGGCCGTAGAAAAGGTCTTGGATGAGAAGATGACGAGCGATAAAGACCGGGAACTTATCAAGAGATTGGTCAAATAGATTATGAAGATATCAGTCCGACAATACGCGCAGGGATTATTCGCCGCGACAAGCGGCGCCAGCGAAGCTGAAGTCAAGACGGCTTTGAAGAATTTTGTTTTGATCCTTGATCGGGACCGGGTTTTAGGTAAGGCGGCAGAGATAATCGCTTGTTTCCGGGAGATCTGGGAGAAAGAGCATGGCGAGCTGGCTGCCGAGCTGACGAGCGCTCGAGAGTTGGGCGCCGCGGCCAAAGAATTGATCGTGGCTTATTTAAAAAATAAGACCCAAGCCAAGAAAGTCCAGCTGACGGAAATTATAGATAAGAGCCTGATCGGCGGCTTCATCCTGAATTATGAGAGCCGGGTTATCGACGGCAGCTTGAAAAGCAGTTTGGCCAGTTTAAAAAATAAGATTAGTAATTAGCTAAAATATTATGTCAACTACTAAGGATTTCGTCATTGAACAGTTGAAGTCGGAAATTGCCGGGTTCAAGGCGGCGGTCAGCGAGCAGTCGGTCGGCCGGGTCTTGAAGGTTTCTGACGGCATCGCCCTGGTTTCCGGCTTGGCTGAGGCCATGATGTCAGAAATATTGATGTTTAAGACCGCGAGCGGCGATGTCACCGGCGTGGCCCTGAATCTAGAAGAAAATCAGGTCGGCGCGATCATCCTCGGCGATTATACGGCGATCAAAGAAGGGACCGAGGTCCAGGCGACCAAGAGAATATTAGAAGTGCCGGTTGGCGAAGCGATGATCGGCCGCGTGGTCAATCCGCTTGGCGAACCGTTGGATGGCCAAGGCAAGATTACGGCCGCGAAGTTCTATCCGATCGAGAAGATCGCTCCCGGCGTCATCACCCGCGAATCCGTCCGCCAGCCGGTCCAGACCGGCATCAAGGCGATAGACGCGATGATCCCGATCGGCCGCGGCCAGAGAGAGCTCATTATCGGCGACCGCCAATTAGGGAAGACCGCTATCGCCGTAGATACCATCATCAATCAGAAGGGGCAGAATATGAAATGTATCTATGTCGCGATCGGCCAGAAGGAGTCTAAGGTCGCCAATATCGTGGCGAAATTGACCGAGGCGGGCGCGATGGAATATACGACCGTGGTCTTAGCCGGCGCCTCTACTTCCGCTTCTTTATTATATATCGCTCCCTACGCCGGTTGCGCGATGGCTGAATATTTCTTAGATAAAGGAGAGGATGTCTTGATCATTTATGACGATCTCTCTAAGCACGCTGTTTCTTATCGCGAAATTTCACTGCTTCTAAGACGCCCGCCGGGCCGCGAAGCTTATCCGGGCGATGTCTTTTATCTACATTCCCGTTTACTCGAAAGAGCTTGTAAATTAAATAAAGATTTCGGCGGCGGTTCTATCACCGCTCTGCCGATTATTGAAACCCAGGCTGGCGATTTATCCGCCTATATCCCGACCAATGTTATTTCTATTACCGACGGCCAGATCTTTTTGGAACCGGAGCTTTTCTATAAAGGTAACCGCCCGGCGGTTAACGCTGGCTTATCCGTTTCTCGCGTCGGCTCTTCCGCCCAGATCAAAGCGATGAAGAAAGTCGCTGGCCAGATGCGCTTAGAGGCGGCCCAATACCGTGAACTCGCGGCCTTTGCCCAGTTCGGTTCGGATCTAGACGCGGAAACCAAGGCTAAACTAGAACGGGGCCGGCGCTTATATGAAATCTTCAAGCAGGACCAGTATCAGCCGCTGTCGGTCGCGAAACAGGTTTTGGTTTATTATACCTTGATCAACGGCTTGATGAATGATGTGCCGGTGGAACGGGTCCGGGAATTTGAAGAAGGTCTCTATAAGTACGCGGATCGTCATGATGAGGTTTTGAAATTGATCGATGAGAAGAAAGAATTAACCCCGGAAATAGAAGATAAGATCAAAATTTTGATTGCCGATTATAAAGCGACTGTAGATTATTTAATAAAATAAAAGAAGTAATGGATTGAAATGAATTTTAGAGCGACTATTTTTTCGTCAAGCAAAAATTAATTATAATTAATTTTTGCCCCAGAAAAAATGTGGAGCGGTAAAATTTATTTCAATCAAAGATATGGCCAAGACCAAGGAAATTTCCCGCCGCATCAAATCCATCGGCAGCACAAAGAAGATTACGAAGGCGATGGAGATGGTAGCGGCCTCAAAGATGCGCAAAGCGATCGATGCCGTCTTGAAGACCCGGACTTACGCTAATTTAAGCTGGGAGACGGTTTTGCATTTGGCGCGCTTGGCGGCGGAGAGCAAGGAGAAAGAGCTCCATCCGCTCTTGACGCCCCGTCCGGAGATCAAGAAAGTCGCCATCATCCTGATCACTTCCAATCGCGGGATGTGTGGCGCTTATAATACGGCGGTCATCAGCAAGGCGGAAACTTCGCTCTTGAAGCATCGGATCTCCACAGATTTCATTTTGGTCGGCAAGAAGGGCGCGGTTGTCCATCCGCACGGCCACAACGTCGCCGCCGAATTTGAAAAGAGCGATCTCTTGGCCGACGTTAAAGATATCTATCCGATCAGCAAGCTGGCCTTGGATCATTATCAGAGCGGCGAATATGATAAAGTTTTTGTAGCCTATACCGATTTTGTGAATCCAGCTAAGCAGATTCCTCGGGTTAAGCAGTTATTGCCGGTAGACATCAATGCCGTTGATGAATATTTAGGTTCGACCGGAGAAGGATCGCAGGCGACGGCTAATCAGGATCGTTCGGAACGGGAGGCCGGGCATCTGGCTCAGGGCGGCGGGGCGCTTGAATATAAATTCGAGCCCGGACCGCGCGCCGTGCTTGATTTTATCATCCCGCGCCTATTCGAGACTCAATTATACCAAGCTTTTTTGGAGGCTAACGCTTCCGAACATAGCGCGCGGATGACCGCTATGCATCAGGCAACGGAAGCGGCGGAAGATATGGTCAGCGAGTTAACCTTATTTTATAATAAAGCGCGCCAAGCCGGCATTACCGCGGAAATCGCGGAGATTTCCGCCGGGGCGAACGCCTTAGCCGAGTAAATAATTTAAATAATATGAAGGATCTTAAATCAAGTACAGGGGTAATCAAGCAGGTCATCGGCGTTGTCGTCGATGTCTACTTTGCTGATAAATTGCCGGAAATCTATAATGCCTTGGCCGTCGATCTGCGCGGCCAGAAATTAATCCTGGAAGTCGAGCAGCATATCGGTTCGAATATCGTCCGGACGGTCGCCATGGGTTCCACCGACGGCTTGAAGCGCGGCGACGCGGCGGTAGACACCGGCGCGGCGATCAGCGTTCCGGTCGGCCAGGAGACTCTCGGCCGCATTTTTGATGTTTTGGGCAATGTCGTAGATGGCGGGAAAGAAGTAAAGACCGAAAAGAAATATCCGATCCACCGCCCAGCTCCGAAATTCGTCGACCAGTCCAATAATATGGAAATTTTAGAGACCGGCATCAAGGTCATCGATCTGATCTGTCCGATTGTCAAAGGCGGCAAAGTCGGCATGTTCGGCGGTGCCGGCGTCGGCAAGACGGTCGTTATCCAGGAACTTATCCATAATATCGCTTCCGAACACGGCGGTTACTCGGTCTTCGCCGGCGTCGGAGAACGGACCCGTGAAGGGAACGACTTATATCATGAGTTCAAGGAGAGCGGCGTACTCAGCAAAGTCGCGATGGTTTTCGGACAGATGAACGAACCGCCGGGCGCCCGTGCCCGCGTCGCCTTGGCTGGCTTATCCGTCGCCGAATATTTCCGCGATGAAAAGAACCAGGATGTCTTATTTTTCGTCGATAATATCTTCCGTTTCACCCAGGCCGGCTCCGAAGTTTCTGCCTTATTAGGGCGCATGCCTTCGGCGGTAGGCTATCAGCCGACCTTAGCTTCAGAAATGGGCGAACTGCAGGAACGCATCACCTCTACTAAGAACGGTTCCATCACTTCTATCCAAGCCGTTTATGTCCCGGCCGACGACTTGACTGATCCGGCGCCGGCGACAACTTTCGGACATCTGGATTCCACCGTTGTTTTAGCCCGTTCTTTAGCTGAACTCGGCCTTTACCCAGCGGTTGATCCCTTAGATTCTTCCTCTATCATCTTAGACCCGAAAGTCGTCGGTCAAGAACACTATGAAGTGGCCCGCGGTGTCCAGAAAATACTGCAGCGTTATAAGGATTTACAGGATATCATCGCGATCTTGGGCATGGAAGAGCTGTCCGTTGAGGATAAGGTCATCGTGACCCGCGCCCGCAAGATCCAGAAATTCCTATCGCAGCCTTTCTTCGTGGGTGAGACTTTTACCGGCCGGCCCGGCAAATACGTCAAGTTAGCCGACACGGTCCGCGGTTTCAAGGAAATTCTTGACGGCAAACATGACGATAAATCCGAGGATAGTTTTTATATGCGCGGCAGCATCGAGGAAATAAACGCTTAAGTCGAACGTTTAAACTTATTTATGGCACAAAAGACTATAAAATTTGAAGTTGTCACTCCGGAGCGCGTCGTGTGGCGCGAAGAAGTTTTGCAGGTCAGCGTTCCGACGACGACCGGAGAGATTACGGTTTTGCCGAACCATATTCCGTTGGTTTCTATTTTGCAGCCGGGTGTAATCGAAGTGAAGCGGCTGGACGATGTCCGGGAGATCATGTCCGTGTCCGGCGGCTTTATCGAGGTCACGAAGGATAAGGTCGTCATTTTGGCGGATACGGCCGAGCGCGCCGATGAACTCGATGAAGAGCGGATTAAAGCGGCGCAAAGTCGGGCCGAGGAATTGAAAAAGCGAGCCGAGTCTATCGATGATGTCCAATTCGCCGAAGTGACCGCTAAGCTGGAGAAAGAACTGTCTCGGTTACGGGCGGTTAATCGCTGGCGCAAGATCAAAGGAGCGCCGCCGCAGGAACGGTCCGGTAAATAATCGCTAATCAGCTGATTTAAAATAATATATCGTACTTTATTTAATTAATCGGAGGAAATTATGTTTAGACAGGAAAATGATTTAGAAAAAATTAATCGTCATCAGGAGAAAGAAACCAGGTTGCAAGAACTGGCCGCGGCGCAATTTGCCCGTTGGAACCAGGCTTTGCTCAGCCGTGATCCACACATGGTGGCTTCATTATATTCTCCGGAAGCCAGTTTTTTGCCGACTTTGAATCCAGAATTTAAGAACGGCCAGCCGGGTGCCGAGGAATATTTCCATCATTTTTTGGAAAAGAATCCCGAAGGCAAAGTTGTCGCCGAGGCTGTCCAGGAAGTCGCCTCTGACCAGTCCGGAAATACGGCCGCCTTTTTACATTCCGGCCTGTATGATTTCCTCGTCGGTCCGGCGGAGCAACGAGGAACGGCCGAAGCGCGCTTCACTTTCTTATGGCAAAAGGATGAAAACGGCGATTGGAAGATCAGGCATCATCATTCGTCTTTGAAACCCGTCGCATAGTTTACCCGGATTTTACTTTTTAGAAAACCCGCTCTTCAAAGCGGGTTTTAAATTTATTCTTGTATTTCCTGGATTTTATCGCTACTTTAGGGCCAGAAGACCCAGGCTAGGACGATCAGCCCCAAGACGATCCGATACCAGCCGAAAGGGGTAAAAGTATTCTTCTGGATATAGCGGAGGAAGAAACGGACGCCGATAATGGCGGTGAGGAAGGAAATGCTAAAGCCGATTAACCAGATAATCAGCTCAGGACTGCCCAGGCCGCTTAAAGCGGCTCGGCTTTTAAAGAGATCTAATCCAGTCGCGGCCGCCATTGTCGGGATGGCTAATAGAAAAGAGAACTCTACGATAGTTTGCCGTTTAAGACCCAGGCTCAGTCCGCCGATGATTGTCGCGGCGGCTCGCGAGGTGCCGGGGATGATGGCGAGCGATTGGCAGAGGCCGATGAGAGCTGCTTGTTTATAGGAGAGTGATTCGACTTGACCAGCGAGCGGCTTGGCCTGGTCATCAATGTTAGCTCCCGCGTTGGCGATTTCTTTGCCGTTTAGTTTCTTAGTCTGATATTTTTCAAACCAGATTAGGATGAGGCCGCCGATAATGAGAGCCACCGCAATGATATAATTGTTATCCAGTAAATAGTCTTTGACGATCTTATAAAAAGCTAGACCGATTAAAGCCGTCGGGATAAAAGCGGCGATGATTTTCCCGATCAGATTCCAACTGGACCAGATTTTTTTCCAGTATAATACCACGACCGCTAAGATCGCGCCGAGTTGGATAGAAATCTCAAAAGTTTTTAAGAATTCCGAAGGGGGGATATCGAGCCATTGGCCGGCTAGAACGAGGTGGGCGGTAGAAGAAATGGGCAGGAATTCCGTCAAACCTTCGATCAGGCCCAGTATAAGTCCGTGGAGGATGGTCATATTATGGATATTTTTATTAATTTTACTTTAATATTATACTATAAAATAATATTTGGCGGTATATTGACATTTTATATATTTATCAAGTTTTTATATCTTGACAGCGTTTTTAAAAAAGTCTAAAATAGTAAAGTAATTAGCACTCTAGTATTTTGAGTGCTAATAAAATATATTTAATATAAGATAAAAAATATGAAACTACAACCACTTTTTAACAATGTTATCGTCAAGCCATTGGCGAAAGAAGAGGTCACAAAATCCGGAATCGTCTTGCCGGATACGGTTGACAAGGAAAAGCCGGAGAAAGGTGAAATTATCGCTATCGGCACGGGTAAGGTTTTGGATAACGGCCAGATTCTGCCGATGACCGTTAAGGTCGGCGACCAAGTCGTGTTTAAGAAATATTCGCCGGATGAAGTTAAAGTCGACGGCGAGGAATATCTAGTCTTGAGCGAAAGCGATATCATCGCGGTCATCAAGTAAACCGCCATCATTAAATAATATTAATCTTTAAACCATATGTCCAAACAGATAATTTTTGATGAAAAGGCCCGCCTCTCCTTGAAACGGGGCATGGATCAGCTGGCTAACGCCGTGAAAGTGACTCTCGGCCCGAAAGGCCGTAATGTGGTTATTGCCAAGAGCTACGGTTCTCCGATAATCACTAAGGATGGCGTGACCGTCGCCAAAGAGATTGAACTGGAAGATAAATTTGAGAACGTCGGCGCGGAAATCGTCAAAGAAGTCGCGGCCAAGACCAATGATGCGGCTGGCGATGGGACGACGACCGCGACCGTCTTAGCGCAAGCGATCATCAATGTCGGCTTGAAGCTAGTGGCGGCCGGCGTCAATCCGATCGAGATCCGCAAAGGGATTGAAAAACGGGTTGGTGAGATCGTCACAGAACTGAAGAAGATGTCCCAGCTGATTTCTACTAAAGAAGAGGTCGCTCAGGTCGCTTCTATTTCCGCTAATGACGAGGAAATCGGCGTCATCATCGCCGAAGCGATGGAAAGCGTGGGCAAGGAAGGGGTAATTACCGTCGAAGAAGGGCAGTCTTTCGGGATCGAGAAGGAAGTCGTCGAAGGCATGCAATTCGATAAGGGCTATATTTCCCCTTATATGATCACTAATCAGGATACGATGAAAGCGGAGATGACCGAGCCTTATATCTTGATTACTGATAAGAAGATATCTTCTATCCAAGAAGTCTTGCCGCTCTTGGAGAAAGTTATCCAGTCCGGCAAGAAAGATATCGTGATCATTGCCGAAGATATCGACGGCGAAGCCTTGGCGACTTTCGTGGTCAACAAATTGCGCGGCACCTTCAACGTGCTTGGCATCAAGGCGCCTGGCTTCGGTGACCGCCGAAAAGCGATGCTGGAAGATATTGCGATTTTGACTGGCGGCCGGGTGATTACTGAAGAAGTCGGCTTGAAATTAGATAAGGTTGAGATTACCGACTTAGGCCAGGCGCGGAAAGTTGTTGCTTCTAAAGATAATACAACCATTGTTGATGGCAAGGGGACAGAAAAGGATATCAAGGCGCGGATCGAAGCGATCAAGAAAGAGAAAGAATTATCCGATTCAGATTTTGATAAGGAAAAATTGCAAGAGCGCTTAGCTAAGCTCGGCGGCGGCGTGGCCGTCATCAAAGTCGGCGCGGCTACGGAAACGGAAATGAAAGAGAAGAAATATCGGATCGAAGATGCCTTGAATGCGACTAAGGCGGCCGTGGAAGAAGGCGTCGTGCCGGGCGGCGGATTAGCTCTAGCCGTGGCTTGCTATGGCCTGAATTTTGCTAAATTTGACGCCGAGATGAAGGACGGCCATAATGTTTCCGTTGGCGAGAAGATCATTAATCAGGCTATTTTAGAGCCGATCAAGACGATCGCGGCTAACGCTGGCGTAGACGGCTCCCTGATCCTTCAGAGGATCATTGAAGAAAATAAGGCCGGTAAGGTAGTCAAAGGCTATAACGCCGCCACTGGTGAATTCGTAGAAATGGTCAAGGCCGGTATCGTCGATCCGACCAAGGTTGTGCGTTCGGCCTTAGAAAACGCGGCTTCGGCGGCCATGATGTTCCTGACGACCGAAGCGGTGATTACTGATAAGCCAGAAAAGAAAGAGCATAAGCATGACCATGAAGCCGATTACGGCGGTATGGGCGGAATGATGTAATATTTATAGTGTTAGCAGAGATAAAAAAGAAAAGCCGCTCCTGTCAGGGCGGCTTTTTTAATTGGTCAGGAAACCCCGTACGAGGATTTTCCTTTCGCCCGCGTAGCGGGCGTCCGAGTGCGGGGATGAATGACGCCATACTTAACATATCCCGCAGGGACATGTTAAGCTGTAATCATG
>JBAZJR010000014.1:0-9653 GCA_041651195.1 Patescibacteria group bacterium
TGAAAATCGCTCACCGCCATTCTAGAATCAGGAAGTGTAACGACAACGCCCACATCGAACGGTTTAACCGGACGATTCAGGAAGAATGTTTCGGTACCGAGAAACCAGTGAACTATGACCGTTACCTGTCTTTAATCAACGATTATTTAAGATACTATAATAACTCCCGATTACACCTGGGGCTGGGTCTCAAAACGCCAGCTCAGGTGTTGCAAAGGTGCTGATTAGAAGACGTACTTCTTATATGCAGGCGTCCGCGCTCTAATATTTGCTAAAATCAATATTTCCGCTATAATTATGGGGTAAAATCAAGACTATGCTCAATCTTATCATCTTCGGGTCGCCCGGCGCCGGCAAAGGGACCCAGGCTGCTCTCATCGCTAAGAAATATCGACTGGATCATCTATCCAGCGGCGATATCTTGCGACGCGAACTAAAAAACGGCCAGCTAGGCAAAGAAATAAAAAAATATCAGGACGCTGGAGTCTTGGTGCCAGATAGGCTCATCATAAAAATGGTCGAAAAAGCCGCCTTAAAGAAAATAAAAGGCGCGGGCTTTATCTTTGACGGCTACCCTCGCAACCTGAAGCAGGCGAAATCTCTAGATAAATTTTTCCGTTCCCAAAAAACTGCTTTGTATCTGGTCTTAAATTTAAAATTAAGCCAAAAAGAAGCGATCGGGCGCATCCTGCTCCGTGCCCAGACTTCCGGCCGCTCCGATGATAACCGCCAAACCCTCAAACGACGTTTCCAGGTCTACCAGCAGCAGACCGCGCCACTCCTGGATTATTATCGCCGACAAAAGAAAGTAATTAATATAGACGGCCGGCCGAAGATAGAAGCTATTTTCAAAGATATAGTAAAAATTTTGGCTCAATAAATAATATACGATAAACATCCAGACAAAAAAATAAAGGGGGGCTTGTGGCTCCCCTTTTTTATTTTAACCATGATGGCGGCTAAAATTTTAGTTTACAAAGCCGAATGTGGCATTGTAAACACTGCATGTTTTTAAGCTCGGGCGGGATATTAATAATCCGCCGGCATAAACATATTCCCTCATTTTTACATCATAAAAGAAAAATAATCGATGTATGGTTGGTATTTCTCCGAAAGCGAATACTCCTGACTGGAATGGCTGGCAATACATGGTTTCATTGTCTTCTAAGGCTCGGAAAATTTGGTGACGCGTAGAAGCGCCATGGATGCCGCGCCGATCCAGAAACCCGCGCCGAGGATGAAAAATATATAATCCTTTCATTTGTCGGCTGTTCTGGCTTTTCAAACAAAATCCCTCCGGCCAATGGTTGAATAATCTCTCAAAATCATCTAAGCCGGCATTACTCCATAGCCAATTTTCACCGTAAGTCTTGTCACCGCGAGTCAAAAGCAATGAGGCGGAAACATTACGGTAATTAAGCATTTCACCCGGACCAGCGACGACAAATAATAAATCGCCATTCTCCAAATCATGCCCTTCAGCGTCCTCCAGCCAAAGGTCGTAATCATGCTTAGCCAGCATCTTCCGGCTAGCGATAAAGCGTAATTCCGGCCAATTTTTTTTATGCTCTTCTAAGCGTCTGGCCAGAGGATCGTTGATCAGCTGCGCTAAACCCAAGCCACCGGCGCCTCCCTCGATATCCATGATGTTTAAACTGTGATTAGGGGCGCAATCCATGGAAACGACCAAAGAAGGCACGCCAAAAATCTTTTGCACTCCGGTTGCCTCCGGGGGAGTATTATTCTGCCACAACTCGATAGCATTTTTGGCTTCTAGTAAATGCGACCGTTCTAATTTGGTTTTTAGGCCCAGGTCAAAACGCGAACCTGTTATTTCTTGCCAACTTCTTAGCATACGAACCTCTCCTTTATGATGGATAAATTAATGATATTTATTTAGTAAAGAACTTTACAAAAAACCGGACTATTTTTAGTCCGGCTTTTGTTGATATTTTTCTACTTACTTTTTTTACTTTACATAGTAGATTTACAAACAAAAGCCGGCCTGGTAATAATCAACCAAGCCAAAGAAACTACTAATAAAGATTGCTTCGTTTGTAAATACTTATCTGACATGTTGATAATAATAACAAAACCTAATACAGCAGTCAAGCCTGCCCCCTGTGGAAAATTGCCTGGATAACGAGCCCGGCTAACTTATAGTCGTTCCTTGAAAACGACGGTCGGCTAAGCAAGCAGCCAGATTCCTTAATTTCTTGCCGTTCAAGATAATGACCTTCAGGCGATGTTTAGCCGCCTCTCGGGAAGCGATCGGATCAAATGGCACATTCAAACCCGGCTGCCAGCGGTTCCCGACGATCTTCCGGAAAGCCGGCCAATCTGTGCGGATCAGCTTCTTGGCCCGCGGAAACTGACGAGGATCATGATCATAAGCATAATCGATATTAGACAAATTAATGACTGTCCCGATCTTATTATGCTTAGCTAATAAGACAGCGACATGGTCGGTCGACCAGCCCGGCTTATAGCCGGCCACCAGAACGATCTTCTTACTAGTCTTAATCGGCTTAGTCGGATTAGTGACAATAGCCGGACAGGCAACAGCGCCGAAAATAGCTTTCAAAAGCTGGGCGTTAAGGCGGGTCGCACGGATACCGACCCAATCTCGACTGCTATTATCCGCCGGCGCCACGGCTAAAGCGGCCTGGATATAGGTCCGAGCCGTCGCGCCGCCGCCGACTACCAGATAAAATTTATGGCCGAGCTTGGCTTGCGCCAAAATAAAATTTCGAAATTTCTTCAAAAAACTGATATCGATGCCGGCTTTAGTCACCACAAGCGAACCGCCGACCGAGAGCACGAAAGTCTTAGACATATTGATGATTTAGCCCTTTACAAAATCGCCCCGCCGTCAGGCGGAGCGATTTAAAAATCAGGATTATTTATTATCTTTATTCTCCTCTACTTCTTTACTCTTCACTTCCGCTAATATCGCCTTACGGATCTCCGCAGCCAGCTTCTTGTCATCCTTGATCGCCTTCTTCGCTGTTTCGCGGCCGGTCCCCAATTTTACTTCTCCAAAAGAATAGGTGTTGCCGTTCTTTTTGACAACGCCATATTCAACGCCTAGATCCGCCAGATCGCCGGAAACGGAAATTCCTTCATTATACATGATGTCGAACTCGCAGGTTCTAAACGGCGCGGCGACCTTATTCTTGACGATCTTCACTTTGACGCGGTTGCCGATAATCTTCTCGCCTTGTTTAATCTGCGCGGCGCGGCGCACCTCGATCCGCATGGAACAATAAAATTTCAGGGCGTTGCCACCGGTCGTGGTTTCCGGATTGCCAAAAAAGACACCGATCTTATTACGGATCTGGTTGATAAAGATGACGACGGTCTTGGTCTTGGCAATGATGGCGGTCAGCTTGCGCAGAGCCTGGCTCATCAAGCGGGCCTGAAGGCCCATATGCTGATCGCCCATTTCGCCCTCAATCTCTTTCTGCGGCACTAAAGCGGCCACCGAATCAACGACGATCACGTCTACCGCATTAGACCGCACCAGCGTTTCCACGATCTCTAAGGCCTGTTCCCCGCTATCCGGCTGGGATAAGAGCATCTCCTTGATATTGACGCCGATTTTTGTCGCATATTCCGGGTCAAGGGCGTGCTCAGCATCAACGAAGGCCGCGATGCCTCCCGATTTCTGCACTTCTGAAACGATATGCTGGGCTAAAGTCGTCTTGCCGGAAGATTCTGGCCCGTAAACCTCAATGACGCGGCCGCGCGGCACCCCGCCCACGCCGGTAGCGATATCTAAAGACAGGCAGCCGGTAGAAATAGCGTCCACATTAGTCTTTGGCACATCGCCGAATTTCATGATCGCTCCTTCGCCGAAACGGGTCCGGATCTGCTCGATCGCGCTCAGGGCGGCTTCTGCCCGCCGGTCTTTATTCTCTCCTTTTTCCGAGAGCGGCGCTTTCTTCTCTCCTTTTTCTTTGGGCATATTTTTCCAATTAATAAATTAATGATTTTATTATAGCACGACCGCTATTAAGCAATCGGTAAAAATTGATAAATTCTGTGCCCCAACTTGATAAATTAGCTTTGTTGCGCTGCCTAGCTATTTCCATAATAAATACCGGGCATCTGGATCAGAATCGACGACTAACGGCTTAAGAACTTGAAAGGCAGAGGCAACTTATGTTCGGAGCCGTTTTTGGTCTGCAGGATTATCGCGGCGCCAGTGGCGGTCTTTTCCCAGCGCAACAGCTGCGGTCCGGCTTCATCCAAAACAGTGGACATAGCGGGATCAGACACGTCGCTATCGCTCTTCTGCCATTCTGCTTTGATGCCCGCCGCCATCTTAGACCAGAACCCCGGCGTTTCCGCGGCATCATCGCCCGCGGTCGATGCGATCTCAGAAACGGCCGGCGCCGCGATAGTATTGCTGCTCTCTTTGCCTAGGCCGAAATCAACGACGTTTTGCAGGACCGGTTTTGCGGCATCCCAAGCCGAAAAGACTTTCTGCCAAAAAAAATTCTGCTCTCTCTTCGCCTTCTCTTCCTGCCCACTGCCATATAAGACGGCGGCAATCGCGATGAGCACTAAAAAAACCACGACGTAAAGCAGACTGAATAATGATTGGCGCTTAGTGGACATAAAATAAAGATTATTTTCTTATCCTATTTATCTTCCCATAAAGCTTTCTGCTTGTCTGGCCGGTCATCTTCGGTAAAAATGCTAATCTCTCCATATTGCCCGTCAAAACCCGGCTTGATAATTAATTCTCCGGCACGGACGCGACGGATGCCTTCAATAATCCTAGAATCAATTTTATTGCTTATATTAGCTAAATCTAAATCAAACAGGATAAATAGTTCTGAGCCATACTCGTTGATTAAGCTCCGATACTGTTTCTGGACGGCGGCTGAATTACGGCTCTTGATATGGAGCGCCTCTGCTATAATCTTATCTAATTCCACGATTTTTTTAAAGGGAACGGCTTGGGATGGCTGGAAGCCGGCTGGCCGGTCCGCTAATTCTTCCACGCGGTTCAGGACGCCGATGATAAGCGGCTTCTTACAGACCGGGCAGAGATTCTTTAAACGACGGCTTTCTTCCGGTTTGCAGCTAAAATGGCAGTCCCGATGACCGTCAAAATGATACATCCCTTCTTCTGGATAAAACTCCAGCGTCATCTTCATCCCCGTCTTATTTTTGATCTGGTCATAAATCTTTTGGTAAGTTACCGGCTCGCTGATTTCCATCACATTTGCTTCCCGACCGAGATTGACCAAGCTGTGTGCGTCAGAACTCGAAAGGATGGTCAGCTTATCTAAGGCTGACAGACGCCAATTCATTTCTGGGTCGCTGGAGAGTCCGGTTTCAATCGCGTAGATATGGCCAACCTGGTTTTGGAAGCATTCTGACAGGGAATCAAAACCTGACTTAGACCCAAAGACGGAATACCAGGGAGTCCAGATATGGGCCGGGTAAATCAAAAAATGAGTATCGACGCTCATCACCAGCTTTACGAAATCTGGCGCACTCACCCCAAGAATCGGCCGTCCATCAGAACGGATGTTAAATCTCTTGTCTAAGACTTTATTAAGCCCGGCTACCGCCGCGATATCGGGCGCGTGTAAGACGAGATGGAGCCGACGGACGCGAACCGCGTCTTTATAAACCAGGGAGACTTCCGTGCCTAAGATAAACTTTACTTTATCGTCAGGGGCGGTTTTTAATCTATAAAGTCCTGAGTCCGGCGCTGTCTCCACCAGCTCTTTCTGGATAGACTCAAACCAGGCCGGATACGTAAAATCTCCGGTCGCGATAATATCTATCCCCTTGCTGCGGCAGGTATCTTCGATATTAGCCAGGGTCAGCTGCGGCGAACAGGCGCGGGAGTAGCGAGAATGGATATGTAAATCTAGAATCTGGCGCATATCAATGAGGCAAGCCTGAAACTATGTCTTCGGCGATATGCAATTCTTCCAAACTATTGATACCCATCGCTTCATGCGGCTCGATGCTGAGGGTCTCTACCGTGTGGCCTTCCGCGAAAGCGAGCTTGACCATATCGGTCAGATAATATTCCCGCTGCTTGTTATCCGCCCGCAATCGGTCGATTCCCCTGAACAGCCATTCTTTATTAAAACACATCAGGGCCGGATTAACTTCGGTAATCAGTTTTTCTTCCTCGCTCGCGTCTTTAAATTCTGTGATCGCTTCGACTGCGCCGTTCATCCCGCGGATGATCCGTCCCCAATGATAGAAATTCTGGCGCCAACCATCAAAATCCGGCAGACGCGTAGTCATCATCGTTAAGGCTGTCGGACGGGCGGCAGCTAAACGCTGGATCGAATCGGCCTTTAAAAAAGGATGGTCCCCGTAGAGAACGATAATATTCTCGGCCTCCGGGTTCTGACGACTAATCAGCTCGCGCGCGCTGAGGACGGCATGGCCGGTCCCCAGCTGTTTTTTCTGGATGACATAGTCCACCCGATAGTCAGCTAAAGCTTGGCCGATCATTTCTTGATTATCCGGTGAAACCACTATGAGGGGTCTGGGGTCAACCGCGGCCGCGGTCACTGAATCTAATAAATAAGCGATCATCGGACGGGAATGTAAAGCAACTAAGACTTTAGGTAATTCAGAGTCCATGCGGGTCCCCTTGCCAGCCGCTAAGATGATGATACGGGTCATACGATGAAAGATGAATCTAGCCCTGAATGGCGGACTAAACCCGGATAATAAATAAAGGAAATTTATCTAAATTTCCTTTATATTTTACCATTTTTATGATTTCCGGGCAAATTGCGATATATAATAATTTTTATTTAATATAAGCCAAAATTTTATTTTTAAACATTTCCGCCGTGGACGCCGCCAAGGCCAAAGTCTTTGCTTCGGCGTAAACCCGGATAATCGGCTCAGTATTAGAAGCGCGTAGGTGGATCCAGGAATCTGTCCAATCGATCCGGAGGCCGTCGATATCCGTGATCTTCTCACCAGCGTATTCATCTCTTACTTCGCTTAAGATCTTTGGCAAATCAAGCCCGGGTGACAGGGTAATCTTATCCTTAACCATAAAATATTCCGGCAATTGCCGCTTAAATTCCGAAATCTTCTTCTGGCTCCGGGCGAGAGCGCTAAGAAAAAAAACGATGCCAACGAGCGCATCCCGGCCGTAATGGAGCGGCGCATAAATCACGCCGCCATTGCCTTCGCCGCCGATGACTGACCGCTGTTCCTTCATCTTTTCAACCACATTGATCTCGCCGACCGCGGCTAACTCATAATGGCCGCCGTGCTTTTCCGCCACGTCTTTCAAGGCGCGGGAGGAAGAGAGGTTAGAGGTGGTCGTTTTTTCATACTGACCGGGATAGACCTTTTCGATAATGGAAAAATTATTTAAAATATAGTCCGCTACGGCGACCAGGGTATATTCTTCGCTGATCATCTCGCCCTGTTCATTAATAAAAGCCAGACGATCGACGTCCGGATCGACGACGATGCCAAAATCCGCCTGAGTTTCTTTAACCAAACGACAGGTCTCCGTTAAATTTTCCGCCAGCGGCTCCGGCCGATGCGCAAATTGGCCGGTCGGCTCGCAATTCAATTCGATGATATCGGCCACGCCCAGTCGTCGCAGCAACTCTGGGACGATCAGCCCGCCGACAGAATTTATGCCATCCACGACTACCTTAAATTTCCTAGCCGCAATCGCTTCCCGATCAACCAAAGGCAGGCCTAAGGCCGCGTCCAGATGCTTAGCTGCTAAAGCGGTGTCCGAGATATAATGTCCGAGCTTATCTTCAGTTACGAAAGTAAAATCGGTCTGTTTGACCAAGTCCAAAACCTTCTGGCCCTGGGCGGCCGAAAAGATTTCACTGTTAGGATTCAAGAGCTTCAAAGCATTCCAGCCTTGCGGATTATGGCTGGCCGTTAAAATTATGCCACCTTGCGCCTTGGCGCTGATAACTGCCATCTCTACGGTCGGAGCCGAAGCCAAACCTATATCTACGACATCTATTCCCTGGCCCAACAAGGTGCCAGCGACCAGATTCTTGATCATCTCCCCAGAAATACGGCTATCGCGACCGATAATGACTTTTATCGGATTTGCGGGATTGTCCTGTTTCAAGATCTCCGCGTAAGCCGCAATGAAATGAACGACATCGACCGGAGTCAGATTATCTCCCGGCCGGCCGCCGATCAGACCCCGGATGCCGGAGATTGATTTTATTAGAGGCATAAATAGAATAATTATAGCTTTTCCTATGATATATTATAACATCACGGCTAATTTTACCCAACAAAAAAACACCATTGTTCTGGCGGCGACCTACTTTCCCAGGGCTCAGGCCCAAGTATCATCGGCGCTGGAGGGCTTAACTTCTGAGTTCGGGATGGGATCAGGTGTGACCCCTCCGCTCAAAACCACCAGAACAATGGTGTCTTTTATATAGACCCCATAGCTAGCCAAAGCCAGCCATGGGTACCACTGTAAATTTATGTGTTAGGTAAAGATCGGGAAAAAAGGGAACATCAAAAATTTCTTAAAAATAAAAGTGTGGGAAAATCAAACGACTCATTAGTACCGCTCCGCTCAATCCATTACTGGACTTACACGTACGGCCTATCAAGGTTATATTCTCTAACCAGTCTATGAAACCTAATCTTAGAGACAGCTTCGCGCTTAGATGCTTTCAGCGCTTATCTAAACCGAAGGTAGCTACCCGGCAATGCCCCTGGTGGGACAGCCGGTACACTAGAGCTTCGTCCTTCCCGGTCCTCTCGTACTAAGGAAGGGCCTCTTCAAGTTTCCACGACCACAGTGGATAGGAGACCGACCTGTCTTACGCATGTTTTCACTTATTACTAAGTGCATTGGACTATACCTTCATCCCAAAACGCTTGTTGGGAGGCCGACGTTTAGTCTCTACGGGGTCAACTTATGTTTAATGCGCTTCTTAGAATAATTTATTTCTCCGAACTGATTGATTAATTCCATCAGGGCAGAAAAATCTTTAGCATTCTTTACTTGAGACTTTAACTCTAATATCTTCTCTAGTAAATCAGCTTGCCGACGCTTTAGGATCAAATATGGCTTGATCCCCTGGATCAGGGCCAATATTTCTTCCTTACGTCCGATAGTGTATTCTAAGATTCCGTCTTTTCTTCTCCGCAAATAGCCACAATCAAATAGGTTGCAAATTTTTGTAAAATTTGCCTCATCTTTGGCTGATTGGAATAAGATTATGTAAGGAGCTATTTGGAAACCATAACGATAACTATCATTTGGCTTCAATCTTACATAAATACTTCCATCACCATCGATAAATCCTGCTAAATAAGCTAATTATTGTTGCGTTAATTTTAACATAAGAGACTTCCCTCGATATTATCCTAACATATGACAGGTTATATTTCAAACTTGTTAGGACTTCACCGATATGAGTCAGCTTTTTATACCAATATCAATTACTTGATATTGCCGCCGTATTAATTCGATGTCTGTGACTGGATTCAGAGTGTTTAAAAGCCAAAATTTTAGCTTCTAAACGGTCTGAACCCAGCTCGCGTGCCGCTTTAATGGGCGAACAGCCCAACCCTTGGGAGCTTCTCCACCCCCAGGATGCGACGAGCCGACATCGAGGTGCCGAACCAGGTCGTCGATGTGGACT
>JBAZJR010000015.1:0-3771 GCA_041651195.1 Patescibacteria group bacterium
ATATTTATGAACAAAATGAATGTAAAAACCCGTCTGCTACCTGAAGCGCGAAAATTATATATCCAGCATGCCTTTAACTGTGAGGAAATCGGGCGGCAATTGAACACATCTTCGCAGAACATTCACAACTGGAAACGTGGAGATAAGAAAATAGGTTATGACTGGGACGAGGAACGCACCTTATATTTGAAACATAAAGACGGATTACTAGATGAAACAAAAGCTTTTTTGTATGAATTTATTAACAAAACTCGTAATGACCTAAAAGAAGGTAAAGAAATCAGTCAAAGCCGGATTTACGTTTTGAAAGACTTTATCCCCTTTTTGACAAAACTCAATGATGGGAAAGATATTAATCTGCCGGATGAGTTTGAGTTCTCCGGCAGTCTGGCAGATATGATTAAGTCGCAGGCTTCGCTCTGCATTCAGCAACTATATACCGAGGATCTGAAAGGATCCGAACGATTGAAACTACTCAAACAATTAGCCGCTATCCAGAAAGATATTCAGCAGACCGAACTTGACCGGCATATGTATCATCTGGACGCTAAAACCGTCAGCCTGATCATTCGCCGCTTCAAGCCGGATGCCACAGATGATGAGATTATCAAAATTTTCGCCGAGGAAAGCACAAATGCCAAAAAGACTACCACTGATACCAAAAAGCAGTAGAAACACGCACAGCGGGCAAAGGCGGCGGATTTTTGAGGATTTTAGATAATGGCTGAAACCGGATTTTCAAGCGCCAAATCAATTTTAAAGCAATTAGAGCAGATTAAGGCTGACAATGAAGCCCTGGCTCGCGAACTGGAATTACAGCAGATTCTCCAGCCAATTGATCCCTTTCCACCCGCGCAATGCACACCGGAAGCCACGCGGCGCAGAATTAAAAAGTCTGTGAGTGATTTTTGGTATTTTGACAGGACATATTTTCCATCGGATATGTATCAGGATTACGCCAGGCCTGGTAAAATTCATCGTGAAATGGTTAAAATCGCGGATCTGCGCGACGGTAAGGTGCATATCGTCGGTGGTTCGCGCAAGATCGGTAAAACCGGCACCTATAAAAAACTACTGGTATGGTTTTTTCTTTTCGGCAAACGACGCTATATCGGATTTGGGTCCAGTACGCTTTCACCAGCAACCGATGGCGTGCGTGATATTCGCAATTTCCTGATGTCCAATCCGCGCATTCTGCACGATTATAATCTTCTCTGGGCGGAAACTAGTGAAGAACGGCTATTGGCCAAATCGGAAGTCAATCCGAAAGGCACCTTCATGGATGCACTTTCGGAAGAGCGTAGCACCCGCGGACGCCAGCGCAATTTCTTTTTGCGATATGAAATTATTTTTATTACTGATTTTGAAAACGAAACTTCATCAATCACGCCCGACGCTGTTAAAAACCGAATTGATCGTCTGAATGAAATGCGGACCTCGCTCAGCGATCATGGTGTGATGATTTGGGAAGGCAATAACTTCGATGTGCATTGCGCTATGAATCAACTCGTAATCGAGAACGAAAAGGGCGTTCTGAGTGAATATTTCGAATTACACATGATCCCTGCCTGGGATGAGAATCGTAATCCCAAGTCAGCCTGGCCAGAGAAATACCCAGCCAAATCCGAAGTCGAAATGAAGGCTATGATGAAGCCGAAAGACGCCCACGACTGGGATGGCAACTTTCAGCAACGTCCGTCGCTCGAATCTGGTGATATATTCCCGAAAGTCCATTATCACGAATATGACCAACTACCCACCGATGTCCGGGCGGTGATCTACTGCGATCCAAATCTGGCGCTCAAAGGTCAGGGTGATAGCACCGCAATCACCTGCTATGGCTGGTCGTATTCCACCCAAAAATACTATGTCATTTACCCGTTCATTAAATCTTTTGCGGATTCAAACGAACTCTTAGATGAACTACTGAAAATACGCCAGAAGGCTTCCAAACTTGCCAGCGTGATTTGTCTTGGTTTCGATGGCAATGTTACTCAGGAATCCACCTGGACTAATAACGTCAATAATTATTCACGTCTAAAGCACGTTCCGATGCCACGCATCGAATACCGGCGCTATAAGGTTGACGACCTGGCCAAGAACATTCAGGCGGAATGGGCGGCTGACAATATCCTGTTCCCAAAAGGATTCGCCGAGACCGCAATGGGTAAAATATATCTCGGACAGGTTTTCGGTTTCAAAGGTAAAAAAGCCAATCAGCCCGATGACGCGCCGGATACTCTGATCTGTGCCCACGAACTCCTGATCGAAGAGGGCATCGGTGGCGCACTGTCCGGCCAGGTGGAGTTCTATTCAATTTCGAATCGTCATATCAAAGGAAGATTTTAGAAATGTATAACAATCCCGAACTTATCAACAAGATTCTGCCCGATACAATCGGCAAAGTCAAGGACTGGAATAAACTCGCCAACTATATTGATCTGCAATATCGTGATGTACGCAAACTCATGTCGCTTCTAAAAAGAATCGTAGAGGCAGACCGTTATCTTTTTGGCTTATTTCAAACCCGAAAACTGGCAATCCTGGGATTCGATTATAAAATCGACTTCCCGCCGGAATTTAAAAAATCAGCAACCGAAGAAAAACAACTTGAACAAATTCGCCTACGCTACCAAACCGCCAAAATGCGCAAACTCGGCGATACGATCATTAACGGACGTCTCTTCGGTATGGCCGCCGTCCGGCTGATCTGGGAGAATAAAATCGCCTACGGCACGATTGTCACCAAAAAGCAGGAATACGATCTGACCGAACTCGATATTGATTTCGAGTCCGACGGTCTTGTGTTCCTTGACACTAATATAAACGGAGAGAGTTTCAAGCGTAAAGCATTTGATAATCCGGAAGGCCATATCTTTATTCGCTATAATCCGATGTCCGGAATTGACAGCTATTACGTCGGCAGTATCGCTCGCGTGAATATGATCTATTGCCTTTTGAAATACTGGGAGTTCTGGAACTGGTCAAAGAACAATGAGAAGTTCGCCGATCCGCTAATTTATGCGCTTTATAAAACCGGATCGGATAAGAAAGAAGTTCAGCCGATTCTTGAAGGGCTTGCTAAACTCGGCACGGATTCATACGCGGCTTTCAGTGACAATGTCAAGATCAATCTGCTGGAAGCCATGCGGCACTCTTCGGCGGAAGCGCACAAGGCTCTGATAGAACAGATCAATACTGAGATGGCGATCAGCGTGCTCGGTCAGCAACTCACGACCGAAATCGGCAAGGTCGGCAGTTTTGCCGCCGCTAAAATCGCCAACTTCGTCCGACAGGATTATCTCTATGCCGATCTGCTGGACGCTCAGGACGCCTTCAATCAATACCTGATCGCCGATTATCGCTTAAATTATGGCGAGCCTCGCAATGGCTTTCCAGTATTCACTTATATTCTGGACGAGAAAGAAGATTTTGAATCCAATGCCCGAATCATTGCCGAATTAAAATTAGCTGGCATACCGATGAAAAAAGACGAAATATATACCAAAACCGGCTTCACCACGCCAACTCCTGAAGACGAAATAATTTAGACAGGATTAACAGGATTAACAGGATATACAATATAAAAATCTTTGCGTCCTTTGCGGTTTAATAATGGATTTAGATCAGATCACAAACTCTCTGCCTGACAAAATCGCCGAGTCGGTTTCGATCATCCGGCTTGCTGCGCAAGGCATTGCGATTATCCGCGAAAGGACCTTATCTGGCAGATTCCTGAACGCCGCCGGAGTCAATCAGAAAATCCGCGCC